>JAFDIS010000105.1 GCA_019307945.1 Deltaproteobacteria bacterium | reverse complement strand
CGGTGACGTCCGCGCCGCCCAGTTGTGCCTCGCCCGTGACGTCCACGTAATTGATGCCCACAGCCACGCCCACGCCCGTGGTACCTTCCGTGGCGCTGGCGTCAGCCACCGTGGCGTCCATGTCCGTGGTGGTGGCTGAGATAGAGACATCACCTGAAGATGCAAGGGAACCCGTCGAATCCACCACGGCGCGCGTCTCGTTCGTGAGGTCTGCAATGGCCACGGCGGCCGCAACGCTCACGTTCCCGTCACTGGTGCCCGCCTCGTAATCGGAAAGTCTCTCCTCGCTGTCCCTGTCGCCGCCGGAGCTTTCCTCGGCCCCCTGGGCGCTGGATTTGGCGGTGGTGACCACGCTGCTGCGGCTGTCCGAGGCCACCTTGATGCTCGAGGCCTCGGACCCCGTGGCCATGTGGACACTGCCGTCCACGATGGCCTCAGTGACACCGGAGACATAGGAAAAGGCCATGGCCGCGCCCGCAGTGGTGGCCCCACCTGCCGAGCCGTCGGCCACCGTGAAAATACGAAGGGCGCTTTGGGCCTCCACGTTGACCGCGCCCGCGACATCCAGCTCCGTTGTGCCCCCGATGTTGGCCCGCGAGGTGCTCTGCACGATGCTGACGGCCACGGCCGCATCCCACTGGGTGTTGTCATCGGAGGATGAAGACCGGGCCTCGGCCTTTCCGTCCACACTGGTGGATGCGGAGATGCTGAAATCTCCCGAGGCCGTGATATCCGCGTCCTGAACCAAGACCTCGGCCGATGCATTCTCATAGAGCACGGCCAGGTGAAAGTTGCTCAGGCTGAACCCGTCCGTGTCCAGGTCCATGGTGGAAGAGGCATTGAGCGTGATGTTCGTCCCTTCCAGGGTGGCTCCGGTCACATTGACGGAGGCCGCGGCATCCGCGATTACGGCCTGATCGAAATTGAGCCCCATGTCCGTGCCCAGGGCGTTTCGGATAGTCTGCAGAAAGGAATCCAGGAGCCCTCCGCCCACGGCCTCGGCCGTGAAGGTGATGTCGTCCGCCGTGACGCTCACCCCGGAGTTGACCGTGATGGTCTCCGCGTTGATCGCAAGATCCGCGGTCCCCAGGTTCAAGTCAGCCGCAATGGTCACGCTGTCATCGCCCTCGCCTCCGTTGATCGTCAGAGATCCCGTGGGGGCGTCAAATCCTGTCAATTCAAACCCGCTGTCCACGGACCGGATCCGGTACGCCGTGCCCCCGCTCCCAGCCTCGATCACCGCATCGTCATCGCTCCCCGTCAGGTCAAACACCACGTCCGTGGATGTCCCCTGGTTCGAGATGGGCTCCAGCCCCGCGTATCGCAAAACGTTGCCGTCCAGATCAATGATCCCCGAATCAGCTCCCGTTGGGGCATAGCGCACCGTGTCAAACACGCCCCCCTCGATCACCAGCGTGTCAAAACCACCCGGGCCCCCGTCCAGGAGACCTGAAAGAGACCCTCCTTCGGCCAGCACAAAGGTGTCTTCATTCCCTGAGGCCCCCAGCAGGTTTTCCACACCCTCAAAACGCAGGTCCAGCAGCAGCCCCGTGTCTTGCCCGTCGATCCGCCACACCACGTCCGCCCCGGGGCCCTCCAGCGTATCCTCACCACCACCCCCGTCGAAAGTCACCGGAAGGGCCTCCAGGATAGTCTCACTCAGGTCCACCGTGAGGCGGTCCTGCCCCTCCGTGCCCCTCACACTGACCGAGGATGTCTCCGAAAGCGGGCTCTCGGCCAATACCCGGAGCACCGGATCGGACACCGTCGGGTCCACGAGGCGCAGCGTGTCCACGCCCTCCACCTCCTCGACCCCCAGTACCAGGTCGTGGGCATCGGCCGTCATCTTGAACGCCAGGTCCGCGGAAAGCAGAACCCTGGGCTCCAGGGACTCGAAGTGGACCTTACGGCCGGGGATAACGTCCTTGTTTCTTGCCCTGCGCTTGCCGGTAAATCTCTTCTTGCGACCCATGGGAAGGTTCCTCTTCTTCAACGTTGAGGTGGGAAGTTGTATGCCGGTTTTGTCCCGGCGCCGGGAGAGGGGTCACACCCCCTGCCCTTGGCTTTCGGGTTTGGTGGTTTCTGCGTGCGAGGGGGGCAAGGGGAGGGGATCGCCCCCGCCCGGCACGCGCCTATTCAAGACAATCGTTTCGTCCGAACTCCAGTCCAAAAGGGCCCACGTCAGCGGTGTCCGGCGGCCCCTGGGCAAAGTAGGCCAGATCCACGCCGTCCACATCGCCGTCACCGTCCCGGTCCCAGTCGCAACTGGAAGGGGGGCCCACCAAGGCCAGGAGAACCCCGCCTTGGGGGATTTCACCATCCAGGACCCTGCCGTCTTGCAGCACGAAATCTTCGGGATCCAATGGGGGCTCCCACACTGCGCGGTCCTGAAGCCGCAACTCGCTTTCCCCCTGGGCAAGGCACCTCAGGGTCACCGTGCCCAGGAGGATGTCGTCGCCTGAAAGGCCGGAGATCACACGAAACCCCGTGAAATCCACAAGCCCTTCTCTGGACTGGTCCACCCCCCTTGCGGACCAGTTCACGTCATACACGCTTGCGGTCAGTACCTGGATCTTCAGGAAATCGTATTCCAGGACAAAGCCCATGGTGATCAGCCCAGGAGGCGGGACATTCGAGACGTAAATGCCCACCACCGCCTCTTCTCCGATCTGTGGCGTCCACGTGTCCTCGTAACTTCCATCCTGCCAGAAGTCCAGGTGGAACACCATCTGAGCCCCCGCCTCGCCGGCAGATCCCAGGAGCAGGAAGAGGCCCAGGCAGAGGTAAAAGGTCTTTTTCATCATGATCATCGCGATCCTCTGGTTTAAGGCCCCACGCTTACTTGCCTGACTTGAATCCACGGTGCTCTTGAAGGGGCCGTTCATGCGCACGAATGGTAACATTAGTTTTAAGCAAGAAGCGTGCCTGATGGCTAAACTAGAAAAACACCTGTAAATTCATAATGTTCTAGGATCCAGAGATGGCAGGAATCGGGGTGTGGGAAAGGAAATTCCCATGAAAACTATGTAAAAAGATTCCACCGGGTGGAAACAAACTACACACTTGAGAGAGGACATGGACTGGTGAGCCTTGAGGCTCACCGAACGAACAAAAAAGTCTGCGGAGAATCCAGGAAGTGTTCAGCGGCGCAGGAACCGGACGCGGCACTTGAGACCTGCGGGGATCCTGTTCCCGGGGTTGGGGAGTTCAACCCGAATGCCGAAGGTCCCGCTGGCAGCATCTATTACCCGGTCAACGATGGTGACGCGGCCGACATACTTCCCTCCTACCGGCTCTTCCGGAAAGACCAGGGCCTTCATACCCACCCGTATGAAGCCCAGGTACTTGACCGGAGCGATCACCTCCACGTTTAGGGGGTCCATCTGGGCAAGCTCCATGATAGGTTGATCCTCCACCCGTTCCCCGGGCGAGAGGAAGCGCTCTTTCACCACGCCATGGATGGGGCTTCGAATCTTTCGGCGCTTGAGGGCTTCCTCGGCCTGGATCACCTCCAGGGCGGCCAGCCGCTTTTTTTCGATGGCATCCTGCAGTTCGCATTGGGCCATGATCTTGTTGGTTCGTGCCTCGTCCCGGTCATAATAGGGGAGCGCGCCCTGTCGGTAGAGCCTGTCGCGACGCTCTTCTTCACGGGCAACAAAGTCGAGACGGGCTTTCTTGAGGGAGATGGTCTCTTCCATCTCGGCGCGGGCCCGGGCCAGTTCCAGGGTGGCCCGCTCCACGCCTGAATCGAGCTCCGCCAGGACCTGGCCCTTTTGCACAAAATCGCCCCGGTCCACGGTTACGGCCTCCAGGATACCCGCCACACCTGATCCCACCTTGACAACCATATAAGGCTCAATGAGTCCGTCCAGTTCGGGGAGGTCCGCCCCCAAAGCCGCCCCTCCCAGGAGGCCGATCCACCATAAACAGAGGATTGTCTTTATGCGATTTCTTTTCATGGTTGTATCCCATCGTTTCTTTCCCGGCCCGCCCCCATCATTCCGGCCGACCGCTGAATGCCAAGGCGGTGCTCAGCCTTTCGTCCATCTTGAGCAGGTCCCGCCTCATCCTGGCATGAAGGCGTTCGGCCCGTTTCTGGGCCCGCCGAGTCACCAGGCGCCCCACCCAGGTAAACAGCCCACCCGGTGCCCTGAGCAAGAGTCCCGCCGTTTTCCTGGTCGCCGGGTGCGTGTTGGCGGCCAAAAGCTCGTCTTGCATGGAAACGTAGGCCCGACAGGAGCCGGGATCTCCCTGCCTGCCGCAACGGCCGAAAAGCTGCCGGTCGATTCGGCCCGCCTCGTGCCGCTCCGTGGCGATCACAAAAAGGCCCCCCTTGTCCGCCACCCCGGGTCCCAACCTGATGTCCGTGCCCCGGCCCGCCATGTTCGTGGCCACGGTGATACGTCCGGGTTCCCCGGCCTGGGCGATGATCTCCGCCTCTTCCTGATCCTGGCGCGCGTTCAGGACCCGGTGCTCCAGACCTTTGTCGGACAGCAGGCGGCTTACGTGCTCGGAGGCCGCGACGGACCGGGTGCCGATCAATACGGGTCTTCCTTGACGGTGCACTTCCAGCACGTCTGAGACCACTTGTTCCCATTTACGGGCCTCGGTCGGGAAGAGACGGTCGGGCAGGATGGTTCTCCGCAGGGGCCGGTTCGTGGGCACGGTGAAAACCCGAAGACCATAGACCCCCCAGAGTTCCCGGGCCACCTCCCGGGCCGTTCCCGTCATACCGGAGAGCATCAAGTACCGCCTGAAAAAGCGCTGGTAGCTGATGCGGGCCAGGGTCTCGCGCACTCCCGTAATCTCACAGCCCTCCTTCACCTCGATGAACTGGTGAAGGCCCCGCTCCCAAGACCGATCCGCCATGAGCCTTCCCGTATACTCGTCCACTATCTGGACCTTACCGTCCTGGACCAGGTAGTCCTTGTCCCGCAGGTACAGGTGGCGTGCCTGGAGCGCCTTCTGGACCAATTCTTCCCTTCGCCGGGTACCGCTCCAGATGCCGCCCAAAGGCTCGGCCAGATCTGCGAGCCGGTCCTTTCCACGTTCCGTAAGTTCCAGGATCCGCTCTCGAAGGCTGAGAGTGTAATCCCGGCCCTTGACCAGATTTTCGCTCAGGGCCAGGGCCTTCTCGTAGACCGCCCGCTCCTCGGCCGCCCGCCCCGGCCCCGAGATGATCAGGGGTGTGCGGGCCTCGTCCACCAGGACGCTGTCCGCTTCGTCCACGATGGCGAAACGAAGACCCTTCAGCAGAAGCCTGTCCACCCGGGCCCGCCCGCCGAAGAGTCTTTCCACCTGGAGCCTCAGGGGACTGCGTTTGTCCTTGAGCACCAGGCGGTCCTTGAGGTAGTCGAAGGCCACTTCCTTGTTCGTGCAATAAGTCACGTCGCAAGCGTAGGCGGCACGCCGTTGTGCCGGGGTCATGCCGTGAACGATGGTGCCCACGGTAAGGCCGAGGGTCTCGTAGATCGGCCCCATCCAGCGGCTGTCGCGTGAGGCCAGGTAGTCATTCACCGTGACAATATGGACCGGAATGCCCGCCAGGGCCGCGGTGCAGGCCGCAAGGGTGGCGGTGAGCGTCTTGCCCTCGCCCGTCTCCATCTCGGCCACCATGCCCTTGAGAAGGACCCTGCCCCCCACGAGCTGGACGTCGAAGTGCCGCATGCCCACGGTTCGGTGGGCGGCCTCCCGGACCAGGGCAAATGATCGCGCCACCAGAGGATCCTTGAAGCCCTCCCGCCGCAGGGCGATGGACAGGTCTTCGGCCGTCCTGCGCAGGGCCTCGTCCCCCTCCCGTTCCAGGGCCCGGCCCTCCTCGTGAACCCGTCGCAGGAACGCCTTGAAGCTCAAAGGCCGGAACCGGGACCGGCTCACGAAGAGCCCGGCCGCGGCCTTGGCCGCGCGGTCAAGCCATCGGTCACTGGGCTCTTTTCTTTCCGGGTATATTGCGGTGACCGCAGCAGGGATGGCCATGGGTTCTTATCCTTATATGGGGCCGGCGGAGCCCCGTCCTTTCCCCCGTCATACTTTGAAACGCTTCAGGAACAGACGTCGGAGAGCCCTATAACATTGGTCCGCCAGGGGTTCCCTCCCGTGGTCGAACCGTACGTAGGCCCTGCTCCCCAGATGAAGCTCCGGGAGGCGGGCGCGGAGCTCCAGGTCGAACTGGAAGACCTTTTGCATCGCCAAGGTCCCTCGCCCGTCGCGGGGATCCACGGCGATTTTCCCCCCGCCCTCCCGGCCCAGGGCGCTGCTGGGGAGACGGTCCACTGCCGCAGGCACCTCCCTCCGCACCACCGCGGGGATGGTCCTGGAAAGGTTCTCGGCCAATCGGACCTCGACCCGCCGCGTGCCGTGTCTGACCAGATCCACGTCCTTCTGGGGCACAACGACCCTTGCGGTGAGACTGGAAGGATCCACCACATAGGCCACAAGTTGCCCTTTCTTCAGATATTTTCCTGGCAGGTCCCCGGCATTGGGGACCACCAGCACCCCGTCCGTGGGGCTCACGATGGTGAGTTCGGAGAGCCTTTCCCGGGCCAGATCCAGTTCGGCCCGTACCGCCGCCATCTCTTCCCGGGTCATCTGCGCCTTGACGCGGTCTGCCAGGATCTGGGCGTCGTAGACCGCTTCCAGTTCCCGGATCCGGCATTCCAGGACCCGAACGTGGGCCGGAAGCAGGGGGTCCCGGCAGCGGATGAGCCGCATGCCCGCGTGCACCCGCGTGCCTGGCTCCACCAGGAGTCGCTCCACGAAGCCGTCGGTGCCGGCGCGAACCAGGGATTTTTCCGGCACCCACACGACCCCTTCAGCCCTGGTCCAGAGGGGAATCGGAACCACGAAGACCAACGCCGCCCCAAGGGCTCCAAGCAGGGCGCTCGTCAGGATCGCTCTCACCCGTCTTCTGCGTACCAGAGGACTCGTCAAGAGGAAGGAAATCCGTTTGGCCGCGGGCACCACGAACATACTCGCCACTGCCCATGCTGCTATCAGGACGCCGGCCACCAAGAATTTGCCCGCCACAAACAGGATGATGGCCGAATAGATGAAAAGGCGGTAGATGTACGACGCCACGGCATAAAACAGGAACCATGCGCGCTCTCCGGGCGTGGACACCGGGGGCTCGGCCCCCTTGACGCCCAGCAGGTACCGCTGGACCAGATACCCTACGTACCGGGTTCCGCGGGTCCAGAGATTAGGAATTCCCAGGAGGTCCACCAGGATATAGTATCCATCGTAACGGAGCAGGGGGTTGCCGTTGAAGAGCAGGGCCGACACCCCTGCGATCAGCATGATGTTATACGCCACGGAACGCGCGGTGCCCGGTTCCGCGTTAATCCAGAAAAACAGGGCAAGCGAGGCTATAAAAAGCTCCACCATGATACCTGCCGCGCCCACCACCAATCGCCTCCGCCTTTCGGGAAAGGCCGAGGCGGCCGAGGCGTCCACGTATGGAACGGGGGTAAAGACCAGGAACATAATTCCCATCTCGTGAACTTCGCCCCCCCAGACCTTGGCCGCAAAGGCGTGGCCGAATTCGTGAAAGGCCTTGACAAAGGGGAAGGTCACCCAGAGGAGGAAGAGGTTTTGGGGCGCCAGGATGCGGTCTGTAACGTTGCGCGTCAACTCACCCCAGTGGGCCCCGGCCTGAAACAGGCCCGCACCCAGCACCAGGACCCAGAGCAGGGCGCCGGCCCAGCCGAAGACGGGCCTGACCCAGCCTGCGTAGCGCTCCAGGAACAAATCCGGGTCCAGGAGGGGAAGGCGTACGGCCAGCGGACTGCGGAGGTTCTGTTTGACGCGCGCGCGGTACTGCTTGTCGTACCTTTGGAGCAACTCTTCCGTGTCCGGGGGAACGTCGCACAGCAGGAGGTCGAAGCCGTGCAGTTGCCCCAGCAACGCAATCATCTCTTCCTGGGTCGGGGCGTCGTCTCCCAGCCTGGCCGTGCCCATGTCCCAGATTTCCTGAACCGTACGGCGGCCGTCCATGAGGCCGATGAGATGATAGGCGCCCGGGGTGAACCTGTGAAATTTTCCCGAGGAATGGTCCTGCAGAACGTACCAGAGCTGACCCCGGTATTCATGCCTGTGAATTTCGGCGTGCCGCCGCAGGCGAGGCCTGAGGGAGGCCACGCGGTACCAGGACGGACTGTAAAGACTCTTGTCCATGGGGAATCAGGGCCGCCAGGACCAGACCCAGAGCTTGAACCAGTCGATCAGATCATGGGTCCAGACCCAAATCAGTTTTCGCCGCTCCACGAAGATCTTGCCCACTCCCTCCATACCGGGCCGGAGTCGTCCGGAAGTTTCCTTCAACGCGGCTTCCACCCGGAAGAAATTGCGGCCTTCGCGCGCCTTGGAAACGGGCGTGATCTTTTTGACCACGAACCCGATCTTACGGT
Organism: Deltaproteobacteria bacterium; assembly: GCA_019307945.1. Lineage (GTDB taxonomy): Bacteria > Desulfobacterota > DSM-4660 > Desulfatiglandales > Desulfatiglandaceae > B17-G16. Next base: position 5,534 of record JAFDIS010000105.1, on the reverse strand, counting down.
TCGGCATGGAGGAAAGGACCAGTGTGCCCTCTTGCCCCGGGACAACCCGGGTTATCTCACGCTCGTCCACCCGTAAGACTACGCGGTATCGATCAAGGGGAGCAATCTCGAAGAGGACCTGGCCCCGTTCCACGGGAGCCCCCAAGGACTGGGTCAGGTCACCTGACACCACGATCCCATCGAAAGGCGAAACGATCCGCATTCGGCTCAACTGCTCGTCCAGGAGGGCCAACTGCGCCTCGGCTTGGTCGATGCGTGCACGGATGATGCGGATCTTGGCTCTATCCCTGAGGGCCAGGGCCTCCCGGTGTTCCTTGAGAAGCTGCTCCTTCTCGCTGGCCCACTTGATCCGTTCGAGCCGCAGGTCCCGCTCGTCCAGGGCGGCCAGCAGGTCTCCCTTGGAAACCAAATCCCCTGCGCGGGCGCCCTCCTCCGCCACGTAACCGTCGAAGGGCGCCACCACGGACCGCTGGACCTCTCCCTCCAGGGTAGCGCTTGCGGTGACTCGATAATCCCCCTGGGCCAGGGAAAAGAAAACCACGGCTCCCGCCAGCACCAGGGCGGACAACTTAAGGCCCAGGTGCCCCGGTCCCAGTAATTTGCCCAGTGAATTCTTGAAGGAGTCCCATGTCTTCTGAATTAGCCAGCGGTCGTTTTTCCGCTTCTCAACCAGTATCGGCCCCACCAAGGCGCCCAATCCCTCGCAAAGTTGTACTTCATCGGAGTCAAAAGGGCTTCTTAAGTCCCTTTCCAATGTCAAAGCGCCCACGGGCTTGCCGGAGGCCATGAGGGGAACGGTGCAGACGGATCCCCCCCCCATCTTCTCCGCCAGCTCTTCATGGGCCCTGGTTACGCGGGGCTCCTGCTCCTCGGGCTGTGGGTAGACAATGACGGAGCCCTGGTCCACTGCCTCCTCCATGGCGGCCGCCATAGCATGAACCAGGCCCATCTTTTTTCCGAAATCCGCGCTGTGGGACAGATGGCTCACCCGGATGTGCCGCTTGCGCAGGAACCCCAGGCTCACCCGTTCGCACCCCAGGCGGCCTGCAGTCTCGGTGACGAAGGCTGAGGCCGCACCCTGAAACCTATCTTGCTCCAGGGCCACGGAGAGGAGATCCAGGATGGATATGAGGCGTCTTAGGGTCTCGGACTCCCTGCTTCCTTCCCTCCGACGAAACAGAACCTCCAGCCAGGCCATCCCCCAGTGAAGCATTCGCAGGACCTGCTGGCGATGGGCGTCGGACGGCGCGCGCACGTCCAGAACCACCACACCGTAAAGCCTTCCCGAAATTTCGATGGGGTAGGCCACATGGAAACCTCGATCCTCTACCGAGTCCGATCCGCGGAGCTCATCCGGCACAAAAAAAACCCCCTGCCGCTCCGCCAGGGCCTTTTCGGCGGCAGGGGTCAGGTATTCCATGTTTTTCTTGGCATCCGGCCAGACCGCCACGGGTGTGTAGGGTCCCTCCTCCGGTTTGCCCAGGAGTACGAGGGCCCCTGCCGTCCCTTCGATCATCCGGCATTGCAGGGCCAGCCAACTCCTGCAGAATCCTTCCACCGTGGCGGCCTCTGCGAACTGGGTCCACAGGGCCCTCTCGGCGTCGGGAAAGCGCTTCACGACCCCGTCTTCAGAGACATCGGATTTTTCTCTAATCTCTTCCATATGGAAACCGGACGCCTCCCGGGGGCCGAGAAGGGCCTGTTGTCTCCCCGCCGTGGTTAGGGAAAAAACCCCTAGGCTACGCGGACCGACTCCCACCCGGTCTCGAAGGACCGGGGACCACGCGGGAAGAGGCGCTCATATAAAGACTCAAGGCGAGGTTACTGCTTGGTGGTCCCCGCCGGAGCGGCCGCGGGCTCCAGATTCAGCTCCCCGTATCGAGACTCGTATTCCCCCATGAGCCTCGTGAGCATGGTGCTCAGGCGCTTGGCGGCAAAGGGGCTCAGGATGATCCGGTCGGTGAGCTGGATCTCCATTTCCTGCTGGCCCCTCTCCCAGGACTGGTTGATCCCGAAATTGAGAACCACCTCTTCCCGCGTGCTTGTCACATTACAGACATTGGCATAACTGCTCTTGAGATTGGCCGTGTTCCAGCGAATGGTGGTGGCGGGAGCTTCCACGTTCTGAGCGGTGTCTTTCTTTTCTGCCATCGTTTTTCCTCCAAATCAATTTTGTGGATCTTGTGGTTTCGGGCCGGCGGGTTCCCCGGAGGAGGGGGTCATGCGTCAAATACCCCCTTTCGGCGTCCCAACGTCTTGATCCTGCGTCCTGCCTCCCCTGACCTGACTTGCATGCCCAGCGGACCCCTCATTATACACCATAGCGCCCCCGCCAAATCAATCGCCTTCCGCGGAGCCCCGAAACGTATTCGTTTGGAGTCCCTTTGCCGGGTCGCGCTTTTTCCGCTTCAGACTCCTATTCGGCATGGACCCCTATTCCATGAGTGTTTTTGTCTAGTTATCCTATTTTACCCTTCCCTCTCGCGGCTAAAACCCTTCGCCACCCACTGCACGGTCCGCCGTACCGACATTTTTCATTCCGGTCGGTTCAGAATGAGGATAGCAGATTTTCGCCTTGACAAACACCCTGTTTTGGCTATTATATTTATAATTTTCTGTTAATATATACCAAGTTAAATTAATTAACCTCCCATAGGTAAGGCCCAATTCCCGGAAATCGCGATCCCCACCAACCCTATTTTTCGAGCCGTTAGGAGGTGCCATGAATCGGTTTCTTAGTTGTATCCCGCTGGCACTGATCTGTCTTTTCCTCGTTTTCGCCGCCCCTTATTCGCTGGCCCAGGAAAAACCCCGGGAGGCAGAGGCCGCTCCCCTGTCCAAGAGTCCCGCGGCCCGGCAGGTGGATAAAAAGGCCAGGGAGAAACTGGCGAAGATGTCCCCCGAACTGGTCAGGGAACTGGACAACAAGCTGGCTCAGGCCCTGACCTTGCTTTACGACCGGGAATACGCCAGGGCCCTTCCCATCTTCCGGGCCATATCGGAGATGGTGGAGACCATGGACATCATGTTCTGGTACGGCACATGTGCTTACAAAGCCGGGGATTCGGAGCTGGCCGTGCGAAAGTTTAGGCAGATGCTGGAGATTGACCCCGGTCTACACCGGGTGAGGCTGGAGCTGGCCACGGCCTATTTCCAGGCGGGTAAGTATGAGGATTCCCGCGCGGAACTGGAAACGGTCCTCAAGGCATCCCCGCCCGAGGCCGTGAAGCGCAATATTCGAAAAATGCTTGCGGCAATCGCGGAAAAGACCAAGAAGATTTTCGCCAACGTGAGAATCTCCCAGGGGATTCACCGGGACACCAACGTAAGTGCGGGGCCGGACGAAGACGTTATAGGTCCCCCTGCGGGCGGCAGGCTCATCCTGTCCAAGACCCAGAAAGAACTGGACGACTGGGTCACGGTGAGCAACGCGGCTGCGAACGTCCTTTTCGACCCGGGGGAACACAAGGGATTCATGTGGAACACCACCGGGACCTACTATCAGACTCACAATTTCGACTACCACAAATTCGATTTCCTCCACTACCGGGTCACCACCGGCCCATGGTGGGTGGCTTCCAGGAGCATCTTGAAACTGCCCGTGGGTTATGCCAAGAACTACTATGAGCACGACAGGCTTTTCCACGCCTATGACTTCAGCCCGAGCCTGGAGTTCTTCTTTACGCGCAATATCAGTTTGAAAGGGCAGTTCTCCTATTTCGACATCTCATACGAGTCCAGCACCCGGAAGGGACAAAACGGTGCCAATCGCGTGTGGGAAATCAGCCCCAATTTCTATTTCAACCGAAACCGGGATATAATCTCCCTCTCACTTTCCGACGAAAACCACAACGCCCGGACCAGACGGTACACCTATGACGCAATCAACGCCGGAATCTCCTACTATAAAAAGTTTCCGTGGGACATGGAGTTCTTCGCCCGGTATCGCTACACGGAGAGGGACTATGAGGCGCCGGCTCCCCTATGGGTGAAGGACCGCAAGGACAAACGCCATAACGTTTACGCGGCCCTCAGCCAGAACTTCATGAAAAACCTGTTCGTATCGCTCTATTTCAACTGGATCGACAACAACTCCAACACGGAAATCTATGAATTCGACAAAACCATCTACGGACTGAGCATGGGCGTCAAGTTCTAGGTGCCCCCAGGGACAGGAGGAAAGACAATGAAAAAGGGCAAGGGTCGATCGTTGGGCATAGTGATCTTCTTGCTGGCGGGCCTCTTCTGCCTCCCGTGGCCTGCGGAGGCCCGAAAAGAGAGGGGTGCCGGGGTAAAAACAACAGATCTGCCCAAGTCCCTGCGGGACCGCGAGATCCGAAACCGCTTCATTCCGTCCTCTTTCAAAAGGGCGGGACTGATCACGGGTGTCAGGGGCCACGTTGTGGTGGTACACCGGGGAAGCGGCGAGGCGTTTTTCGGTGCCCAAGGAGACACGGTCTATGAAAACGACGCCCTGTACACGCTGAAAAGGTCACGTTGCCGCATCAAGCTCTTCTCGGACGACGTGATCAGCATGGCGCCCGACTCCCAGTTCAGCGTGGACTCCTATCGGGACGAACCCAAGAAAAAACGGAAAACCTCCTTTTTCAGCATGCTGCGGGGCAAGATCAAGTTCTACGCCCTGAGACTCTTCCGGTACCGCAAGGTCAGATTCCGGGTCAAGACACCCACGGCCATCGTGGGGGTGCGGGGGACCAAGTTCGGATTGCACGTCTACTCGCCCGGTGAGTTCCCCACCGCAGGGGGCGGGGTCCTGGTGGCGGACAACGACCCGGAAGCGGCGCACCTCCTGCACCTCCTGGCAGCCGCTGAAGAGGAATCGGCCTCCTGTACGGACATCCTTCCCATGGACGGTGAGGTGGTCAATGAGACCACCGGTGAAACATTCCAGCCGGGACAGATGAGCGTGTGCGGCCAGACCCGGGACGCGCCCTCATGGCTGATCGAAAACTTCGATTGCACCACGGACCTCGAGGGCTGCAAGGGTGATGAGGGCATGAAACCGGAGGATGAGGAGAAGAAAGAAGGCGGCGGAGAGGATTACACGCCAGGAGGTGTGGAAGAAAGCACGGACCAGACGAACGAGCAGAACGCGGCTGAATCCGCCAGCAGTTCCTCGGGCGAATCAAGCTCATCCGGCGGCAATCACCTGGGATATTTTTCCGCCATGCTGTCGTATGACAGTGGCGACGGTTGGTATTTACGCGACGTGTTCGCGAGCACCTCCCGGCAGAATTTCGACAGCACCTCGGTCCAGGCGAACGGCGTACGGGTGACGTCGGACTACCTCAAGCTCCAGGGGTCTCCAGTCTATGGATCCAGCTCCCTGGGTTACCTCGGTGACGCCCTGGTCGACAGCAACCCGGCTACGGGACTGGGCTCCCCCACCTACGATGTCACCAAGTCCATGATCAGTTCCAACTCCTACCTTGAATGGGGCTCCTGGACCATGACGCAGCCCTTCACCGCGGGGTCGGAATCGTACAAGCTTGAGTACAAGGGCTACTACGTGG
>JAFDIS010000179.1 GCA_019307945.1 Deltaproteobacteria bacterium | reverse complement strand
CCGGGATGAAGGGTCATAGGGCTGCCTATGTACTCCATCCGGAAGCCGTTGTCCAGGATTTTATTTAAGTGCTTGATCTTATTTTCTAGATACAACAGAACAAAATCACCCTGCCCCTCCCCCGGAACCGGGTTCCCTGTTAATGGAAAATGGGGTATGATGCTTCTTCATCCGTGACCCCAGGGCTTCCCTGGGGGGAGGTTCCCGCCCACCACACGTCCCGGAATCCCGGAAAGGTCCGGCCCCCCGTTTCGCGGACAAGAGGAGGGCCCTTTGGAATTCGACCGAATCGCCGAAAAATACGACGGGTGGTTCAAGACCCCGCTTGGTTCCCACGTGGACCGACTGGAAAAGGAACTCACCTTCAGGCTGCTGGCCCCCCGGCCCGGGGAGCGCGTCCTCGATGTGGGCACGGGGACGGCCAACTACCTTCTGGAACTCGCGCGAATGGGCCTCGACTGTACGGGGCTCGACCCGGGCCCGACCATGGTGTCCATCGCCGGGGCAAAGGCCCGGGCCGAGGGTCTCGACCTCCGGCTGGTCAGGGCCCGCGCCGAGGCATTGCCCTTTGTGAGCCAAGGTTTCGACATTGTCCTTTCCGTCACCGCTTTCGAGTTTTTCCAGGATCCGGCCCTGGCCGTCTCCGAGATGGTCCGGGTGTGTCGCCCCGGGGGCAGGATCGTGATCGGCGTCCTCAATAAATGGAGCCTCTGGGCCTTGAAGCGAAGGATCCTCTCATGGTTCCGGGAGTCCGTCTTCACCCAGTGCCGTTTCTATTCTTATCCTGAGATGAGGCGATTAACCAAACCCGCTTCATGGGGCACGGCGGTCTTTGCTCCTCCATGGACGCCTCCTTCGTTGATACCCCGATTCGATCGTTGGGAACGGAGGCTCCAGGCCCTGGCGCGACCCTTCGGCGCCTACCTAGTGGTCCGCAGGGACCGCTGATTTTCTTCTCTTCCCGCACACCCCCGGACGGTCAGGGACGACCCCACGGTGGTCGGTCCGTTTTGAGTACTTTCGCTGAGGACGAACTGGTTTCCTATCTGGAGCGTGTGGAGCGAAAATCCTATACCCCCCACACCCTGGTGGAGGAGCAGATGAGGGAAGAACTGGCCCGCGTCCGCGAACAGGGCTTTGCCGTGGACGACGAGGAGATGGAAGAGGGCGTGCGCTGCGTGGCTTCCCTGATTTTCGACCACCGGGCCATGCCCGTGGCCGCGGTCTCGGTCTCCGGGGCCGCCATGAGGCTCACCCAAAACCGGGTGGCGGAGTTCGGCCGGATGGTCAAGGCCTGCGCCCAGACCGTATCGAGGGAACTGGGGTACCACCAGGCGCCGGCGCGCACGTAGACGGCATGCTTGCCATCCGCCCGTTGCCCGGGAATGGGAGCGGACGGGTCGAATAGAAAACCGCAGATCATCCAGACATGAAGAAAGGAGTCGCGCTATGCCCAAGATGAAAACCATGGAGGCGGCCGTCAGGATCCTGGAAAGCGAGGGGGTTAAACAGATTTTCGGGATTCCCGGTGCGGGCATCCTGCCCTTTTACCGAGCCCTGATGGATCTGGGAACGATCAGGCACATGAGACTGACCCTGGACGGCATCGCCCTTAACGTTGTGATCGACGAAGAACGGCGCATCGGGTTCGTGAATTTCGGCGAGATCGAATCGAGCCATCTTCTGGCCGTGGATTTCATGAGAAAGCACGCAGAGGTCAAGGTCCCCCGCAAGTTCAAGACCGTCGTCACCACCAGCGCGGGCTATCCCCTGGACAAGACATATTACCAGACCGTCAAGGGCATGGTGGGTGTGATCGACATCCTGGAACCCGGAGGCGACATCATCATCGCCAGCGAATGTTCCGAGGGCATGGGAAGCAGGGAGTTCGTGGATGCCCAACGCGCCCTGTGCCGGATGGGCCCGGACGCCTTCATGGCCATGCTGGAGACCCGGGAAAAGGCCCTTATTGACGAGTGGCAGACGGAGATGCTGGTCAAGGCCCTTCGTGTGGGCAACGTGCGATTGTATGCCACCGGCCTGGCGCCGGAGGACCTACGGGACATATATGTGGAACCGATTTCCTCCGTGGAGGAGGCCGTTCTTGCGAGCGTCGAAAAACATGCAGATCCCCGTATCGCCGTGGTGCCCGAGGGGCCTTATGTGATTCCGCTTTTTCAGGCATGAGGCTCCCCGCGGCAGGGAAGAGGCAGGGGACAATAAATCGATTTCAGGAGAATCTTCATGGACAAAGAGGCAGTCGTCAAGAAGCTGGAAGAGATCTGCGGGCCCGAAAACGTCCTGCACTCGGACATGGACCCGGCCCTTTACATCTACGATGCGTCCCTTGAAAAAGCCAAACCCGACGTGGTGGTCCTTCCCGATTCCACAGAGGAAGTGAGCAGGATCCTGGCTCTGGCGCATGCGGAAAAGATCCCCGTGGTGGGCCGGGGTTCCGGGACGAACCTCACAGGGGGGACCGTCCCCGTCAAGGGCGGGATCGTGGTCCATTTTTCCCGCATGAACCGCATCCTGGAGACCTCCATCCTTCCGGCAGCGGTGGACTTGATCAACGGCCCGTTCCTTGCCCGCATCAATCCGTCGCAAGGAGGCCTAGGGGGAACTCCCTATGCCGTGGCGGTGGCCCTGGAGGGCTTCCGGTACCGGAGACCGGGATTGTGAGTCGATTTTCCGTCTGAAAAACGAATCGCAAGAGACGCTGGGTGTCGTCCATGAC
>JAFDIS010000017.1 GCA_019307945.1 Deltaproteobacteria bacterium | reverse complement strand
TATGGATTATATGTACGAAGGAGGAAGGGAACCGGTACGAGGAGACGGGATTCGAGACCATATCGTTCCCTGAACAAAACCCATGAACAGGCGGAAGGAAAATCTGGAACTCAAGGTTGGCGTTTTCGTCCTCCTTGTCCTGGCCTCGGCCCTTTTTCTGGTCTTTTATGCAGCCGTCAGGCAGGACCTTTTCAGTCGCCGGGTGAGCTATTTGCTGATGTGCGAGACGGGAGAGCAGATACAGCCCGGGATCCCGGTCAAGCTGACTGGCATCAAGATAGGGCAGGTGAGCGCCGTGGCCCTTGACCCTTCAGGAAAGGCCAGGATCGAAATTCAGATCCTGGAAAAATATCGTAAATGGCTCACCCGCGGCAGTCGCACTTTTTTGTCAAGGGAAGGCGTGATCGGCAGCGCGTTCGTCAAGCTCATCCCCGGAGGGCGCGGTAGCAAACTCCTGCCCGAAGGCGCTAAAATCCCCCTGGAACGAGTAGGAGGGGTGGAGGAAGAAGTTCGCAGGATCCTGAAGGAGGCCGCCCCCGTGATGGACGATCTGCGGGTCACTGTGGCCAATATTCGCAAGATCACGGACCAGTTCGTGGATCCCCGGGGACCGATCCAGCGCCTCCTGCTCAACACGGACCGCATCAGCCGCATGCTGGCCTCCCGGGACGGCCTTCTGGAGTATGTCAGCGGGGACCCGGATGCGGTCCGGAGCCTGCGGCGGATCATGGAGCGCGCGGACCACATCGGCCAAAGCCTCGACCGACTCCTGGAGAATGCCAACACGAAGGTGGAAGAGGTGCTGCCCCCGGTGCAGCAGGAAATCATGGTGGTGCTGAAAGAAGCCCGGGCCCTGGTCGCGGAATTCAGCCGGGTCAAGGAGCAACTGAATCCCGCCATCGAGAACGTGCTCAAGATCACGCAAAACATCCGGGACGCCACGGTGGACCTGGAACGAATCCGGCGTGAAGGAGAGTACACCCTGCGTCTGAGCACGGAGCTCCTCCAGCGCCTGCAAAGCACCTGGCCCTTGGGACCGGAGAAAGAGACCCGCGTGCCCCTGGAACATCCGATGCCATGAGAAAACTCATCCTGATCCTAGTGACCTTGATCCTGTTGCTTGGAGGCTGCGTGTCCTCCGGGCCGAAACAGGCGTACCCCCCTGATGAAAGACTCAGGCTGGCCGCCGCCCAGCGTCAGGCCTTTGTCAAGGCCTTTCTCCAGGGGCGGTGGTGCGAAGCGGAAAGCATGTTTTACGCAAGCAATGAAAAATATCTCCACCAGGACGACTTCTGCGCCGTCGCTTACAACTACGAGCTCTTCTGGAAACTGAAAGGGTATCTGGGACTGGATGCCCCCGGATACCTGGAAAAGGCGCGCGAGTTCCGGGAGCTGGGGCTCGACTGTCCCGAGGCCGCGCCGGCCATGCCCCGGGGGTCCGCAGGAGGAGGCGGCCTTCCAGTCCATGACCGGGCCTATCGGGTATTGCTCGAAGAGAGGGATTTTCCCGGTCTCTATGATCGACTCTCATCAGAGAAAAACCAGCTCTACGCATCCGTTTATGCTCGAAAGGCGGCCCTGCTGGCGGGTGAATCAGGCGAGGACCGATGGGCCGGGCGCTTTGCGGAGTTGGCCCGCAACCTGGACGCCCAGAGGGGCTGGGTGGTATTTCTGCTGGAGGATTGGCGGCTCATCGAGGGATTGAGCCGGGACGCGGCCCGAAAGCAGGCAATTCGGCGCCGCATTTCCCGCCTCCAGGATCTCATCAGGCCTTGTGATCGGTGAGCAAACCGTATTTCCACATCAGAGCCAGGGTGTGCGCCGCCCGTTCGGGCGTCGCCAGGTTGACGAGCACGCCCGCCCCTTCCAGCCTTTCCACAGCCTGATCCCAGATCCCTGAAGGGGCCTTGAGGCAGGCCACCACGGGCTTTTGGACCCCGCCCCGGGCCAGGCCTTGGGCAAGCCGCGGCACCGCCTCCCTGTTTGCGGAGGCGAACATCATGAGGAGGAGTACGGCGTCCACCCTATCGTCTTTCAATACCGCACGGACGATCCCTTCGGTGGCTTCCGCGTCATACCAGGCGGGGCCCATGTCCACAGGATTGCTCCGCAGGGCCAGCGGCGGAAGGAATCCGTTGATGGCCTCCTGGGTCCGGGGGGAAAACCTCACGATTTCCATTCCTTGTTCTTCGCACACGTCGCAGGCGGCCATCCCGGGCCCCGCTTGGCCCGACAGAACGGCCACCCTCGGCCCACGTGGGGGCTCCAGGACATCCAGGGCCCGGGCCGCGTCCAGAAGGTCCTGAGCTGTCTGCGTCCACAAGATTCCCGCCTGACTCAAAGCCCCTTCCCAGACCGCGTGGTCCCCGGCCATGGATCCGGTGTGTGACATGGAGGCCAGGTTCCCGGTTCCGGCCCGTCCTGTCTTGTAGGCCAGCACGGGCTTTTTCCCGCGCCACATGCGCGCTTCTTCCAGGAGCCTGCGCGGCGCGTCCAGACCCTCGAGGTAAAGGGCGATGACCCGGGTTTGAGGGTCTTCCATGAGGTAGGGCAACAGCGTTGCGAAGTCCAGGTTGAGCCGGTTTCCGAGCCCCACGACCTTGCCGATACGTACCCCCTGCTCCATGGCCATGAAGGCCAGCAGGTGACTGATTCCGCCGCTCTGGCTTACGAGGGAGATCCCTCCCGGATCGAGCAGGGAAAATTCAGGGGTGAAGGAGGCGTTGAGATTCACATGCCGGTTTACCATACCGAAGGTATTGGGACCCACCACGGGGATCCGGCTCCGCTCCGCCGAGGCAGCCAGCCTTTCCTGGCGCAGTGCGCCTTCCGGATCTTCGATCTCCTTGAACCCCGCTGTGATCAGAACGATGCCCCGGACTCCTTTCTCGGCGCACTCCTCAAACACGCGCTCCACCCGGCCCGCGGGCACCACGATGATTGCGGCGTCCAGGGACCCGGGATGCTCGCGCACGGAAGGGACCGAGGCGAGGCCCGCCACCTCCCGTCTACCCGGGTTGACGGGCACGATCCGTCCCCCGTAGCCCCCCTCCACCAGGCTTTTCATCACATGGAACCCCAACTTGGAAGGATCGTCGCCGGCCCCCACCACGGCCACGGAGGCGGGTTCGAAAAGCCTCCGCAGATTATCCGAAAAGATCGTGTCCCGTCTCTTCTCGTCCATGCCGACCTCCGATTGAAGTACACCTGGAACTATGGTCTCCCCCCGCGGCTTGCGCCTCCGTCGCGGGAGCACGAGCCCCTCGAATTTCAGGGCAGTATGGGGGCCCTGCCGATGATCCGTCAAGGCGAAATTTCCCGACCCAAACAGCGATTCACAAGGAATGGGTCAGGTTGTGCTCCCGGCCGAGGCATGTTACCCTTTGCATCAGGTCACAGCCTGGAGGACCCGGAAGCAGGACGTCCCGCCGGACTTGGACTCACTTACCTCCCCATGCCATGGGATACACACGGAGGCCGCGGGGGGCTTCTCATATGGACCTTAAAGAAAAGAGCCTGAAAACCATCCGAAAGTACGGCCTTTTGGAGCACGGTGATCGAGCCGTGGCGGCCGTGTCGGGGGGGGCCGATTCCGTGTGTCTCCTCCATGTGCTCCACGCCTTGCGAGAACGCCTGGGGGTGGAGGTGGTGGCCGCCCATTTCGACCACGGTCTGCGACCCGCGGAAGACCCCGCAGAGACCCGATTCGTAGTCCGGCTGGCCCGGGACCTCGGTGTCCCTATTCACGTGGGCAAGGCCGTTCCCGGTGCCTTGCAGGGGTCGGGGTCCCTGGAGGAACAGGCGCGCCAGGCCAGGTATGAATTCCTGGACCGGGTCCGCAACCAGGTGGGGGCCCGGCGGATCGCCACCGCCCATCACCTTGACGACCAAGCCGAAACCGTTCTCATGAGACTCCTGCGGGGGAGCGGGGTTTCCGGGCTATCCGGAATCCGACCCTTGAGGGAGGATGGGGTCATCCGTCCGCTGCTCGAGGTGACACGGCGGGAGATTCTGCGCTACCTGGATCGGCACGGCCTGGATCATGTGGAGGATTCCTCCAACCTGGATTCCCGTTTTCTACGGAACCGGATTCGGATGGAGATCCTCCCCCGGCTGGAGTCGATTCAACCCAGAATCACCCGAATCCTCGGAAAGACCGCGGAGATCATGAGAATTCAGGAAGAATGCCTCGAGGCCTGGGCCGAACGCTGGCTCGGGGAGCACGGCAAAGAACTCTCGGGCGGAGGGTTCCATTGTCCGGTGCAGCATCTAAACGCTCTGCCCCAGGCCCTCAGGGCGACAGTTATCCGGAGGGCCGTCCGTCGGGTACAGGGAGACCTGCGGGCAGTGGGCTTGAATCACGTGGAGGCGGTGGCGGCACTGGCTGGGGGCGCGAGGCCCCAGGCTACCCTGGACCTGCCCCGGGGGTTGGTGGTCAGAAGGAGTTACGGGGACCTGTTCTTCTCCCGGCCCGAGACCAGAAGAGGGGAGCCCGGGTTCGAGTACCCGATCCCGGAACCGGGCAGTTACGACCTGGATCCGCCGGGGGTCCGGATCATCGTGGAGGAACGCAGTGGAGGCATTCCCCGCACGCTGGAGGCCTCTTCCCGGGTGGCCTACCTCGATGCGGACCGGCTGGGGTATCCGTTGACTGTCCGCAGTTTCCGACCGGGCGACCGCTTCAGGCCTCTCGGTATGAAGGGCACGAAAAAGGTCAAGGACCTTTTCGTGGATCTCAAGATGCCCGCGGAGAAACGCCGAAAAACACCCCTGTTGACACATGGAGATCGGATTGTGTGGGTCTGCGGTGTGCGTATCGACGAGCGATACAAGTTGACGGATGAAACAAGAAGGGTGGTCAAGATCACAATGGAGCCGTTGGGCAAGAGCGGCGCCCCGTGACGGCGCCCGAGCGGCAAGGAGAACCCTCTTAAAAAGGTTCAATTTTGTCCAAATTCAAGTCGGAGATCCCCGACCCCGAGCAGGGGAACGGCAAGATCTCAACCGCCTCTCTTCGCATAACAGGCTTGAGAGGCATCCGTATATTTTTAGATATTTCGAGGATTAAGATCAGAAGCGGATTGACAAATACCACTTTGGGGGGGCGTAGAAATCGGGAAAAAGGGCTCGTTCTTCAAAGGTCTCAAGCAGATGCGTGATCCCCGAGGGGGGAACTAAGGGCATAGGTATCCGTCCCCGGCCAGGGTCCGGGTCTCGTAACCTGAAGGGAAGGGATGGATGCTAACCGGATCGCCGCGGTCGCCATGCACGGTAAGTCAGCCGACTTCCTGCTTGTAGACGATCTCGTCGCTTCCCAGATCCATAAAGCCTCTCTTCTGGTGGATAATTTTGGGTCGTCTGGCTCGGAAGAACCGGATCAGGTGATCCCAGGCCTTCTTGTGGTCCATCCCCCGGCCGCAGGTCTCGAAAGTGATGGCCGCGAAATTGTACTCCGGCCAGGTATGAACCGCCAAATGGGACTCGGCAATGGTGACCGTACCGCTCACACCCCAGGGTTCGAAGGTGTGGAAAGAGGCGTTGATCACCTCCGCTCCCATGAGTTCGGCCGCCTTGACCATGTCCTTCCTGATCCTGTCCGCATCCAAGAGCCTGTCGTGATCGCACTCGTAGAGGTCGATCAGCACGAGGTCCAATAGTGCGTCCAATGCCCAGTCTCACTTTCTGCTTCTTCAGATTACGTTGTCGAACTTCCCAACTCCTTTCCGGGGATTTTGCGGTGCCCGGGCCAGGGACCCCTGAAGGCCCCAGCGTGCCCCGCTTTGCAAAACGCCAAAATATATTCTAGATAATATTGAAGGTCAAGGAAGAATGAACGACCGATCCCGCATATCAGTCTTTCAGGAGAACCCGAATCGCCCGCCGGTATGGCGGCCTAACGATACCTTTCTCCGTGATGATGGCCGCAACATACTTCGCAGGGGTCACGTCGAAGACGGGATTATGCGCCCGAACCCCCGGAGGGCCCATTTCCCGGTTTCCCACGCGTGAGATTTCACGGCCGCTTCGCTCTTCCACCGGGATCTCATCACCCGTTGAGAGGCGCGGATCAATGGTTGAGACGGGAGCGGCCACGTAAAAAGGAATCTTGTGTGCCTTGGCCAGAAGGGCCACCTGGTAGGTCCCGATCTTGTTGGCCACGTCCCCGTTGGCGGCGATCCGGTCGGCCCCGGTTATCACGAGATCAATCCGGCCTGCCCGCATGAGGGATCCGGCCGCGTTGTCCGCGATCACCGTGACGGGGATGTGGTCCTGCATGAGTTCAAAGGCCGTGAGCCGCAGTCCCTGGAGCCATGGCCGGGTCTCGTCGGCGATCACCTGCACCCGCTTCCCGGCTTCACACGCCGCCCGGATCACGCCCAGGGCCGTCCCGTACCCGCCGGTGGCCAGAGAGCCTGCATTGCAGTGGGTGAGCACCGTGGATCGGTCCGGCACCAGTTTGGAGCCGAATCGGCCCATCTTCCGGTTTACTGCGATGTCTTCGGCCAGGATCTTCTCCGATTCCCGCCGCAATGCCTCACGGATCTCCGCCACGGGCCTTCCGGCCATTTCCTCCACAAGCCGCAGCATCCGTTCCACCGCCCAACGAAGGTTCACCGCCGTGGGTCGCGCTTCCAGCATACGATCCGCGATCTCTCCGAACCGCTTCTTGAATGCCTTATAGGACCGCGCCCTGATGCCCCTGCCGGCCAGGGCGAGACCCATGCCCGCTGCAACGCCGATGGCCGGCGCCCCCCGGATGACCATTCCTCGAATCCCTCGAATTACATCCCGGTAGCCGCGGCAGACAAACCACTCGATCCGGCCGGGCAGCTTCCGCTGGTCGATCATCCGAACCACGTCGCCGTGCCACTCGATGGTGGGGATCATGGGTCAGCCTCCTGCCCGCGGCGGTGGGGTGTTCGAATCCATCAATCGATGCGCTCCACCCAGCCGTAGGGGTCCTCCCGGTCACCGTACTGGATCCCCACGATGAAATCATAGAGCCGCTGGGAAAGCTCCCCCATCTTACCGCCCGCGACGATGTGATCCTCCCCCTGGTAAGTGATCTGCCCCACGGGTGATATGACCGCCGCTGTGCCGGTCCCGAAGGCTTCCTTGAGCCGGCCGTCCTGGGCCGCCTGGATCACCTCGTCGATGGTCAGGGACCGCTCCGAGACCTTCAGGCCCCAGTCTTTCACGATCCGAAGCACTGAGTCCCGCGTGATACCGGGGAGGATGGTGCCGGTCAGGGGCGCGGTGATCACCTCGTCCTCGATCACGAAGAACATGTTCATGGTGCCCACCTCTTCCACATAACGCCTTTCCTTGGCGTCCAACCAGAGGACCTGACTGAACCCCTTTTTCTTGGCCTCTTCTCCTGCCAAAAGACTTGCAGCATAGTTGGCGGCCGTCTTGGCCTCTCCCACGCCCCCCTGAGCCGCCCGTATGTAGTTGTCCTCCACGTAGATCTTTACCGGGTTGAGGCCCTCCTTGTAATAAGCCCCCACCGGTCCGATGATGATGAAGAAGAGGTATTCGTCCGCCACCCGGACCCCCAGGTGAGGTTCGGTGGCCAACATGGTGGGCCGGATGTAGAGGGAGGTCCCGTGCGAATGGGGGACCCATTCCCGGTCGATCCGGATCAGCTCCTTCATAGCCTCCATTACGAAGGGTATATCCAGCTCCGGCATGCAAAGCCTCTTCGCGGAACGGTTCATGCGTTTGAAGTTCTCTTCCGCGCGAAACAGACAGATGCCCCCGTCCGTGCGGCGATAGGCTTTCAGGCCCTCGAAGATCTCCTGACCGTAATGGAGAGCCATGGCCGCAGGGTCCACAGCCAGGGGTCCATAGGGGATGATCCGGGGATTTATCCAGCCCCGGGCCCGCTCGAAATCCATGAGGAACATATGATCTGAAAAGATGTTTCCGAAGGCCAGACTGGAGTCATCGCTGGGTTTGGGTTTGAGTTGATCGGCTGCGGCTTGCGTGATTTTGATTTCCATGGCTTTCTCCTTCAAACGACGGGGTCTATTTCGCAGAATGCGGTACTGTCTAGCACAAAATCCCGGTGAAAACAACCGGTACGCCATGCCCTTTGTATGGAAGATCTCCCAGGAGAAAATACGGACCGGTAGCCGAAGCCGGGTTTTTCCGCAGGCGCCCCGCCCTCTGGGGACGGATAATTCGCTTGACATCTTGAGGAAATCATTTATAAAAGTTGATTTTATTTTTTTTGTTTGCGTCCCGGCTCGCTTTGACCTACCCCCAGGCCGCCGGGACCCGAAAGGATCACGAAGCAGATGGAAACGCGTCTTTGTCTTGAATACGAACCTCACCCTGTGAAAAGGGGATACACGGATCATATCCTGTGGGTGGATCTCACCGCCGGGCGGATTGCGGACCGCACCCTGCCCCCTGAATTCAAGGAAAAATACGTGGGCGGACGCGGATACGCCCTGAAGCTGATCTGGGATGAAACCACCGCCCGGACCCGTTACGACAGCCCCGAAAACCTCCTGGTGATGGCGGGAGGCCCGCTATGCAACGAGCCCCGTTTCCCGGGCACGGGAAAATTCATCGTGGGGACGATCTCGCCCCTGACGGACACCTTTGTGGACTCCAACATTGGAGGACACTTCGCGCCTCTCCTCAAGCAGTGCGGCTTCGATGCCCTGGTGCTCACGGGCCTGGCCGACAGGGAGGTAATCCTGTGTGTGGACGGGGACCGTGGTGTGATCGAAATCCTCGAGGCGCCGGCTTTCAACCCTGAAGAGGACTGGGGCGCACTCACCTACGGGGAGGCCTTGCTTCGATGGTACAACGGAGGCGAACCGGACGAAAACGTGGCGGCCGTGGTCAACGGTGAGGGCTCCCTTCATGCCCGTTTCGGTATCATCAACAGCCTCTTCTACGATCCCAGGAGGAAACGAATTCGCTCCAAGCAGGCGGGCAGGGGCGGCACCGGGACCGTGATGCGGACCAAAGGAGTGCGGGCCGTGATCGTCCGCTCCACCCTTGCCAAGGTCAACGCCAACCGGCCCGCGGACGAGCAGGGCGTCAAAGAGGCCGGAGCCCTTCTCAAGAAGGTGGTGAGCCTGGCCGATCCCCAGCAGCTGCGCCTCGCCAGCTGGGGCACCCCGGTACTCGTCGAATACATGGACAAGTATCACATCCTGCCGGTCATGAACTACCAGTACGGCCGCCACCCCGAGGCGAAGGCGGTCTTTGCCGACGTGTTCCTGGAGCGCTATCTCACCCGGAAATTCCCCGACGGCTGTTACCGGGGTTGCAACCTGGCCTGCGCCAAGGGCGCCGAGGAGGTCACGCTGGAGCAGGGACCCAGGGCCGGTCGCCGCGTAGGCATTGACGGTCCCGAATATGAAACCGCCGCCGCCGTGACCTGCATGGGGATCTTCGACCCCCAGTTCATCATGGAATACAACTGGTACTGTGACGAATACGGCCTGGACACCATCTCCATGGGCGTGACCGCATCCTTCCTCATGGAATGCGTCCAGAGGGGATTCCTCGCCCAGGAGGATGTGGGATATCCCCTGGCCTGGGGCGACACCCGGGCCGCAGGCCGGCTGCTTCACGAAACCGCCAGGGGTGAGGGCTTTGGAAAAGTGTGCGGGCAGGGCGTGCACAGGGCCAAGGCGGTGGTGGCGGACCTTCATGCCCGCAGGACCGGCAGGCCGCGCCGGGAGATCCTGGCCCAACTGGAACGGTTCGGCATGGAAATGAAGGGGTTGGAGTTTTCCATGTACATAACAAAGGAATCCCTCGCCCAGCAGGGAGGGTACGGTTTCGCCCTCAAAGGCCCCCAGCACGACGAGGCATGGCTCATCTTCATCGACCAGGTCCACCAGGAACTCCCCACATTTGAGATGAAGGCCCAAGCGTTAAAGTGGTTTCCCCTGGTCCGCACCTGGTTCAATGCAGTGGGCCTGTGCAAGCTGCCCTGGATCGACGTTCGAAACCCCGAGGCGGCCCGGACGGAGAACCCGGCCCGGAACCTGCCTTCTCTCGACTATTACGTGAAATACCTGAACGCCACTTTGGGGACCCGAAAAACGCTCCAGGACGTGCTGGACGACAGTGAACGACTCCAATTGCTCCAGAAAATGATCAACGTCCGGCACGGTAAAGGGTCCAGGGAAAGCGACAGGATCCCCGACCGAGCAATGGGACCCGCTTTTCTCAACGAATACCAGGCCCGCGCCGCCTATTACGACGAATGGTTGAAAGAGCGGGTCGGAGACGAACAACTCCCGGGCAGCATGGAGGAGCGCCACGCCCTGCTCCTGAGGTTGCGCCGGGAGGCCTATGAGAGGCTCTGTGACGTGGTCTACCGCGAAAAGGGCTATACGGACGAGGGTCTTCCCCTCCCCGAGACCCTCGAGGCTTTCGGGCTCCTGGACGCCAAGGCCCTGGAATTGCTGGAAAGCAAGGGGCTCACGGTCGCCCGAGAGCGTGCCCTTTCCAACTGACGCCGAGGGGAGGGTACGGGCCTTATCGCAATTCACGCTATCCGGAGAACAAGGCATCATGGTGGTTTCAGTTCAGTTTTTCGGCGTACAAAGGGCCATGACCAGGACCGCGGAACTGGAGATTCCGCTGGAGGGTCAAGCCAGCGTCCTGGACGTCATGAACTTCATCAAATCGAGCTTTCCCCTCCTGCCCCTGAGCGAATCGGACGTCAGCATAACGGTGAACAACAAAGCGGGCCGACTGAATCAGACCCTGCGCGCCAACGACAAGGTGGCCTTCTTACCGCACATCGGGGGGGGTTGATGAGACTTGCGCCCGGCATCCCGCGTGCCGGGTCTCTTTGGCCGCCCTCATTTTTTCCGTAGGGAAAAGCAATGTCCGGGACGAGGGGCGTCGCGGCGAGGAATGGCACGCCACGCCCTCTTGCAAGGCGCTCTCCTGCAGGAATGCTCCCTCCCCCGAAAGGCCCGAAGCCTTCCTCGGATCTTCCCTTGCCGGACAGCTGCGCTTCAACGTAGCAAGGAGATTCCCTTTGCGCCCGGGGACAAAAAAGCTTGACTTGCGCAAACGTTTGCGCTAACCCGAACGCAAGCTTCCACATCTGAGCGTACAGCCTTGTTGACCATAAAGGAAATCACGGGCGTGTCTTACTCCACCGTTTCGCGGGCCCTGAACAACAAGAAGGGGGTCAGCCGCGCAATGCGGAAGGAGATTGTCCAACTGGCCGAGGAACTGAGCTACTTTCCCCACTCTTCCGCCAGGGCCCTGGTTCAAAATCGCATCGGGGTGATCGGCGTCGTGATTCCACGGACCGGTGAATTTGCCTTCCAAAGCCCCTTTTACAATCATATCCTGATGGGAGTGAGCACGTACGCAAGGCAGCACGGATACCACCTGATGCTGGGCATCCACGAGACCGAGAGCTACGCAACCCTCTATTACCGACGACTGGTGGACGGGCTGATCGTCGTTGGTAACCGCATCGATGATCAGAACACCATCGAACTCGAAGAAAAGGAGATCCCCGCCGTCGTGATGCCCGGGTTTCCAGAGGAAACAACCCATCGCATTCCCAGTGTAAACTCCGAAAACTTCAAGAGTGTGCAACAGGCCGTAGGACACCTGATCGGCCTCGGCCACAGAAGAGTCGCCTTCATTCTGGGGCAGATGACCTCGAAATACTCCCTGGAATGGCTGGCGGCCTTTCTGGATGCCTTCGAAAAACATGGGCTCAGCCCGAACCCCGGGTACGTGGTTGAAAGCGACTTCTCGAAAACCGATGGCTATCGTCTGATGGGTGAGCTTCTATACATAGCGTCGTAAATAATTGCGCATTCAATTGCCATAAACGTGTGCGCATCACGATTTTGAGATGTAGGGTTCGCATTTAAAATAGACGTTGTGTATAAACCTTGGGGAACCCTCGACGGCCGTGATCTGCATCAATGACGGGGTGACCTCGGGTGCCCTGCACCAGATCAACAGTCGCGGTTTGGTCGTTCCGGATGATATCTCGGTGGTGGGCATCGGCGGTTCCGATATCATCGATTTCTTCCATCCTCCCCTGACGGTGGTCAGGATTCCTGTCGCGGAGATTGGACGAACCGCCGCCCAACTGCTGCTCCGGCAGGTAGAGACGGGACGGCGCTCGGAAGAGCACGTCGTCATCCCATCGGAATTCATCATCCGGGAGTCAACTGGCCCCTGTCGGCAGTAGGTGGCAAAAATCCGCCTTATCAGGGTAGGACGGTTTTCTGTAGGACGAAGCGCAACCGTTTACGCCGGGATCCGTTGCCGTCACAGCGCAGCCATTGCCATGTCCACGCGAGAGACAAGAATGGGGAAATCGCCTCCGGCGTGAAGATCTTCCAGGAGATTGTCCCGCGGATCCGGGCTGCAATCGAGCAAGAAGGGGGACGAGAATGCTTGCGGATGAGGTGAAAACGATCGCCGTCATTGGTTTGGGTACCATGGGCCCGGGAATTGCGCAGGCCTTTGCGCAAGCCGGATACTACGTCACGGGATACGACGTGAATCCGCGGGCGGCCGAGACCTGTAAAAAGGTGATTTCGGGAATCGTGGAAATCCTGAAGGAGTTCGGCCGAATTTCACCGTCAGAAGAAAGGGCGAGCCTTGACAACATTGCTTACGCCGGTTCCCTGGGCCAGGCGGTTCAAGACGCGCACATCATCATCGAGGCGATCCCTGAGAACAGGGATGCGAAACGAGAACTCTACAGACAGATTGATGATAGCGCACCTGAAGGAAGCTTGCTTTGGAGCAACACCTCTACCCTGAATATCTTTGATCTGGTCCCTCCGCATCGGTTGGGGCATGCGATAATTGCACACTGGTTTGCACCCCCCCACATCATCCCGCTGGTGGAGGTGGTGAGGGAATCCGGAGTCTCCTCCGAGACAGTACAAACCACCGTGGACATTCTCAAGAAGCTGCGCAAGGTCCCCATCGTCCTGAAAAAGTACCTCCCGGGGTTTGTCATCAACAGGATTCAACGCCTCCTGGGCCGTGAGATCTTCTTTCTGCTGGACAATGGTTACATCGGGGCGGAGGCGTTGGATCTGGCCGTCAAGGCGAGCATCGCCCCGCGCATGATGGTCCTCGGCCTCGTGCAGCGCTACGACTTTACGGGGTTGGATCTCAGCGCCAGCAACCTGGCCGACGAAAGCTTCTTCGACCCCCCCATTGACAACCATCCCAATGCGCTTCATTCGAAGATCAAGAAAGGAGACCTGGGAGTGAAGACCGGCCGAGGGTTTTACGACTACAGCGGACTTGATATAACGGAGATCCTGAAAAAACGGGATCGCCACTTGCTGAAGGTGATGGACGGGGTGCAATTCTGCCTTGAAAAGGGAAGGCTCGTGTAAACCCACAGGACATCAAAGGAATGAAATCGAACTCTGCGGCCCAAAGGGCCCGAAGAAAGGAGGTGCGGATCGTCATACATGCAGAGGAACTTGGCCTGCTAACCCTTAACACGTGGAGGACCTTGTCATGAGAAAGAAGAAAATGATCACGTTCGTTATCCTGCCTCTCTTGAGCTTCTCCCTTGTTTTTTTTGTGGCGGCCACAAGCCGCGTGAATGCATCCGATCAGATCACCTGGAAATGCCCTGTTCACTGGCCCATGGCGAGTTCGTCGTACAAGGACAGCTTGCTGGTGGTCATTGAACGGCTCAAGAAACGAACCCAAGGAAAACTGGTCATCGAACCCTACCCGGCCGGTGCCCTCGTCCCGGCCAAGGAGATCTTTAACGCCGTGAAGAGAGGAATGGTGCCCATCGGTGTCACGTCCTCCGCCTATCCTCGTGCGCAGGTCCCGTTGATGAATGTGGCTTCAGGTCTTCCGCTGAACTTCGGGGAGGTCTGGGAGGCCGCCTACTTTTACAAGTGGCTCGGATTTGAAGAGATGCTCCAGACTGAGGTGGCCAAACATGGCATGCTATACTTCACCGACAAGGTTTATCCCACCGAACTCTCCATCAAGAAACCGGTACGCAGCTTCGAAGATTTCCAGGGGCTCAAACTGCGGTCTTCAGGGATTTTGCAGAAGTTCCTGTCCTCCATCGGCGCTGCCGCCTCCTACCTTCCTGGAAGCGAGATCTATGCAGCGCTGGCTTCGGGAGTGATCGACGGTGCCCATTGGGGCGCGGTGCAGGGCAGTCTGAGCATGAAGTTTTATGATATCAGCAAGTATCATCTGCGCCCGGCGTTGAACGTGGCGGGAACGGATATCTGGTTGGTGAATCAGAAGGCCTTTCGAAAGCTTCCCAAAGACCTCCAGGAAATCCTCGTCAGGACCCTGGAGGAGCAATTTTGGCTGCGCACGAATCAATATATCTACCTGGAGAACAAGGCCCTGAGCAAGATCCAGAGGGAAATGGGAGTGGAACTCATCACGCTGCCCCCCCAGGAATACGCGAAGATGCAGGCCCGTGCCCTGGAGATCTGGGATGAGGTGGCGGAAAAGGACGCCGCCTGTTCCAAGGCGGTCCAAATGCTCAAAGATTTCAACAGAGAAATGGGCCGAATCAAATAGGGCGCTGCGCCGGAGAGCCTACCCGAGCAAAGCGGGAATTGCCTCCGGCGGCAAAATGTTTTCGGGCGGTCCGCCTCGACCGAAGACGGGGGAGCATCACGTCCCGTCCCGCGTCGGGGCGGAAGGCCCTCCGGGAGTGTGGACATGCGCAACTTGACCGCCGTGCTTGCATTTGTGGACAGTTTGAACGACTGGGTCGGCCGCGTCCTGTGTTTCGGAATCCTCCCCATGTTCCTCCTGGTCTTGATTGAGGTCTTCCGACGCTATGTACTGAATGATCCCACGGTGTGGGCCAATGAGTTGACCCAATTCCTCTTTGGAATCTATGTGATCCTCTCAGGGGGGCACATTCTCCGATGGGGCGGCCACGTGAATGTGGACATTGTTTTCGGCCGTTTGGGCCCGCGGAAACAGGCCGTCTTGGACATTTGCACCTGTTTTCTCTTCTTTCTTTTCAGCGGAATGATGCTCCTCTACGGCGGGTCCCTCGCCTGGGAATCCCTCTCCATCTGGGAGCATTCGGAGTCCGCTTGGAACCCGCCGATTTATCCGGTGAAAATGATGGTCCCGATCGGCGCCTTCCTCCTACTCCTGCAGGGATTCGCGAAATTGATTCGCGACATCCTTACCGTCGTCGGCGGAGCGCAGGAAGCATCCGATGATATCAGAGAAAAGGAAACGCTATGAGTATCGAATGGTTGACATTCCTCTTCTTCTTTTCCCTCCTGGTATTCCTGTTGCTTGGCCTGCCTCTTGCCTTTGTCCTCGGAGGGGTCTCGGTCCTATTCCTCTACTTTACCTGGGGTCCGGAAGCATTCTACATGGTCGCCGCCCAGTCCTGGGGAGCCATGAACAAGTTTACCCTCGTGGCGATTCCCCTCTTTATCTTCATGGCCATGATCTTGGAACGGTCTGGAACGGCCAACGATCTCTATGAGATGATGTATCTGTGGTTCGGGCCTGTCCCCGGAGGCCTTGCCATCGGTACGGTGGTGATCTGCGCGATCTTTTCGGCCATGTGCGGCATCTCGGGGGCGGCGGTGGTGAGTATGGGCACCATTGCACTGCCTTCCATGCTGAAACGCGATTACGACAAGCTCATCGCCGTGGGCTGCATCAACTCCGGAGGAGGCTGGGGCATCCTCATCCCCCCCAGTGTCATCATGATTCTCTATGCCCTCATTTCAGGCGAATCCGTGGGCAAACTTTTCGCGGGAGGCGTCTTTCCCGGCCTGCTGCTCCTTGTTCTTGTCGCGAGCTACATCGCGATTCGTTGCCTGATCCAGCCCCATCTCGGCCCACCGCTCCCGAAAGAGGAGCGAGGCGATTGGCCCAGAAAGATCAAAACGCTCAAGGCCGTAATCCTACCCATCATCATCGTGCTCATGGTCCTGGGTTCCATCATAGGCGGAATCGCCACCCCAACCGAAGCGGCCGGAATGGGCGTCCTGGGAGCGCTCATATCCGCTTTTGTCTACCGGCAGATGAGTTGGAGCCTCATCGTGGAAGCGGCCATGCGAACCTTCCGCCTCACGGGCATGATCATGTGGATTCTTTTCGGGGCCTATTGCTTCAGTGCCGCGTATCACGGCATGGGAGCATCCCATTTGATCGAAGACATCATGAAATACATCCCCGGCGGACCCTGGGGGACCATCATCTTTATCCAGATCGTCATCTTTCTCCTGGCCATGGTCCTGGACCCGGCGGGTATCATGATGATCTGCGTGCCCATTTTCCTCCCCGTGGTAAAGGCTTACGGCTTTGACCCGGTCTGGTTCGGCATCCTCTTTACCATCAACATGGAAATCGGTTATATGACGCCGCCTTTCGGCTTCAATCTCTTTTATATGAAAGGAATTGTTCCGCCCTCCATCAGCATGGCAGACATCTACCGATCCGTCGTTCCTTTCACCATTGTAGAGGGCACGGGGCTGGCCCTGGTCATGATTTTCCCCCAGATCGCCATCTGGCTGCCGAATGTCATTTTCGGTTGAGGGATGGCGAGGAAAAACGAAAGAGGGATAGGGCCGTTCATGGAAGAAGCTTTGCAAGGCGGGCGCGCGGGCCCATTGCAGACTTCCCGTGGACGCCCTTTCCTGGTTTTCCATCGAGCCCCTACCGTGCCCTGCCCCGTCAACACCCTTCCCGCCCCCCCGCTCCTCATTCTTCGAGGAAGTCCCCCCGGAAATCACCCCCCGTATCCAGGGCCTCCCGGAGGGACCTGAGCATCCGGCCCACGTCGTAGGGCTTTGCGATGAACCCCCGGGCACCCGCTTCCGTTGCTTTTCGACCTTGGCTATTCTATTTGCCGAATAACCGCTGGCGACCACCACGTTTACCTGAGGATTTATCCTCATCAGCTCTTCAAGGCACTTCCTGCCCCCCATCCCGGGCATGATGAGGTCCAGGATCACCAGGGAAATCTCCCTTTGGTTCCTCTCGTATACTCTCAAGGCGCTCTCTCCGTTTTCGGCCTGGAGCACGGTGTAGCCGAATCTCTCGAGCATCTCCTTGCCAAGGTCCCGCAAGGTGTCTTCATCATCCACCAGCAGGATGGTCTCGTTGCCGCCCGGAAACGCCGTTTCCTCTTCGCGGCGTGGTCGGTGGGCCACACCCTGCGATTCGACGGCCGGAAAATAGATCTTGAAGGTGGTCCCCTCGCCGGGCTCACTGTAACACATGATGTAGCCCCCGTGGCTCTTCACGATCCCGTAAACCATCGCAAGGCCCAGACCGGTGCCCTTACCGGTCTCCTTGGTGGTGTAAAAAGGCTCGAAAATATGCGCCAGGGTCTCCTTGTCCATGCCATGGCCGGTATCCGACAGGCACAGGAGTACGTATTCACCCTTTACCGCGCCCAAGTGGGTCTTGCAGTACGCCTCATCGAGGACGACGTTTTCCGTTTCAATCACCAGCTTGCCGCCCTCCGGCATGGCGTCTCTGGCGTTCACGGCCAGGTTCAGCATGACTTGTTCCATCTGCGCCGGGTCCGCGTTGATGACCTTGAGCCCTTCCTGGAGGTGGAGCTCTATGTCGATCATCTTAGGTATGGTCCTCTCTAGAAGCTTTTGCACTTCGAGCACTTCCCGATTGAGATCCACCGGTCTGAGCCGGCTTTCCACCCTTCGGCTGAAAGTCAAGAGCTGCCGGGTCAACTCACCTGCCTTCTTGGCCGCCTTTTCTATCTCCCACAACCTTCCAAGATCCGGCCCGGGAAGCCTTTTCTCATCTATGTTCCACCGTTCCATGGCCTTATAGTCGAACATGGGCACATTTCGGCTTTTCAAATGAACGGGTATATCGGCGGGAGACACACCCTTCAGGATCTTTTCCGCAATTCCGGCAGCTTCAAGGGCATGGTAGTGTGCGGACTGCACCATTCCTCCCACCACCCCGAAATCAAGCATGCGGTCTAGAACACCGTACACAGGAACGGGTGATCTCCTCGTCAGTTCCGGGTAGGTCTTATCCCAGGGGACATAAATGCCGGTCTTGTCACGCACCCAGATACAGAGAAGCGAGATGCTGTCCGAAGGCAATGCCTCGACCCGGTCAAGCATTTCTTCCGTGGTCAACTGAGCCCCGTCCAGGAGCGTGAACTCCAAACCCTCGAAACCTTTCCTGGCTTCAAACACCTGCTCACGGTAACCCCTTCCCGTTAGCGTGTCATCGTAGATGACGGCCACTCGCCTGAATCCGGGGGTCAGCTTCAACGCAATCCGGACGGTATCTGCAATATACACGTTTTGTACGATTCCCGTCACTTCAGGGTGACCGTCTATCATGGCCGGGTCAAAGTGGTTTACACCCAGGAACAAGACGGGTGTGCCGGGAAACAGCCTCTTGTGACATGTAAGGATGAACCGAAATGCATTGTCATCCGAAACGATCACGATGTCCGGTTTATGCCCGTGGTATTTTTCCTCTATTATTTTTTGAAAAAGCCTCAAGTATCGGGGGGTCTTTATTCGCTTAGTATCCATGTATTCAACATGGATCTCGCAGTCACTGAATCGCGTTTTCATGAAACCGACCGTGGTCTTGACCAGATCATCGGTCCAGGGGTAGCCCTTGTGGTAGGAGTTGATCATCAAGATATCGGGGTCTGCCATGCATGGAGAAGAGAGCAACAAGGCATGAAGGAGGAACATGAGGATTGAAGCCCCGGGCACGGTGTGGTTTTTGAGATGCATCATGTTCCGTCTCTCTGTGTTGACCCCGTCCGCCTGCCGCCGCCCCCCTCGCCCCCCCTGATCTTATCGGCGAATGAACGAACAGGCCAGACCCTGACAGCTTGTTGAAAAACCCAGCGAGTGAAGAGCAGACAAGGCAGATGAGGCGAGGAACGCTGTTTACCTAACAGCACAACGAGTGTTTTTGTCCGAATTCGGACGCAGCATCGACAAGCGCAGTAGTTTTTCAACAGCCTGTTAAAAAACACTTCGGCAGGATTCTTCCCTTGCTCAAGCGGAAACTCAGGATCTCATGGGAGAAATATGAGCGAGGACTCCTCATCGGGGAGTGGAGGAGTTCAAGTGATGCCGGAGATCGCGGATAGGGGTCCGCAGCCGACGCGCGGGTGGGGGACGCGTGGGGAGTCTGAGTTGCCCCCCTGGGTGCTTCCTTCAGATCCTCACCAGTTCGTAGCGGCGGGTCCCCAGGCCGATCTTTTCGCCGTGAGCCAGTTGGACCGTCCAGTCCACCCGCGGGTAGAGAGCGCGGAATTTGTCCTCTCCCGGGCCCTTGCCCTTTGTGAGGGCCGACCCCTCCGTGGCCGGCTGTCCGTTGACCAGGTCCGCCGAGGCCTGGTCCACTGCAACCGGGTCCCTGCCCGCCAACACGCCCACGTCCGGGACGATGGGGGCGTCCGCGTGCCCGTAGCAGTCGCACGCAGGGGAGATGGCCGTGAGGAAATTCAGGAAAAAGGAACGGCCTTCCTTCCCTTTAAGCACCGCCAGGGTATATTCGGCCATCTTTTTCTGAAAACGGGGCACGTCCGCGTCCCACTGTACATCGATGGCCCCGTTGGGGCAGATGAGGATGCATTCTCCGCATCCCACGCAACGCTCGGCCAGGATCCGTGCCTTTTCATCTCCTTCCTGTAGAATGGCCGACTGGGCGCAGTGGGCGGCGCACGCTCCGCAGGCCTTGCATTTCTTTTTCTTGACCTTTGGAGAGAGATCCGAATGCTGCGCCAGTTTTCCTTTCCGGGACGCGCAGCCCATCCCCACGTTTTTGAGGGCACCCCCGAAACCGGCCAGTTCGTGGCCCTTGAAATGCGCCACGCTCACCAGGGCGTCGGCCTCGGCGATCTCTCTGCCCACATAGGCGGTCTGGATGGTCTCCCGGTCGATGCGGACCCTGGTAAAGGAGGCGCCCCGCAGACCGTCTGCAATGATGAGGGGGACCCTTGTAACGGAATAAGCAAAGCCGTTTTCGATGGCGGTCTCAAGGTGCGAGACGCTGTTGCCGCGTGTGCCGGCATAAAGGGTATTGGAATCCGTGAGAAAGGGCCTTCCCCCCAGAGCCTTGATCCTATCCGCGATGCGGCGCACAAGGACGGGGCGTACGAACGCGGTATTTCCCCGCTCGCCGAAGTGAAGTTTTATGGCCACCAGGCCCCGTTCGGGGACCACCTCGTCGAAGCCCGCCGTGGTCATAAGCCTTTCGAGCTTGGCCGGAAGATTCTCCTTGACGGACGTGCGCAGATCGCAAAAGTACACGGTGCTCGCCTGCATCCTTTCTCCTCCCCCTGTCTGCCTGCTGATTCGGTCCCCACTATGAAATGAACCATCACCTCGTGTCAAGGTGACAGCGCCCTGGACCTGTTTTTCGTTGACAAACAAAAAGAACTTGGATTAATAGACATGAGTGAAGTTTAGGCATTGATTAAACGGCCTTTTCCGGAGGACAGGTCTAGGGCGAGCAGGACCCTCGAAAAGGCCGAAGCCATCGAGTTGCCATGACAAACAGACCTTTTCTCATTTTCGGCCTTGCCGTATTCTTGGGGCTTTCTTGTTGCGGTTTGTGGGCCGCGGGACCCGTGCATGCGCAGGAGGCGAAACATATCCTGAGCATCGAGGCCTACGATATGCTGAACACCGTACCGGAGACCTATCTCATCGACGTCAGGACCCGGGCCGAGTATCAGTTCGTAGGCCACCCCATCGGTGCCCATCTTTTTCCATACCAATTTTTCACCCGGCGATTCGGGAAGGCCGGGGAGGCCCACGCCTATCTTTTGAGCGGCAAAAACAAGGATTTTGTGGCAGAGATCTCAAAGGTTTTCAAGAAGACGGACAACCTGCTGCTTATCTGCCGTGACGGCAGGCGGAGCGCCCTGGCCGCCAAGGAACTCATTGAGGCGGGTTTCAAGAACGTCTATGACGTGGTGGACGGATTCGAAGGGCCGCCCTTTCCGAACTTCCAGGACAGCAACAGGCACAAGTTCTACCGGCAACTCGCCAAGCGAAACAAGGTTTACGGTTTTAACAAGAGGAGACGCTACGGGTGGCAGTGGTGGGGGCTGCCCTGGTCTTACGAGATCAACCCCAAGTATGTGTACCCCCCCGACCTGGCGCCCGCGAAAAAATAGGAGGAGGTTTTATATGGATTCAGAAGAGCTCGTCCAGCTCATGAAAAGCGTGGAGGAAAAGGGGGTTCCCTGGGAAAAGGTGGAAGAGGAATTGAAGATCAAGCATGATCTATTGAAGCTCTATGCTTCCTCCGGCCCGGTACCCGTCACCATCATAAACGGCCTCAAGAAGATCCTCGAGTCAGGGGAAGAATAAGGGTCCGCCCGGGGGGCGCTCCCGTCCGCAAAATACCGCTGTCCGTACAAAGGGGCCTGCCTTGGGCAGGCCCTTTTTTTGGCTGCCGGCAGGAGGGCTCGTTGGGCGAACACCGTTTCGGTTGACAACAAGAGGTCCTCGTGATAATTGCTATTTCGAATGCCTGTTAGCGGATCGGAAAGGAGAACGGACCCATGTCTGACGTACTGGAAGTAACGGACGAAACCTTCGAGGAACAGATCGTTAAGAGCGACCTGCCGGCCATGGTTGATTTTTGGGCGGAATGGTGCGGCCCCTGCAAAATGGTGGGACCCGTTGTGGCCGAACTGGCCAAGGAATATGAAGGCAAGATCCGGATCGCCAAGATGAACGTGGACGAAAACCGGCAGACGCCGGCCAAGTTCGGAATTCGGAACATCCCCACCATGATCCTGTTCAAGGGGGGAGAGGTGGCCCAGACCATCGTGGGCGCCTACCCGAAAAGCCATATCGAAGAAGAGCTCAAGAAGCTGCTTTGAGCCCCCCGGATAGGAGCCGGTCAATCTTCGGGCCCCGCCTTGCAGGGAAAATGGGTGGGGCTTTGCTTTGTGCCTGAATGGAATCTTGTACCATGAAGGATCTCATTATCATAGGAGCAGGTCCCGCCGGTTTGACGGCGGGCCTTTACGCGGCCAGGGCCCGCCTGGAGGCGGTGGCCTTTGAGCGACTAGCACCCGGAGGACAGGTGCTCAACACGGACCGGGTGGAGAACTACCCCGGATTCCCGGAAGGTATCACGGGCTTTGAACTCATCGACCGGATGAAACGCCAGGCCGAAAATTTCGGGCTGCTCATCGAGAGCCGCGAAGTGGTAGAACTGGAACTGTCCCCGGAGAAAAAGGTGGTGGTGACGGACCAAGGGCCGGAGGAAACAAAGGCCCTCATCCTTGCCTGCGGCGCCGTACCCCGCAAGCTGGGCATCGAGGGTGAATCCCTCCTCACGGGCAAGGGCGTTTCCTACTGCGCCACCTGTGACGGCTTCTTTTTCAGGGACCAGGAAGTAGCGGTAATCGGCGGCGGGGACACGGCCGTGGAAGAGGCGATTTTCCTCACCCGTTTTGCCAGTAAAGTCCACCTGATCCACCGCCGCGATCGACTGCGGGCCGTGAGACTTCTCGAAGAACGGGCACGTGCCGAGGAGAAAATCTCATTCATCTGGGACACGGTTCCCCTGAAGATTGAGGGCCGGAACGGAGTGGAGGGGGTCCGCTTGAAGAACGTGAAAACCGGGGAAGAGTCCCTTCTGCCCGTCTCGGGTGTCTTCGTGTTCATCGGCTATACTCCCACCACGGACCTCGTCAAAGGCCTCCTCGAACTGGACCAGGGTGGCTTCGTGGTGACGGACGAGGGGATGGAGACTTCCGTGCCCGGCGTCTTTGCAGCCGGAGACATCCGCTCCAAGGCACTCAGGCAGGTGTCCACCGCCGTGGGAGAAGGGGCGGCCGCCGCCTTTTCAGCGGAAAAGTATATCGAGAATTTGAAAGGGCGTTGACGAACCGATGAGGAAGACCTGTCCCTATCTCAAGACGGTCCTGTTGACCTGCGCTCTAGTCTTCCTGCTGGGAGGATGCGCGGCAATGAGCCGGTGGTTCGGGGAAGAGGAGGAAAAAACGCCGGAGCAGCTCATGACCGAGGCCGTGGAGCACATGGAAAAAGGCCGCTACGAGGCCGCCGCCGAGGCTTTTCGGAAGGTCAAGGACCGCTATCCTTACAGCAAGTTCGCCGTGGAAGCCGAACTCAAGACGGCCGACGCCCTGTTTCGCCAGGAACTCTATCCGGAGGCGCTGGATGACTACGCCGAGTTCGAGCGCCTCCATCCCAAGAATCGGCACATCCCTTACGTGATCTTTCAGAAGGGCATGTGCCACTTTCTCCAGGTCTCCACCGTGGATCGCGACCAGACCCACAGTCGGCTTGCAAGGGAGGAGTTCGAGCGTCTCGTCAAGAGGTTCCCCCGCGATCTTCACGCCCGCAAGGCCCGCCTCAAGATCAGGCAGTGCATCATCAACCTGGCAGAATACGAGCTCTACGTGGCCCGTTTCTACATGAAAAGCGGCCATTTCCGGGCGGCCGTGGGCCGTTTTCGGCACCTCCTGGAAACATACCCCGACCTGGGCCAGTATCGAGAAGCCCTGAAGTCCATGGGGGTATGCCTGCGCAAGCTCGCCGAGGCACAGGAAAAATCCTGATCAAGCGGAAGAAGCCGCACCCTTTTCAACGATTCCGTAAAGCCCCTCCAGCGCATCCGGGAGGCCCTCGGGCCGGGTTCCGCCCCCTTGGGCCATATCGGGTCTTCCACCTCCCTTGCCGCCCACCAGAGGCGCCAGTTCCCGAATAATTTCCCCCGCCCTGAAACGGGCCGTGAGATCCTTGGTCACCACGCAGACAAGCATGGCCTTGCCCTCTGCCTTGGCCCCCAAAAGGGCGATCCCGGACCCCAGCTTGTCGCGGATCCGGTCGGCCGACTCCCTCAGGGCCGCCGGCGAATCCGCCTCGAACTCCCGGGCCAGGACCTTGACCCCGCCGATCTCGCGGATCCCGGCCAAGAGGTCCTCGGAACGGCGCGTGAGAAGTTTCGCCTTGAGAGACTCAACCTCCCGCTCTTTGTCCCGATAATCCTTAAGAAGTCGTTCCAGACGGTCCGCCGCCTGCTCGGGGGGGGTCTTGAGCAGGGCGCTCAGGCGTCGGAGCCGCTGTTCCTGCTCCTGGTCGTATAACAGGGCCGTTTCCCCCGTGAGGGCCTCGATCCGGCGCACATTGGCCGCAACCGCCGTCTCTCCCACGATCCGGAACAGGCCGATGTTGCCCGTCCGATTCGTGTGGGTACCTCCGCACAGCTCCCTGCTCACGTCCTCTCCCGCCGTAACGAGACGTACCCTGTCGCCATAGCGCTCCTCGAAGATGGCCATGGCCCCGGTCTTCATGGCATCTTCCCTGGACATCTCCTGCACGGTGATGGGGAGGTTTTCTCGGATATGCCGGTTGACCAGAGTCTCCACTTCCCGCAGATTTTCCGCTGAAACCCGGGTGAAATGGCTGAAGTCGAAACGAAGCCGGTCAGGCGTGACCAGGGAGCCCGCCTGTTTCACATGGTCCCCCAGCACTTCGCGTAGGGCGGCATGAAGCAGGTGCGTGGCCGAATGATTGCATGCCACGGCACGCCGTCTTTCCTCGTCGATCTCCGCCAAGACCTCGGAGCCCGAGGTCAGGACGCCCGATTCCACCACGCCCTCGTGCACGATGAGGTCCTGGCCGATCTTGACCGTTTCCTCCACGCGGAAGCGTCCCCCCGGGGCATGGAGCCACCCCGTGTCCCCCACCTGGCCCCCCGCTCTGCCGTAAAAGGGGGTTCGGTCCAGGATCACCCGGGCCACGGTGCCGGTGCCGGCCTCGGTCGTCTCGGCCCCGTCCACCACAAGGGCCAGTATCCTCGCACCTGAAATCCTGGTCTCATCATAACTGAAACGGGAGGAGACTCCACGGGCCAGGATCTTGCGGTAGCAATCGGGGATCTCCTCCTCGCCGCTTCCTTTCCAGGATCGTTGGGACTGGGCCCGCTGCCGGGCCATGGCTTCTTCATAGCCCTCCATATCCACTTTCAGGCCTTCCTCCCTGGCCACATCCTGGACGATATCCGGCGACAGGCCGTAGGTATCGTAGAGCTTGAAAGCCACCCGGCCGGGAATCGTGTCCGCCCCGGCGGCCTTGAGCCCCTCGATCTCCTCGGACAGGACCCGCATCCCGTAGTGCAGGGTGTCGGAAAAGCGTTTCTCTTCATTGCGGACCACGCCTTCGATGAAACTCCGGGAACGGATCAGTTCTTCGTAATCCGGCCCCATGACATCGATCACAGTGCTGCAAACCCGGTGCAGGAAGGCATCATCGATCCCTAGGACCTGCCCGAAGCGAATGGCACGACGGATGATCCTGCGTAACACATAACCCCTCCCCTCGTTGGAGGGCATGACTCCGTCTCCGATCAGGAAGGCCACCGAACGTGCATGATCGGCGATCACCCGGAATGCCACGTCCTGCTTCCGGCCGCCTCCATAGCCCTTTCCCGCCAAGTCTTCCGTCCGCGCGATGATCTCCCGGAACAGGTCCGTATCGTAGTTGGAAGTAACGCCCTGGACCACCGCGCTTATCCGCTCCAGGCCCATGCCCGTATCGATATTGGGCTTGGGAAGGGGCTCCAGTGTGCCGTCCGGCAGCCTGTCGAACTGGGTGAAGACGAGATTCCAGATCTCCAGATAGCGATCGCAATCACACCCCGGGGCGCAGCCGGGCTTGCCGCACCCAACGGCATCCCCCTGGTCGATATGGATCTCCGAACAGGGACCGCAAGGGCCTGTCTCGCCCATGGCCCAAAAGTTGTCCTTTTCACCCAGTCGGACGATATGGGCCCCGGGAACGCCTATCTTATCCTCCCAGATGCGGTGGGCCTCATCGTCCTCGCGGTACACCGAAACGCGGAGCCTTCCCGGATCGAGCCCGTAACCTTCGGTAAGCAGTTCCCAGGCCCAGACGATGGCCTCCTCCTTGAAATAATCGCCGAAGGAGAAATTGCCCAGCATCTCGAAGAAGGTGTGATGGCGCGGGGTGTAACCCACGTTGTCCAGGTCGTTGTGCTTGCCGCCCGCCCGCACGCACTTCTGCGAGGAGGCCGCCCTCGTGTAGCCCCTTTTCTCCTCCCCGAGAAAGGCCCGCTTGAACTGAACCATTCCCGCGTTGGTGAAGAGCAACGTGGGATCGTCCCTCGGCACCAGCGAGGAACTTGGCACGATCTCGTGTGCCCGATCCTTAAAGTAGTCTAGAAACTTTTTCCTGATTTCTCTGAATTCCATCCGGTCATCCATTGCTTGTGATGGTCTTTTGTCCGATCCCCGCCCCTCAGGTCCCTTTTTCCGTCTCCTTCGGCTCGGGCTCGGAAACCTCCTTCGCCTGTTTGAGTCCGGTCTTTTCGAGGATCAGGTCCGCTATGCGATCCCGGATATCCGTGTGTTCGGCAAGGAACCGCTTGGCATTCTCACGCCCCTGCCCGATCCGCTCGTCACCGAAGGAATACCAGGCACCGCTCTTGTCCACGATATCCATTGACACCCCCAGGTCCAGGATGTCTCCCTCCTTGGATATCCCCCGGCCGTAGATGATATCGAATTCCGCCTGTCTGAAGGGGGGCGCCACCTTGTTCTTGACCACCTTGACCCTGGTGCGGTTGCCCACGACCTCCTCGCCGTCCTTGATGGCCCCTATCCTCCGGATGTCCAGTCGCTGGCTGGCGTAGAATTTCAAGGCGTTACCGCCGGTGGTGGTCTCCGGGTTGCCGAACATGACCCCGATTTTCATACGTATCTGGTTGATGAAGATCACGCAGGTCAGCGACTTGCTTATGGTGGCCGTCAGTTTTCTCAGGGCCTGGGACATGAGTCGCGCCTGAAGACCCACGTGGGCGTCACCCATCTCCCCCTCGATCTCGGCCCTCGGCACCAGGGCCGCCACCGAGTCGATCACCAGCACGTCGATGGCGCCGCTTCGCACCAGGATCTCGGCGATATCGAGGGCTTGCTCCCCCGTGTCAGGCTGGGATACCAGGAGGCTGTCCACGTCCACCCCGAGCTTTCTCGCATAACCCACGTCCAGGGCGTGCTCCGCGTCGATGAAGGCAACCATGCCGCCTTTGGCCTGCGCCTCGGCCACCACGTGCAGGGCCAGCGTGGTCTTTCCAGATGACTCGGGGCCGAAGATCTCCACCACCCTGCCCCTGGGCACACCGCCCACTCCCAGGGCCAGATCCAGAGAGAGGGATCCTGTGGAGATGGCCGGCACGTCGATGACCTTTTCCTCGCCCATCTTCATGATGGACCCTCGGCCGAATTGTTTTTCGATTTGCGATATGGCCTGCTCTACAGCGCGTTCCCTGTCCATTCGATTGTCCCCCTTGCTCGATGTTTAAGCCGGCTCCCCGTCCCCGGCCGAAAGGCGCCATCCGGCCAGCCGCGTGTAACGAGCCCCGGCGGGCCCCAGATCACTGCGGTAGAGGCTCAGTTCCTTCAGGGCGCAGGCCGGACCCCGGTAGGTCTCGTAGCGGGCCAGAACCTCCCGCAGGTGGGGATCCGCCCCTGATGCCCTTTTCCGGAACCTGGCCAGGGTCAAATGAGGCCTGAAGGGCCGATGCTCCTTCCGGATCCCCAGGGGTTCCAGCCGATCCTGGAGGTCTTCCCGGAAACGCGACATGCCCTTCAAGTC
The DNA here is from genome assembly GCA_019307945.1 of Deltaproteobacteria bacterium. Classification (GTDB taxonomy): domain Bacteria; phylum Desulfobacterota; class DSM-4660; order Desulfatiglandales; family Desulfatiglandaceae; genus B17-G16. The sequence continues at coordinate 20,876 of JAFDIS010000017.1, read as the reverse complement.
CCCCTCGAGTCCCAGCCAGAGGACCCGGGGGCTTCTCTTTCCAGGAAACACCCCCACACCGCTCACCGATACCTGGAACGGGCCGAACCGGGCACAGACGGCCTCGCTTACCTCCTTGACCCTGGCCAGGCCCTCCGGTGAGACATCTCCCAAAAAGACCACCGTCAGGTGAATATTGGAGGGCTTCACCCAACGCACGTCGAGAGGGGTTTGTCTCATCTTGCCCCAGACACCTGAGAGCGCTTCCTGCACTTCCGGGGGAAGCTCAAGAGCCAGGAAGGAACGGATCGCCATGAAGATATCTTCTCACCCAGTCCAAGGCCATGTAAGCCGTCTGCCGTTTCACCTGCTCCCGGGTCCCCCAGAACCGGTATCTCCCTGCAAGAGTCTCCCCCGCGACGCTGAGCCCCAGGTGGACCGTGCCCACCGGTTTGGCCTCGGTTCCTCCCCCCGGGCCCGCGATGCCGGAGACCGCGACGGCCAGGTCCACGTCCAGGAGCCTGCGCACGCCTTGGGCCATTTCCTTGATCGTTGCTTCGCTTACCGCACCGTCCCGCTCCAGGGTGGTCCTGCTGACCCCCAGAAGTGTTGCCTTCACCTCGTCGCTGTAGGCCATGACCCCACCCCGGTAGTAACGGGAACTGCCGGCGGTCTCAGTCACCAGGTGCCCGATGAGCCCCCCCGTGCAAGACTCGGCCAGGCCCAGGGTGAAGCCCTTTTCCAATAGGGCCTCGCCCACCACTCCCGCCATGGTATCGTTCTCAGAGCCGAACACATGGGCTCCCAAGAGGGCGCGGATATTCTTCTCCACCCTGTCAAGCTCAGCACTTACCGAGTCCTCATCGGCTCCCCGCAGGCTGAGGGTCACATGGTTTTCAGGAAACCGGGGGTAGAAACCCAGGACCACGTCCCCGATCTCGCCTTTCAATCCCCTGAAAAGCTCGGCTATGCCGGGCTCGTTGAGACCGAAGACCTTCAGGACCCGCTGCCGAATCACCGGGAGTGTGCTGTAGACGTCCAAGAGTTCCGGAATCACGTACTTGTCCATCAAATAGCGCATCTGGTCCGGGACTCCCGGCAGGAAGTAGAGTCTCACCCCCTCCTGGGTGAGGGCGAAGCCGCAGGCCCTGCCCTCCGGGTTCAACATCCTGGATCCGTCAGGCATCCACGCCATCTTTTCAAGGCTGGGGGTCATACGAATCCCCCGGTCCTCGGTATAGGACTTGAGCAGAGAGAACATCTCCTTGTCCAGGCAAAGCGGCCTATCCAGGGCACGCGCCACGATCTCGCTGGTCATGTCGTCTTCGGTGGCGCCTAGTCCTCCCGTCACGATGACGAAGCGAGATGCCGCAAGTGCCCTGGTCAGGGCCTCGGAGACCGCATCAAAGTCGTCTCCCACGGAAGTGATCCGCGTGACCCGAAGTCCCGAGGCCGTCAGCCTCCCTGCGGCGTACCAGGCGTTGAAATCCAGGGTCCTTCCCGAGATCAACTCGCTGCCGATGGTGATGATTTCGCCTTCCATCCTCTCCCGGGATCCGTGTTTTCCTAAGCGGTCCCTCACCTTGCAAGAAGCAGGACCAATCTCGTGGCGGCCAGCGCGTAGAGTCCCGCGGCCACGTCATCGGCCACGATGCCCCAGCCGCCCGGCAGTGTTCGCTCCATGGACTTGATGGGAAAGGGCTTCAGGATATCAAAAATTCTAAAAAGAAAGAAGCAAACAGAGATCCCCCACCAGGTCAAAGGCACCCACAGGGCGGCCGCCAGGAAACCGACCACCTCGTCCAGAACGACCTCCGGGGGGTCTTCCCGCCCCACAAGCCCGCTGTACCGTCCGCCTGCCCATACGGCGACCGCGGCCAGCACACACAGAACCCCGGCCCGCAGAAACACGGAACCGCCTGCCATGAACCAGGGGAAAGGGCAGGCCGCCAGGGTCCCGAAGGTCCCCGGAGCACGCGGCAGAAATCCCACGCCCATGACCGTTGAAAGAAGCAGGGCCAACCGATCCTTGAGCGGAGATTCCCGCAGAATCTTCCCACAAGTCTTCTCTTCCGGAGCTCCGGAGGACATCAGGCCTCCATCCCCCCCATTGGAGGACCACCCGCACCGGCCCGCGGGGAGGTGGAAAGGACCATGACCTCAGTGTATCCCGGCCGATGCGCGGAGCAACTCAGGCCTTCCGGTTTTGGGCCGTCACCCATGCGTAGATCTCCCGCAGCGGTCTTCCATAACATTCGGCCTTCTCCTTGCATGCCTCGTACTCCGGCGCCAGGATCACGGTCCCGTCCGGCTGCTCGATCTTCTTGACCCGCAGCGGTCCCCAGGGGCTTTCCACCTCCGAGACCGCGCGTTTCAGTGTCTTTCTCATGCAAAGACGGAAGCGTACGCCCAGGGTTCCCGACTCCTCGAAAAGAATCTTCATGAGGGATTCCCGGAGATCCGGATGCGCCACCACCTGGATCTGAACACCCGGACGGTTCTTTTTCATGGTTGCGGGCAGGAAGGTCACATCCAGCGCACCCCTGTCCATCAATCGGGTCATCAGGTGCCCTAACAGTTCCGGGCTCGCATCGTCCACGTTGGTTTCAAGGATCAGGACCGTTTCCGTCCCCTCCCCAGCCCTGCCGGAGCCCACGAAGATCCGTAACAGGTTGGGCCGATCCTCCAGCCGCCTTCGGCCCACACCGTAACCCACACGATCCACCACCATGGGCGGCATGGTACCAAAGGACCGCCCCAGGCACGTCACCAGGGCCGCGCCCGTGGGTGTCACCATTTCCGCCTTGACCCCCGCTTCATACACGGGCACGCCCCGCAAAAGGGCCGCGGTGGCGGGAGCCGGGATAGGAATCGTTCCGTGAGCCGCCTTCACGAACCCGGAGCCCAGGGGCAGCTCGGAGACATGGAGTGCGCCTATCTCGAGGCGTTCCAGCCCATAGACCGCCCCCACGATGTCCACTATGGAATCCACGGCCCCCACCTCGTGAAAATGGACCTTCTCCGGGGGTACTCCGTGAATCCCACCCTCTACTTCGGCCAGGCGCCGAAAGACGTGCAGACTCTTTTCCTTCACCGCCGCCGACAGGTCGGAGCCTTCCACTACCGCCTGAACCTCACGCAGGCCCCTGTGCTCCCGGGGCCCGTGCGGGTCCACCTGCACCTCGAAGCGCACCCCGTAGATCCTGTGACGTTCCTCCCGGGCCCACCGCAGCCTGTATCCCTCGACAGGGAGGGAGGATAGGGCATCTTTCAGGTCATCGAAGGGGAGCCCGGCGTCCAGGAGGGCACCCAGGAGCATGTCTCCGCTCACGCCTGAAAAACAATCCAGAAAGGCTGTGTTCATGGGACTTTCCCCCTGATCGGCGTCAGACCCCTCACCCAAAAAAGCCCCGCCTGAAAGGGGGCAGGGCTTACCGTGGGCCTTCGCGTTCCCGCTTACAGGGCCTCTGCAAGCAGTTCGGATATGTCCCGAATCTGGATCTCTTCTTCCTTGTTCACCGTCTTTCGACTGTCCTCCAGCATGGAGACGCAATAGGGACAGGCCGTGGCCAGGATCGCTGCGCCCGTCTCACAGGCTTCGTGGATTCTGAGATCTGAAAAGCGCCATTCCGGCGGAGTCTCCATCCAGAGCCTTCCGCCCCCCGCCCCGCAACAGAGGCTCTCCTTGCGGATGCGACCCATCTCCACCAAGTTGCCGCCCGTGGCCGCATTGATCAGGGCGCGGGGTTCATCGTAGACCTCGCTGTGCCTGCCCAAATAGCACGGATCATGGTAGGTCACCTTGGTATCCAGGGTCTTGGAGAGTTTCAATTGCCCGCTTTCGATCAACCGGGCCAGGAGCTGAGTATAGTGTATCGCCTCGAAATCCGCGCCCAACTCGGGGTATTCCCGGGTGAAGGTGTAATAACAGTGTGGAGAGGTGGTGATCACCTTCTTGACGCCCTTTTCCTGGTAAAGCTTGATGTTCTTCTCGGCGGTGGTCATGAAGAGCTCCTCGTCGCCGATCTTACGAACCGATTCAGCACAACAGCTTTCCTCCTGGCCGATCACACCGAAACTCACGCCGGCGGCCTTGAGCACCTGGGTCATGGCCTTGGCGATCTTGCGACTTCGTACGTCATAGGCCGACGTACAACAGACAAACAGGAAATACTCCTTGTCTCCGTCAAACAGGGGGACGTCCAGGCCTTCCATCCATTCCGTGCGTTTCTCTTCCGGTTCCGACCAGGGATTTCGTCTGCTGTGAACGCTTCCCGTCACGGTCTTGAGAACCGCGGGGATGGCGCCCGTCTCCGCTATCATGGTACGCATAGCCCTGACCACGTCGATGATGGTCACCCCGCGCGGACACTTGAGCACACACTTATTGCAGGTGGTGCACCCGTACAGGATGTCGTCCGACTCGTAGCCTTCCACGCCCATCTGGGCCATACGGATCAGGCGCCTCACGTTGAAGGGGCCGTCCACGATCCGCCACGGGCAGGAGCCCGCGCACATCCCGCACTGCATGCAGAGGTTTAGCTTTTCCGCGCCCATAGCCACGAGCGCCTCATTTACTTCGTAAAACGGGGTCAATGCTGTCATGGGAATATCGATGCTCCTTTCCTTCACGAGATCTCACCAGAGGTTTCTGGAGGAGGACAAAAAATTGTGATTTTTTTAACAAAAGCCCTTTTTAATGTCAACAGCGTAGAAACAGGTCTCACGGCCGGGAGCGCCGGGCCTGGTTCCCGAAGGGTTCCGGGCTCCGGAAATCGGGAAAAAACCGCGGAATCCCCATGCGCTCCTTTTCCGGAAACTGTACGAAGAGAGTCTCGAACCCCAGTTCCCGGGCATGGGCCAGGACCCGTTCGAATTCCTTCTTCTCCACGAAACGACGCGGGGCTTCAGATCCCGCCCCGTCAACGGGATGGTATTGGGACATGAGACTCAGGGGGAGCTCGGATCCGAACTCAACATATAGCGAGGTGAGGGCGTGAATCGAGTTCTCCACGTGACCGGGAAGAACCAGGTGCCTTACGATCACCCCGCGTCGGGCCGCCCCCCGGGCCGGCGACAGGAAACCCTTCTGGCGGACCATCTCCGCGATGGCCTCAAGGGCCACGCCGGGGTAGTCCGGTGCTGCGGAAAGGGTCCGGGCCAGGGATTCTCGTGCGTACTTGTAATCGGCCAGATAAATGTCCACGTAGGGTTCGGCGGCCTTCAGCATGGCAATGGATTGGTAACCCGAGACGTTGAAGACCACTGGGGGGACCGCTCCTCTTGATCTCAGGCCCGAAATCAAACGGAATACGTGGGGTGCGAAGTGATCCGGGGTCACGAAGTTGATGTTGTGCACCCCGTAGCGCAGGAGCATTCCACGGATGAGCCGCTGCAGGTCCCCAAGTCCCACGTATCGCCCAAGGCCCCCGCGGGAGATCTGATGGTTCTGACAGAACAGGCAACGCAGGCCGCACCCGCTGAAAAAGACCGTGCCGGAGCCCCGATCCCCGGTGATGGGGGGTTCTTCCCCGAAGTGAGGACCCACATAGGCTACCCGGAGCCGATGGGTTTCTCCGCATCGGCCCGGCCCGGCCCTTCGATCCACCCCGCAGGCCCGGGGACAAAGACGACAGCTTTCAAACCCCGTTTCCATCTCCGTGCAATCTCCTCGGCCCGGTTCCCGGGCGCCGCCGGCGTCCAGGTCCCTGACCCTGTTTCCTTTCCCGCGCCGATCCCGTGCCGAAACCCTACACCCTGATGGAAAAATGTCAACTCCCGGGCCGGAAGGAGGACCCCGCGCGAAGGGCTGATCGCTTTTTTCTCAAGGTTCAAGAGATCTCCGCCGAATATCATTTCAGTCAGCAACGACATCCCGTTACCTCGGGAGCGACGAGGGACGGCAGGCGGAACTCCTTGCATACCCCGCTTGAGCGCTCAAGGCAACGGGGTCCACCACAGGGAAAAAGGAAGGCCGGTCCATGAGACATCCCGCTAGAGGTCCGGCGCTGGTTGCGCTTCTGCTCTTGACCCTGACACTTACTCAGGGGGCCCGGGCCGGCGAGCGCCTTCAGAAGATCTTCGTTGTTCATAGTTACGAAAAGGGCCACGTGTGCGGGCAACCCCAGCACGACGGCCTGCTGACCTCCCTGAAGGAGGCAGGATTTGTCCCTGACAGAAACCTGGATCTGCGGGTATTCTACATGGACACGAAGCGCAAGAACAACACACCGCAACTCATCAGGCGTCAGGCATCCCTGGCCCTCCGACAAATCGACGAGTACCGACCCCGCATCCTGGTGACCCTGGACGACAACGCCTTCAAACATGTGGCCTTGAAGCTCGTGGACCGATCCGTGTCCATCATCTTCAGCGGCCTCAACGGCCGACCCGAGGATTACGACCGACAAACTCCCTTCATGGAAACACGGTCTAGGCCTTCTCACAATATTACCGGCGTGTACGAAAAGCTTCATGTGGCCGACGCCCTCAGGGTGCATGCGAGGATGTTTCCCGGGACCAAGAAAGTATTATTCCTGACCGACCCATCCCCCACGGGCCTGGCGATAAAACGACAGGTCTTCGAGGAACTCAATAATGAAGAGGTCCCGGTGGACTGGGAACTCAGAAACGCATCATCATGGGAGAAATACCAGGATTTGATTCGCGGAGCGAATCAAGACCGCCGTATCGGGGCCATCTACCCCGTGGCCCTTCTCTTGAGGGACCGAAACGGCAGGACATACACGGCGCCCGAGATTTTCTCCTGGACCACCCGGGTGTCCAGAAAGCCTGAAATCGCCGTAAACTATGCCTTTACGAGGCTGGGTCTTTTCGGCGGCGCCGCCGTGGATTTCCACGCCATGGGAAGACAAGCGGGTGATATGGTCGTCAACATCCTGCGGGGCCGCCCGCCAGGGGACATTCCCATCGAGGAAGCCCGCCGTTTCGCCCTGACCTTCAACTTGAAAAGGGCCCGGCAACTGGGAATCACCATTCCCACAGAAATTCTCCTTGCAGCAGATGAAGTCATCCGCTAGGATCCCGAACCCGTCCTGCAACCCTATCAGGACTCCCGGATAAAAAGCCATGGTGAAGTTTGCTTCACAAAAGAAGTTTTCCTGGTTTCTCACGGCCGTGCTCCTGGGCCTGGTGGGTGTATCCCTGAGCCTGATCCTGGGTTCGCTTTACGGGTTCCTGAGCCGGACCATGAGCCGGGAGTACGAAAACGAGCAGAAAGCCAGGCAGGCGGAGATCAACCTCGCCCTGAGGAACCGGCTTAATCTCCTGGAGAGCAGGACCAAAGAGGTGAGCCTGAGCAATGCCCTGCGGGTAAATCTCATGCTGGGCGTGAAAAACCAAGTGGCGGAGCGGGCCCAAGCCCTTCAACCTGCCGTGAAAGGCGCCTACCTCTTTATCCAGGATCGGACCGATTCCAAAATCACCCCGCCACTTCCTGCCCGCTACCGCCCACTGGAGCCGTTTCTCCATAATCTTTCACGGCGCAGGGGATTTCAGCGTTTTGTCTTCCGTAAAGGCCAAGCCGGCGAGCCCCTCACACTCTTTTCGGCCCCCATCTTGAGAAAGGACGAACGGCTGGGCACGGTTTTCACCCTCTACGATCTTTCCCGGGACCGCTACTTCTGGGATCGATTCCAAGAGGCTTGGGGCGGAAGCCTGCTCCTTCAAACCCCGAACTACTTGATCGACCTCAAGACACTGAAACGCTCACCGCTCCCCTTCAAACCCAGGGCGGGCTACGGCCCCACCCTGGAACTGTCGGAGACCCTCTATTCCGGGGGAACCTACTTCGTCCCTCTCAAGGACTTTCCCGGCCTTGTGTACGCAGTCGGTTCCCACTCCCTGGGCGAGGCGAAAAAAAACCTCCTTCTGAGGCTTTCCGGTCTTTGCGCTGTGGTCTTCATGCTGACACTGGCCATCTCCTTCGTGATCGCGAAGAGAATGAGCGAGCCCCTCGCGTCCATGGCGGAGCAGGCTCTGGGGATCTCAACGAGCCCCACGCACTCCTATCTGGACGAAGAATCCATCCGCTACGCGGAGTTCAGGAAGCTTGCCAGGGCCTTTAACACGGTCCTGAAGGGCCTCCTGGACTCCAGGAGAAAGAAAGAGGAAGCCCATCGCTTCCTCCACGGCATCCTGAATACGGTGGCGGACCCGGTCTACGTCATGGACCGGGAGAATCGATTCCTCCTGATCAACGATGCGTTTTGCAACTTTTTCCACCTGGAAAAGGACCATGTGGCGGGCAAGTCGGCTGCGGACCTCTTTCCGGAGGATACAGCGCGAGTCTTCCTAAAGCGAAACGACGTCCTCCTTGAAAGCGGCCAGGAGGACACAAGCGAGGACACGATCATTCGCAAGGCAGGGGACGAGCGTCTCATCTCCACAAAAAAGAAGCTCTTTCAGGACCCGGAGACGGGGCAGGACGTGCTGGTGGGCGTTATGCGTGACGTAACAGAGGCCAAGCGCGCGGAGGAGGAACTGGAACGACATCGGGACAACCTCTCCGCCCTCGTCCTGGAAAAGACCGCTCAACTCAGGAACGCCAATCTGCGCCTCAGGGAAGAGATGGAAGAAAGGGTCCGCGCGGAAAAGGAACGCCTGGAAATCGAAAAACGACTCCAGCGGGCAAAGAAAATGGAGGCCCTGGGAACCCTGGCGGGGGGGGTCGCCCACGACCTGAACAACATCCTTTCGGGCATCCTCAGCTATCCCGAGCTTTTGCTTATGGACCTTCCCGGGGACAGCCCGCTCCGCGGCCCCTTGACCACCATCCATCAATCGGGAAAGAAGGCCGCGGCCATAGTACAAGATCTACTCACCCTGGCGCGGCGCGGTGTGCAGGTAAAGGAGGAGGTGCGCCTCGAAACCGTGGTCTCCGACTATCTAAGGAGCCCGGAATTCAAGAAACTGCTCCGGTATCACCCCGGGGTGCGCGTATCCCGACGGTCGCGGCCGGGGCTGCCGCCGATCCTGGGTTCCCCCGTGCACCTATCCAAGGCCCTGATGAACCTGGTGTCCAACGGTGCCGAGGCCATGCCGCAGGGAGGCGAAATCAACATAGACCTGGAAGCCTGCACTCTGGACCGGCCAGTCCGCGGCTATGACGAGGTCAAACCGGGGGAATACGTGGTCCTTTCGGTTTCAGACAACGGCTCAGGCATTTTACCGGATGACCTGGACAAGATCTTCGAGCCCTTCTACACGAAGAAAAAGATGGGCCGAAGCGGCACGGGCCTGGGAATGACGGTAGTCTGGGGCACGGTGGAAGACCACGGTGGCTATATCGACGTAACCAGCATCCCGGGAGAAGGAACCACATTCCACCTCTACTTTCCAGCTTCCCCGACCCGGGCCGCGGAAGCGGAAAAGGTGTTTTCTCTAGACAGATATCGAGGACGGGGCCAGTGCATCCTGGTGGTGGACGACGTCCCTGAGCAGCGCGAGATCGCCTCGGCCATGCTCGAGCGACTAGGCTATTCAGTCAACGCGGTTGCCAGCGGGGAAAAGGCCCTTTCATATTTGGAAAGTCGGACCGTGGATCTAGTGATCCTTGACATGATCATGGAACCGGGCATGGACGGGCTTGAAACCTTGCGGCGGATCCTCAAGTCAAACCCAGAACAAAGGGCCATCATTGCCAGCGGATTTTCGGAAACGGATCGCGTCAAGGAGGCCAGGCGGTTGGGCGCCCGGGCCTACCTGAAAAAGCCTTACAGCCTGGAGGGCATCGCCCGCGCCGTCTGGTCGGGATTGGGCCCTTAGCAGGGCGTTGAAAAACGTAGCGAGCGCTGCACCTTTTCGACAGCGTGCCGGAGTATCGGTGATCACGAGGCCCCCCGGCTGCGCTGATCGACGAACCGAGCCCCGGAATATCTCATTGTTCGTGGATCACGAAGGGTGCCTGGAAGACCCGGAGAATCTTATCCTGCCTCACGAAAATATCAGGGGTCCGCTGAATGCTCTCCCATGCGGGGCCCCCGACCGGCATTCCGGATTCGCAGCTCACCGGGATGCGCCGGGGTCAAGGGGAACGAATTGGCTTGATCCTTGATCTATGAAATGGTAGTATATTAAATTAAGTTTGGTTTTAACGCTTGTTCTTTCCATATGGGACCGGGCCGAAAGACTCCGGTTCATGGCACCCCGACAGGCCCCGACCGCCTTTCAGACGACCCTTCCCGCAAGGCACCAGCCTGGGAGGGAAACTGCCCCATCATCGCACCGGCCTTCCAAAGACCCTCTGTTTTGATGTCGTCTTCTGAAATGCCCATTCCATTGCTCCGAAACGCCCTCGGCACCGGGATGGAACCCGTTGCCCGTCGGACGCTGGTATAGTCACGCGGCATCGAGGAAAGAGCGATCCCGCGCAACCATCAACCCAAAAAGCAAGAATGGAGGTCCGAATGACCCAAGCAAGAGAGGGACACACGGTAAAAGTACATTACACTGGAAAGCTGGAAAACGGGGAGGTCTTCGATAGCTCCAAAGAACGCCAGCCCCTTGAGTTCAAGATCGGAGAAGGAAGCCTGATTCCTGGTTTTGAAAACGGCGTCCTGGGCATGGAGGAGGGTCAAACCAGGACCATCCGAATCGAATCCGAGGATGCCTACGGCCCAAGGCGGGAAGAACTGGTGGTGGAAGTGGAAAAGAGCAGGCTGCCCCAGGACATCATCCCGGCGGTGGGTCAGCAGCTCCAGATGCAGCAGCCGGGCGCCCAACCCATCACGGTGGTGATCACGGAAGTGGGGGAGGAAACCGTGACCTTGGACGCCAATCATCCCCTGGCCGGTGCCACGCTCTTTTTCGACGTAGAAATGCTTCAGATCAGCTAATGCCCTCGGCACCGGCGGCCTTCGGGCCGAAAATCTTCATTTTGCAGGAGACGATCGATGAGAAGGATAGGAATCTTGGCTCTAGGAGCCCTTTTGGCGGGCATGACCCTGTTCTGTGTTACGGGCCTACCCAACGCCCGGGCCGCGCAGGCCCCATCTGAGAAGGCGGCCCTGGTCAACGGGACCGCCATCACGCGGGCCGAACTGGAACGTGAGATGGGTCGCGTGGTCCAGGGGATGCGGCGCCTGGGCAGGGCCCTGGATCCCTCGCGCGTAAGGGAATTGGAAGGAAAGGTACTGGAAAATCTGATCGACCGGGAGCTTCTCTTCCAGCAGGCCGGAAAAAAAGGGATCCACGTGAATGACGGAGACCTGGCAAAGGCCATGAAAGGGCTCAAGAAGCGTTTTCCCAAGGCGGAGGACTTCCGCAGGGCCCTGGCCCGGGCGGGGCTTACCGAGAGCGATCTCAAGGACCAGATCCGCAGGGGTCTGACCATAAAGAAGCTCGTGGAGAAGGAGTTCGCGGACCGCATGACGGTGACCGGCAAGGAGGCGGAGGCTTACTACAAGGCTCACGCGGAATCCTTCAAGCGACCCGAAGAGGTCAGGGCCAGCCACATCCTGGCCAAGGTGGCCCCGGGCGCCCCGGACACTGAAAAGACCGCGGCCCGGAAAAGGATCGAGGAGGTCCGTAAGAAACTGGATCAGGGTGAGGATTTCGCCGCCCTCGCGAAGCGTTACTCCCAGGGACCTTCCAGTAGTAAAGGCGGAGATCTGGGGTATTTTTCCCGCGGCCGGATGGCCAAGCCCTTCGAGACGGCGGCCTTCGCCATGAAGCCGGGCCAGGTGAGCGATCTGGTGGAGACGCGCTTCGGGTATCATCTGATCAAGGTGACGGGTCGCAGGCCCGGCGGAACGGTCCCGTTCGCCGAGGTCAAAGATAAGCTAGTGGATTTCCTGCGGCAGAAAAAATTGGCCGGCCTCCTCAAGGATTACGTGGCCCAGTTGAAGAAGGAGGCCCAAATCAGCCGATTCCTCAAGACCGGGAACGAGAAAAAAGGGCCGAAGTAGGGACCGTACCCTGTCGGATGCCGCCGGTGGCTTCGCGTCCCGAACCGGCGGGAGACGGGATGAGCCCTCCTTCGGGTTGATCGTATGAACGAGGAAAAAATCACCTGGGCGTAGCAGTGAAAAGAACTCTTTGTTTCATGCTCATTATGGGCCTGCTCCTGGGGGCTCCAGGGTGCGCCTACATGTACTACCTGGGCCTGCACGCGCCTTCCATCAAGCGCTATGCGCAGATCCACGAAGGCGTAACCCGGGACCGGGAGTGTCTGGACTGCCACCATCCGGACCGGAATCCTGCCGGTCCCCCCACTCCCCACCCGGGATTGAGCGGCTGTCTCAAGTGCCATAACGACGAGTTGAAAAGCCCCGCGTCCTGACACCGCTGCCCGGGATGCCCCGGGATGCATGGGTCGTCTGTGGGACGGCCCAAGGCCCGGATCTTGACGCGTGGTTCTCGGACGAAGGCCTGAAAGATCCCCCGGCCCCGCTCCGACTATTCCTCCTCCCTAATCCAGCGGAGCAGGGCGGGCCATTCCTCCGCTTCCCAGCGCGGGGAGACCCGGATCTTGATGAATTCGCCGAACAGTTCGTCCACGGCGGCGACGGCCTTTTCGGTGAGAAAGAATTTTTCGTAGAACACTCCCTCCGGATCCTCCGACAAGTCGCGGGCTACCGGTGGTGTTTTGAAGGACCTGAAATTGAGCCACCGGGCGTCCAGGACAAAGGACCATTCCTCCTCACCCGAAACGAGGCGGATCATGGCCTCTGTGACTTCCTTGCCCCGGCTCAGCGCGAAGCGCGCCTCCCTCAGGGTGGGATTGTCCCCGGTGCAGGTGACTTTTTCGGCCCCCCCTTCCCCCACGCCCTCAAGCACGATTTTTCGGTCCACCCAGGCCTCCACGGTACCCGCCTCGCCCAGATCGAAGCGTCCCTCCCGGGTCTCGCTGCGCCACCAGAGCCACAGAAGAAACTCCCTGCCCAGGAACTCGGTCTTTCGGATCCTTTCCATTACCTGCATGCCAGTTACACCTCCGTAATCCCGGCGGGAGACAGACCTTCCAGGAGGCTAGGGTCGCGGCCCGCCTTTTCCAGCACCTTCCGGGCCGTGGCAAAGGGAAAGACCGGCTCCAGGTGGATGCCGAAACAGCCCAGGAAAAACTCTGCAAATTCATCGCAGAGCCTCGCGCTGACGGCCCCGAAAAGGACCGCTCCCGAGCGAAGGTCCCAGATCACGTCATAGACGCGGGTGGAAGGGATGACCCGGCGCAGGAGTTTCAACCTCACCGCCTCCTTGATATCCCTCCGCCGCTGCCTGGCCAGATATTCGAGGCCCTCCTCGGCCTTAATTCGCTCCTCGGCCTCCCGGCAGAACCGCTTGAGGGCCTGCGGGGGAACTTTGCGCTCGTCCACCCGCCATGACAATGCGAGACAGGGCTCTTTGAGGTACTCCCTGGCTGCGAATCGGCTTTCCAGCGGGTCCAGGATGTCGACCCAGCCCATGACTCGCTCCTGGTCCGAATCCTCCTCCATGTCCCTGAAGGCGTACCTCAGGATGCGGCGGTGCAGATCCTCGGGATCGCCATCCGGCAGGGATCCCGCCGCCCTGAATCGAGTGAAGTTTGCTGATCCGAATATGAGTCCCACGGCTCCTCCCCACGGCCCGCCACAGGCGCTTCTATTTTCCCGACGGCGAATGACGCTGAGACGTTGCTCATTGCTCGATGAAGGCCCCATATTGTAGCCGACGGAGGAATTTGTCAACGAAAGGGTGGGGGCACCGGGTCCACTTTCCTTGCCCTCTTGCATCAAGGCCCATCGCCCACCCGAGGCGGGCGGGTTTTCCTTGACACGCCCCGATTGATTTGAGATATAGGGCGAATCCGATTTGCGGCGGTCTTTGAATCCTTGGCAAATCTTCCCTCATCGGATTGGAGAACGATCCCCCATGGATATCCTGCTTCAGGTCTTGGTCACCGGCATCGCTACGGGCGGCGTCTACGGCCTCATCGCTCTGGGGTTCGTCCTGATCTACAAGGCCACCAGCATCCTGAACCTGGCCACCGGCGCCTTCATGACCCTCGGGGCATTTGTCTGCCTCTCGGTGATGACCGGGGCGGGGGCGCCGTTTTGGGCGGCCCTTCTCGCCACCTTGGTCTTCGCCGTAGTGCTGGGTCTCGTTATCGAGCGGGTCATCCTCCGTCAACTCATAGGCGAGCCCATCATCTCCGTCATCATGGTGACCATAGGGCTTGCCTTCATTCTTCAGGGCCTTGCCCACATGATCTGGTCTCCGGACTACCGTTCTTTCCCGGAAATCTTCCCGCCAGAACCGCTGGATCTGGGGTTCGCGGTGGTCCCTTCAGGTCTGCTGTGGGGTTTTATCTTTGCGCTCATCGGGACTTTCATTTTTATTCTCATCTTCAAGTTTTCACGCACCGGGGTCGCCATGAGGGCCACGGCCAACGACCAGCAGGCGGCCCTTTCCATGGGTATCAGCGTCCGGCGCATATTTGCCCTCTCCTGGTGCTTCGGTGCCATCGCGGCCGTGATCGGGGGCGTGGTCATCGGGAACATCAGCGGCATCAGCATCTACTTGGGAGACATCGGCCTCAAGGTACTCGCGGTGATCATCCTGGGCGGACTGGACAGCATCGGGGGGGCCATCCTGGGCGGCTTCATCATCGGCATCCTTGAAAACCTGGCCGGTATCTATATCGACCCGCTGGTAGGAGGTGGGGCCAAGGGCGTGGCGCCCTTTTTCATTCTCGTGCTGGTCATCATGGTGCGGCCTTACGGGCTTTTCGGCAAAGAGATCATCGAACGCGTGTAGAGAACGCCCCTCCCGGCCCGGGCACAGTGCTTTTTTTGGGTGCCCGGGCCTTCACCCGAAACCCGGAACCTGGGGAGATGGGTCGTGCGTTGCGGAGACTTCAAAGAGAACTACATCAAGGATGAAGAGATCTTTCAGTCCCTTTTCGTGAAGTTCTGGCTGGGTCTTTTCCTGGCCTTTCTCCTGATCTTTCCCTTCATCGCCAATCCGTATGCCCTTTATGTGTCCAACATGATCGGTTTCGCTGTAATCGCAGCCGTGGGCCTTAATCTCCTCACGGGCTTTACAGGACAAATTTCCCTGGGGCATGCCGCCTTTGCCGGCGTCGGAGGTTACACCGCGGCCGTACTGATCACCCGGTTCGATTTTTCCTTCTGGCTGGCCCTGCCTTGCGCGGGCGTCGTGGCGGCCCTTGCGGGACTCGTCATCGGTATTCCCTCTCTCAGGGTCAAGGGCCTTTATCTATGCATCGCCACGCTGGCGGCCCAATTCATCTTCGAATTCATCTTCATCCACTGGGAGAGTATCACCCATGGCGTCAGGGGAATCAACGTGCCCCCGCCCCGCATCGGCTCATTCCTGCTGAACACGGAAAAACGATTCTACTTCCTGACCCTGTTCATGGTCATCCTGGCGGTGGGTTACGCCCGGAACCTGGTCCGCACCAGGGTGGGCAGAGCCTTCGTGGCAATCAGGGACCGGGACCTCGCAGCGGAAATCATCGGGATCAACCTGTTTCGCTACAAGCTGACCTCTTTTGCCATCTCTTCCTTTTACGCGGGCGTGGCAGGCGCTCTTTGGGTAAGCTTCATCCGAATCGTAACACCGGAGCACTTCCCGTTTCATCTGTCGATCCAGTACCTGGCCATGGTCATCGTCGGGGGCCTTGGCAGCGTGCTTGGGTCCGTGTTCGGTGCGATCTTTATGACGCTGGTCCCGGAAATTCTCAATGTCCTCTCGGGCGCCCTTGTGGAATCGTTCAAACTCTCGTCCCAGGTCTTCATTCCGCTCAAGGAGGTGGTGTTTGGTTCCTTGATCGTAGTTTTTCTCATATTCGAACCCTTGGGACTTGCGGAGATCTGGCGGAGGGTTAAGGCCTTCTTCTTGCTGTGGCCGTTCTCTTACTAGGCCTTTTGTGAGGAGCGAACCTGTTTTCGAGGGGGTGATATCGGCTTTTCGGGTTTTTCGGTTTTGACACGGAGTCCTTCAGGAAATGCAAACCGGTCTCCCACCAGCTTGGTGGCGCAAACCAAAAGGAGCGTTGCGATGAAAAGAAAAAGAGACGTGTTACCCTTGATGTTAGGCGTCCTGGCCCTTTCCCTTGCTCTCTTCGTGTCCCCCGCGTTGAGCGCACAAGAAATCAAGGTCGGGGCGGTAATGCCGGTCACGGGCCGTTTCGCATTCGCGGGGGTCCACATCAACGAGGGACTCGAGGATGCCCTGATGATGGCCAACGCCGAAGGAGGCATTCACGGCAAGAAGATCAAGTACATCATGGAGGACGGCACCTACAAGGTGGACGTGGCGGTGGCCGCCTTCAAGCGGATTATGGCCCGGGACAAACCGATCATCATGTACGGGGAGAGCACGGCCCTCGGCAAGGCCATGGCCCCGGAGATCAAGGACCGGTATAAGGTCCTTTACGGGTCCACCTCCTTTTCAAGTGAACTGGCCGACGCCCGGAAAAACCCCTACATGTTCGTCTCAGGCCCCACCTACAGCGACCAGTTGGGAATCCTGCTCCAGTATGTGGCCAAGGCGAAACCTGGTGCCAACGTGGCCTTTTTCCACAGCGACACGGAGTTCGGAAAAGACCCCATTCCCTACGGCCGACAGGTCTGCAAGAAGCTGGGGCTCAACCTGGTGGCCACGGAAGTGGCCAAGGTGGGGGGCGTCGACGTGGCGTCCCAGGTCCTGGACATGAAGCGTAAGAAAGCCGACTACGTGATTTTCCAGGGTTTCGTCCTCTCGCCGGTCCCGGCGGTGATCAAGCAGGCCCGTGACTATGGACTCAAGGCCAAATTCATGGGCACCCATTGGGGGACACACAAGATGCTCCTGGACAAACTGGGTTCTTTGGCCCGGGACTACCTGGGCGTCATGCCCTACGCCTTTTACTGGCAGGATGAAATCCCAATGATCCGCAAGATCAAGGCCTGGAACAAAAAGCACCATCCCAACGTCAAGTACCGACCCGCCTCCTACATGCAGGGATTCCTGACAGGGCTCATATTCGTGGAATGTCTCAAGCGTGCGGACGAGGCGGGCGAACTCAACGGTGACGGCCTGGTCAAGGCACTCCGGTCCATCAAGAACCTGGACGTGGGAGGCCTCATGGCGCCCATCACGGTGGTCAACAACAAGATTCCCATGGGGAGAGTCTACAAGGCCAACGTGAGCAAGAAGATCTTCGAGCCCATCTCGGGGTGGATTCGAACGGAATAATCCGAGGGCCGCCGGCGGGGGGCGGTCCGCCCCTTGCCCGGTACCCCTGGAATCCTTATCAAGAAACGCGCATGGCGATGAATCAGACGATTCAACAAAACGAACCGGCCCTGACCATGCCGGCCCTGCTCAAGCGGAACGCGGATCTTTACGGCGACCGGCGGGTGGCGATCCGGGAGAAGGAGTTCGGGATCTGGCAGGCGGTCACCTGGAAAGGCTACTACGAAAACGTCCGGAATTTTGCCCTGGGCCTTCGCAATCTGGGCTTCGGCCGGGACGACAAACTCTCTTACATGGGCGACAACCGCCCCGAAGGGCTTTACTCCGAGCTGGCCGTGCAGAGCCTGCGGGGGGCCATCGTGGGCATCTATCCGGACAGCCACGTGGACCAGGTGGAATACGTGGTCAACCACTCTGACTCCATCTTCGTGGTGGCGGGCGACCAGGAGCAGGCGGACAAGATCCTGGAGATCAAGGACCGTTGCCCCGGCGTCCGCCGGGTGATCGTCGATGACCCGAAGGGGATGCGCCACTACGATGACCCCTTGCTGACCTTTTTCAAGGATGTCCAGGCCATGGGCCGGGAGGAAGCGGAAAAGGACCCCGGCCTTTTCGATCGATTGATCGCGGAAGTGACCCCTGACGACGTGGGCATGCTCAATTACACCTCCGGCACCACGGGCCTCCCCAAGGGCAGCATGATAACCCAGAGAAACATGGTGAGCGTGGCGCAGGCCCAAGACGCGGTGGACGCGGCGGCCCACACCTTCGAGTATGTCTCCTTTCTGCCGCTGCCCTGGATAGGGGAGCAGATGTTCGGTGTATACTGGCCCCTGTACAAGGCCTTTGCCGTAAACTTTCCGGAAAAAGTGGAGACCGTTCAGGAGAACATTCGGGAAATCGGTCCCCACATCATGCTCGCCCCGCCCAGGATTTGGGAAAAGATGTGCTCTGAGATCCAGGTCAAGATCAAGGATTCGGCCTGGATCAAGCGCAAGGCCTATGACCTCTTCCTGTCGGTGGGCTACCGGATGGCGGAATTCAAGCTCCGAAAAGAGGACCCGTCATTGGGCTGGAGGCTCCTTAACCGGATCGCCTATTACATTCTCTTTCGTTCACTCAACAACTATTTCGGGCTCACACGCCTGCGCCACGTCTACACCGGCGGCGCCCCGCTGGGCCCCGAGATCTTCAACATGTTTCAGGCCCTGGGGGTGAACATCAAACAGGCCTACGGCATGACGGAACAGACGGCGGCCTCCATCACCCACCGTACGGACGACATCCGGCTGGACACGGTGGGAGTGCCCCTTCCGGGCCTGGAATTTCGAGTCTCGGATACCGGAGAACTCCTCTCACGTGGGGACACGATCTTCAAGGGCTACTACAAAAACCCCGAGGCCACGAAAGAGGCCCTCAGAGACGGATGGTTCCACTCGGGGGACGCGGCCCTGATCGACGATGACGGGCATGTCATTATCATCGACCGGATGGCGGACGTTATGCAACTCACGGACGGGAGCAAGTTTTCTCCCCAGCTCATCGAAAACAAGCTCAAATTCAGTCCTTACATCCTCGACGCCGTGGTGGTGGGACAGGGCAAGCCGTTCCTCGCCGCCATGGTGGCCATCGACATGAGCAACGTGGGAAAATGGGCCGAGGATAACCAGATCCCTTACACCACCTTTACAGACCTCTCCCAGAAGGAGGCGGTCTATGACCTCATTGCGGGAGAGGTGACCAAGACGAACGAAAGCTTGCCCAAGGTGGCCCGTGTCAAGCGGTTCGTTCTCTTGTACAAGGAACTGGACCCGGACGACGAAGAGCTGACCCGCACGAGGAAAGTCCGGCGAAAGTTCGTGGCGGAAAGATACAAGGATCTCATTTCCGCTCTTTACGGGGACCGGGAGCGGGTGGAGGTGGAAGCGGACATCCGGTATCAGGACGGAAAGGCCTTCCGGATGAAGACCACCGTGTACGTGAAGCAGGTCGAGCCGACGGAACCGGCCTGACCCCGAGAGGGACCTGCACATCTTGCGCGGCAAAGGATGCGGTTCATGAAGGATCACAAAGAACAGGAGGCATACCAGCTCGAGGTCCGCGACGTTCACCTCTCCTTTGGAGGCCTGAAGGCCCTCAACGGAGTGAGCACGGGCGTGAAAAGGGGGGAAATTTTTTCCATCATCGGTCCCAACGGCGCAGGAAAGACCTGTCTTCTCAATTGCATCAACCGATTCTATCGACCGGAAAAAGGGAGGATCATGTTTGAGGGGAGAGACATCTCCCGTCTCAAGGTCCACAAAATCGCCGCCTTAGGCGTCGCGCGGACCTTCCAGAACGTGGAACTTTTCGGACACATGACCGTGCTGGACAATATCCGTTTGGGCGGGCATGTGCACCTCAAGTCGGGGAGCATCGCGGGCGGCATCTATTTTGGAAAGGCCCGCAACGAGGAGATGGCATTCCGGCGGCACATCGAAGAGCGGATCATCGACCTGCTGGAGATCGAGCAAATCCGCAAAAAAACGGTCCACACCCTTCCCTACGGCCTCCAGAAGCGCGTGGAACTGGCCAGGGCCCTGGCCATGAAGCCCAAGATACTGCTCCTGGACGAGCCGGCCACGGGCATGAACCTTGAAGAGACGGAGGACATGGCCCGTTTCATCCTGGACATCAACGAGGAGTGGGGGGTCACCATCGTCCTCATCGAGCACGACATGGGGGTGGTCATGGACATATCGGACCGGGTCTGCGTCCTGGATTTCGGCCAGAAGATCGCCGAGGGCAAGCCCCGGGAGATCCGGCACAACGAACAGGTGATCAAGGCCTATCTGGGTGAGGAGGACCTGGCATACTCCCGCCTGGGCGCCTGAAGGGAGGCTGCCGGAAACCGCCCCTATTTTGCGTTATCCTCATCCCGCGTCACTGCGGCATACGATCAAAAGTACGCCTCATTCCACGGGATTTCTTTGCCGTCGCTTCGCTCCGGCTCAGACCCCGCCCCTCCGGGGCGGGTCCCCGGCTTCGGATGCCTTACATGTGATGACGCGTTATCGGCAATAAAGATGTGACTTGGTGACTTGTAGACCAACAACATCTCATCAAAATTTGAAACGGTCAGTTTAGGCGAAGGACACCATGGAACCATTACTCCTGGTCAACAACATCGAGGTCATCTACCACAACGTCATCCTGGTACTCAAGGGCATGTCCCTGCAGGTCCGCGAGGGGCAGATCGTGGCGGTCCTGGGCAACAACGGGGCCGGCAAGACCACTACTCTCAAGGCCATCTCAGGGCTCCTGAAATCGGAAGACGGCGAGGTCACGGACGGACAGATCCGCTTTCAGGGCCGACGCATCGACCGCAAGTATCCTGAGGAGATCGTCCGCATGGGCATCTTCCAGGTTATGGAAGGCCGGCGGGTCTTCGATGAACTGACTGTGGAGGAAAACCTGGTGGCAGGCGGGCACACCGGCAGGAACCGGCGGCGGATGAAGGACGACATGGAGATGGTCTACGGCTACTTCCCCAGGCTCAGGGACAGAAGCCGCATCCTGGCAGGATACATCAGCGGCGGTGAGCAGCAGATGCTGGTTATCGGCCGTGGGCTCATGGCATCCCCGAAGCTCATGCTCCTGGACGAGCCCTCCATGGGCCTGGCGCCCCTTCTGGTGTCGGAAATCTTCGAAATCATCAC
>JAFDIS010000104.1 GCA_019307945.1 Deltaproteobacteria bacterium | reverse complement strand
GTCAAACTCAACGATCGTTCGTGGGTAATCAACTCCTCCTACAGGATGTCCAGGAAAAATCGGGGTGTCCATGCCACATCATACAACTACGAGAGCTAAATGGATACCCCCCATCCGGAAAAACGGGTTGTTTCACCGCGGTCCTGCGGAAAGTTGGGCAGGTGGGCTTGAAATTCTACAGCGGACAGGTAAAATGAGGCTTCTCACCGCGGTCCCCTGGCGCATTGCAGGGGACCGGGGAGGCCTGTTGATCCCAACCCAAGGAGGATACGCCATGAACGACAATATTCAGGAGAGAATCCAGCAGGTCTTGCGGGCCCTCGACGAACTCCGGGGTCATCTTTGACTTGGCTCGAAAAGAAGATAAACTTGGGAAACTGGAAAAGATCATGGCCGACGCCTCTTTCTGGCAGAGGGAGAGCGAGGAGGTCGCTAGACTCAACCAGGAGCGGGCGGCTCTGAGAGAGGAAGTGGAAGGCTGGCGGAGCCTGCGCCGGGAGGCGGAAGACGCCGCGCTGTTAGCCGAAATGGCCGTCGAAGAAAAAGACGAAGCCGCCCTTTCCGAGGTCGAGGCCGACGTGGAAGACCTGGAGAGGCGCGTCAAAAAACTCGAATTCCGGTCCCTGCTGGGAGACCGCGACGATCGCCGAAATGCCATTGTCTCCATTAACGCGGGTGCGGGCGGCACCGAAGCCCAGGATTGGGCCGAGATGCTCTTCCGAATGTACGTACGTTGGTGCGAATCCAAAGGCATGAAGGTCCGCATCCTGGACTACCAGGAAGGAGACGAGGCGGGCATCAAGAGCGTGACCTTTTCCGTGACCGGCCCTTACGCCTACGGGTATCTGAAGTCGGAGCACGGCATTCACCGCATGGTGCGCATTTCCCCTTTCGACGCCACCAGGAGACGGCACACATCTTTTGCTTCCACCTCCGTCTACCCCGAGATCGACACGGACATCAAGATTGAAATCGATGAAAAAGACATCCGTATCGACACCTTCCGCGCCAGTGGTCCCGGGGGCCAGCACGTGAACAAAACGAGTTCCGCCGTGAGGATCACCCATTATCCCACGGGCATCGTGGTTCAGTGCCAGAACGAAAAGTCGCAACACCGCAATAAGGAAATGGCCATGAAGGTCCTGAAGGCCAAGCTATACGAACTGGAAAAGAAGAAACAGGAGGAAAAGAAGCAGGAAGCTCACCAGTCCCAGAAGGAAATCGCCTGGGGAAGTCAGATCCGCTCCTATGTGTTCAATCCCTACCGGCTCGTCAAGGACCACCGCACGAACCTGGAAGTGGGAGATGTGGACCGGGTCATGGACGGGGACATCGACATGTTCATCGACGCCCATCTCAGGCAGAGTCGAACGGCCGATGCCTGAGGGGGAGATTCCCTCCTCACCCCCTCAGGCACCCTTCGGAGGGCTCAGCCGCCCCTGTAAACCTGGTCGATACTGTCGATGTAGGATTTGATCCCCCGGCTGATACCCGCAGCCATCTGCGCCATATATGTCTTGGTGGTGAGCCTTCGGGCCTCGACGGGATTCGTGAGAAACCCCGTCTCCACGAGGACGGCGGGCATTTCGGCCCCGATCAGGACGTAAAAGGGCGCCTGTTTCACACCCAGATCTCTCACCTTTTTATATTTCTTTTTCACTTGCGAAACCATTCCTGCGTGAACCTTCAGCGCCAGGCGATTCGATTCATGAATCTTGGTGTTGAGCATCAGGTCATTCAGGATTGCCTGCAGGTCGCTTATGTTTTTTTCAGACGTGGCGTTTTCCCGCGCCGCCACCAGCACAGCCCTCTTGTCCGTGGCCATGTTCAGGAAATAGGTCTCCAGGCCGTGGATCCTGCGATTTCGATGGGCGTTGACATGAAGTGAGATGAAAAGGTCGGCTTTCTTCATGTTGGCGATGGCGGTCCGCCGCTCGAGGGGCACGAAGACGTCTCTGGTGCGCGTCAGAAACACTTCGCAGCCGACCTCCTTGCGGATCCTTGCTGCCACTATCTTGGCCAGCCGCAGTACGATGTTTTTTTCCAGGAGACCTCCCGGGCCCCTGCAGCCGGGATCCCGTCCACCGTGGCCCGGATCGATAACGATTCGCTTGACACTCAACCCAAGTTGTCCTGCAAGGCTTACCGGGGGACGAGAAGTATCCGCCCGCCGTATTCCTTTCCTCGGCTTTCTCTTTCGTTCCGCCCGAGACGGGCCCGCCTTCCGCTTTTCGGCGGAACGCCTCACATCCACTACGATGCGGAAGGGGTCGTAGAGGTGAAAGATCTTGTACCCGCCCACGCTCTCCATGTCCAGGACCACCCGGACCGAATCGGGCGAATGCTGGGCGGCCCTTGCCGCCTTCAACAGCCCGTCCTTGATCGGAATATAACTGTCGATGTCTTTCGACACCCGCGCGTGCCTGAGATCCAGGTAGAGCCTTCTGGGCTTCTTGATACGCGGGTCCGGTTTGAGGAGGCGGCTGGTATACTTTACGGGCGCATCGAGATCCACGACGACCCTGGTGTAATTGGGTGTGGACCAGTGGCGGATATCCTTCACGTGAACCGCGCCCCTTCGTCGTGCCTCCTTGCGGAGTCTCGCCTCTTCCTTGCGGCTTATCACCGAGGCGAGCCGATCCAGCATGGCCTGGGCCCTGGGGCGCATATCGCCGGATGGAAACTTAATGTCTAACTTTAAAAATTCTACATAAGCGGATGAAAGATCGTTCTTTTCCTTGTAAAAAATTTCTCCTATACGAAATTGGGCGTCATCCGCCAAGCGATGTTGGGGATACCTTTCCACCACCCTTTTGAACCTCTTGAGGGCCTCGTCAAGGTCCTTGGTACTCCCTGAATATCGGTACAGGCCGGTAAGGAGACGTGCCGAACGGTAAAGGGCCCATGGAGCGCTATCGCTCTGCGGATACCGCTTGTAGACCCGGTCATAGAGTCGAATGCACCGCTCCCAGTGGTGGCGGTACTTCATCCTTGCGGGGGATGAAAGGAGTGCTTTCCTGGCCCTGTCTGCCCGCTCAAGAAGGGCCACGTCTCCCGGGGTCTTGGCGGCCTGAATACTCCCGGCACCGTAGAGGAAGAGAAATAGGGCCGTCACCAGGAGCGCCGACGACACTGTGCAGCGACGCCGTCCGGTCCGCCTCGTTCTTACCTGGCCAACGACCATAACCGCCTTCAAGCCTGCCGTTTCAGGCCGAGTCGATTTCATTGAAGCCGCCCTTTTCTCAATCCCCCACCACGTATTTCCTGAGCCGACCCAGTTCCACCAGCGCATCCAGGGGGGTCATCCGGTCGATATCCAGGTTCCGGATCCGTTCTCTGAGTTCGTCGTCGGGAGCGGAAAAGAGGCTCAGTTGGGCCTGCCCGTGGCCCTGAGCCGGTGCGCCCGTGGAGGATGAAAGGCGCACCCCCCCGGGCGGGCCCTGGGTTTCCAGTGATTCCAGGATCTCAGTTGCACGCCTCAAGACGTGTTCAGGGACCCCGGCGATCCGCGCCACCTGAATGCCGTAGCTCCGGCTCGTGCCTCCGGCGACCATCTTGCGCAGAAAAATGATGCGGTCCTCCCACTCCTTGACCGCAACGTTGAAATTCTTGACACGCGATTTGGTGGAGACCAGTTCCGTGAGTTCATGGTAATGCGTTGCGAAAAGGGTCCTGACGCCCTTTCCATCCCGGTCGTGGAGGGCTTCGGCCACGGCCCATGCGATACTCAACCCGTCGTAAGTGCTGGTTCCGCGACCGATCTCATCCAAGATCACCAGGCTGGCCGGCGTGGCATGTCTCAAGATATCGGCGGTCTCGTTCATCTCCACCATAAAGGTGCTCCGCCCCCTGGCCAGGTCGTCTGATGCGCCCACACGAGTAAAAATCCTATCCACAATGCCGATGACGGCCTTTTCTGCCGGGACGAAACTGCCGATCTGGGCCATCAAGACGGTGAGAGCCGTCTGCCGGAGGATCGTCGACTTGCCCGCCATGTTGGGACCGGTGATGATAAGGACCTGCTGGGATACGTCGTCGAGGTGGATGTCGTTGGGCACGAAGTCTTCGTCCCGCACCATCTGTTCGATGACGGGATGACGTCCGTCCTCGATATGGATGATCCGTTCCCGGGTTATCTCAGGGTGCGTGTAGAGGTTCCTCTCGGCCACCTCCGCGAGAGAGCAGAGCACGTCGATCGCCGCCACGCGCTCCGCCGTATCCCGGATCCTGGCATTCTGCCCCGCCACCTGCCGCCGCACCCCTTCAAAAATCTCCAGTTCCTTTTCGAGCCGGCGCTCTTCCGCCCCCAGGACCTGCTCTTCCATCCGTTTGAGAGGTTCGGTGATATATCTTTCCCCGTTCACCAGGGTCTGCTTTCGGATGTAGTCTTGAGGAACGAGGCCGAGGTTGGACTTGGAGACCTCGATATAATAACCGTATACCCGGTTGAACCCCACTTTGAGGCCGGCGATCCCCGTCCGTTCCTGCTCCTTGGCCGCAAAGGCCTTGATCCAGCTTTTTCCGTCCCGGCTCAAGGAAATGAGACGGTCCAGTTCCTCGTCATGGCCCTCCTTGACGAATCCCCCTTCCCTGAGTGAAAGGGGGGGGTCTTCCCGGATGGCATCCTCAATGATCCGGGCCACATCCTGGAGGGTGTCCAATCCTGAAGAGAGGTCGGAGAGGAGGATGCTCGGGGAGTCGCTCAGGTTTTCCAGGATCGAGGGCAGTTTTCGGATCGAATTTTTCAGGGCCACGAGATCGCGCGGGTTGGCGCGACCAAGGGCGATCTTACCGTTGAGGCGCTCCAGGTCGTAGACCTCTTTCAAGGCCTCCCGGAGATCTTCCCGCGGCCCCGGTGCCTCCTTTAGAAAATCCACTGCGGCAAGGCGGCGGTTTATCTCGGAAATTTCCACGAGGGGGTAGGCGATCCACTTCTTGAGCAGCCTGCTTCCCATGGCGGTTACGGTCCGGTCCAGTACCTGCGCCAGGGAACCCTTGACCGCCTGCCTGCGCATGGTCTTGAGCAATTCCAGATTGCTCCGGGTGGCCTCGTCCAAATACATGTAATCGCCGAGCCGGTATGTGCGCAGGTCCTTGATGTGATCCGGATTCCCTTTCTGGGTTTCCTTTACATATTCCACGAGAGCGCCCGCCGCGGCGACCGCGGCGGGCAGGGTCTCGCAGCCGAACCCGGCCAGGGATTTGACGCCCAACTGTTCCATCAGCAGCTCCGCCGCCCGCCGCGGCTCAAAGGCCGCCCGGTTCAGCGGTTCAATCCGGAATCCGCCGAAAAATCCCCCCGCAAGGCTCTCATCACCTTCCGGGACGAGCACCTCGGCCGGATCGATCCGGCCCAGCTCCTCGCGTGCCTCCTGGAGACTCTCCATTTGCGTGACACTGAACTCACCGGTGGAAAGGTCCACATGCGCGAGGCCCACTTTTCCGTCGGTGCGGGCCAAGGCCGCCATATAGATATTGCGCCCCCCGTCCACCTCCCCTTCATCCACCACGGAACCGGGCGTCACCACCCGAATCACTTCCCGTTTCACGATACCACGGGCCTGCTTCGGATCCTCCACCTGCTCGCATATGGCCACTTTCAGCCCCTGCTCCACAAGTCTGGCCACATACGTCTTGGACGAATGATGAGGCACGCCGCACATGGGGACCTTCTTCCCGTTCAAGGTCCCCCGGGCCGTGAGGGTGATGCCCAGGATCCGGGAAGCCTTCTCGGCATCCTCGAAAAACATCTCATAGAAGTCCCCCATGCGGAAAAAGACAATGGCGTCGGGGTACGCCTCTTTCACGCTGAGGTACTGTCGGAACATCGGGGTGGCGCCGGACATCTCAGCCCTCTTCCTCACTCCGGGACGACGTCCTTTCCTGCCCGGATGGTCGCGTCTTGACCGTGGCCTCTGCGGGGACCATGGAGTCCCACATCTTGCACTGGGGGCACTGCCACTGCAATTCCTTGAACTCGATCCCGCAGCGGGTGCATTGAAAGGTGAGGTAGGGGACATCCAGATGTGCGAGAAGGTCACCGTAGGCTTCCAGGGCTTCCGCCTTGAGGCCGTGCCGCAGGAGGATCTCTCCCTTGAATTTTCGCGCTTCCAGGAAGGATGGTTCCAATTCCAGGGCGCGGTCGAGTTCGGCCACGGCACCATCCATGTCCCCCTTGTTATAAAGAAACCGCGCAAAGGCCAGCCGCGTGAAAGCATCGGGATTTCTTTTCGCACATTCCTCCAGAAAGGCCTCCACCGGCCTGAGGTTGTCCATCTCCGCGTAAGCCTTTTCGAGCCTCCTGTAGGCCAGGAAGGTGAACCGGGGATCCACCTCCACCACCTTTTTCCAGGTGGAGACGGCCTTCTTGAATTCCTGCCGCCCAAAGTAGAGGTCCCCGAGGTGAAGGTATGCGTCGATGCACCCGGCATGGGTGGAAATGGCCTTTAAGAAAAAGGATTTGGCCTTGGCCACCTCCCCTCGTCCGTGCAATTCCTTGCCCGTCTCCACCAGGTGATGCGCCAGGATGTGACGATGATCACCCCTGGTCAGGCGGGCGATCTTCCGCCTGGTGTTGTAAGCGTTTTGCCAGTCCTTCATCTCCTCGTGGAGGCGCTCCATCTCCTCCAGGGTCTCCACGCTCGCCGGGTCCTGCTCGATCACCTCTTGAAAGGTCTTCAGGGCGCGGTTGACGAATCCTCCCTTTCGATAATCCACACCGAGGTCGAACAGTGCCCTCAAACGGATACCGGGATCGATGTTGGGCCGCAAAATTATGCTCTGCCGGATGCGTATGGCCCGTCCGATATCTCCTTTGGAACGGTACAGGTTACCGAGGGCCACGTAAGTCTCAATGGTCTCCGAGTCGAGTTGCACGGACTTGGTGAATTCCTCAATGGCGTGGTCATGGTCGTTGGAGAGGATATATTGCACCCCTTTCAGGAAAGCCCTGTCCCCGCCCTTTCGATCCCGAGGCGAGAGTCTTCGCTTCAAGGCCCCTCTCCAGACACCCACGCCGAGGCCCAGTGCAAAGGCGGCACCCACCGCCACGGCCAATTTCCGGTGCGCAGGCTCCTGGAACCAGAGCCAGAGGGTCTCCCACATCAGCGGTCACCTCGTTTTCGCTTCATTGAGAAAAAAGGGCGATGGAACTCGTGACGGGCGAGGGCGGTCCCATCGAAGGGATCAGGGAGAGACGGAGGACTCACCGTTGTTGACGTCATCCGCTGTAACAGGAAGGTTTCTTAGTGAATTCAATTCTTTATCCTTCTCTCTCGCCTCCCTTTCCAGCCTCTTGATCTCCCGTTTCTGACGAAACCGCTCCGTAATGCCGTACAATGCCGAGAAGATGACCCCAACGAGGAAAGAAATCACTACGATCAGGTACAGGCTCATCTCGGCGGTTTCATGTTGAAAGAACAGGAAATCCACTCGAAATTTAACCGCCGTGGACATGGCTTCGTAGTTTTGCACCGCCACTATGATCACCACCAGCATAAACAGGATCATGAAGACCGCTCTGATGTGTTTCATTTCCCCCTCCGGAACCGTGCGTCGTCTATTGAAAATGGATACGGAGTTTCTTGTAGGTATCACGGATGTGCTCGGGAATCACCCGAACATCTCCCAGCACCGTCATGAAGTTCGTATCGCCACCCCAACGGGGTACGATGTGAAAATGTATGTGCTCCTCGACCCCCGCGCCGGCCACGCGACCCAGATTCAGGCCCACGTTGAATCCCTCGGGGTTCATTTCTTTTCGCAGGATCCCTGCGGCCTTCCTCACGGAGCCCAGGAGGTCCAGCAACTCGTCGGAAGAGAGGAGGTCAAGGTCGGAGACGTGTCTGACCGGAGCCACCAGCAGATGGCCGTTGTTGTAGGGATAGCGGTTCATCATGACCATGGTCCGCGGTCCCACCGAAAGAATCAGGCGTTCCTCGTCCCGGCTCCTGTCCTCTCCCGGGCAGAAAATGCAGTCACCCGGCGAATCGCTCGAAAGAATATATTCCATGCGCCAGGGCGCCCAGAGCACATCCATCTCATACTCCTCACAAGGGGATCATCATCCCTCTCATCTCCTCGCCCAATTCAAGGATACCCAGGGAATTACGACCGGTGGGTGCGTACCCCGTGGCGGCTCCCGGATTGAAAAAGAGGATTCCATCCCGCACATGGTTCGAAAATTCGTGGGAGTGGCCGTAGACGATGGCGTCCACGGCGTCGAACTCCTGCGCCAAACGATCCTCCAGTCCCCTGGAGGAACCCCACCCGTGGATCAACCCAATGCGGTACCCGCCCAATTCCAGTACCTGCTTGGCGGGTAGGACCTGCCGCACTTCCGGCGGGTCCATGTTGCCGTGCACCCCGCGAAACGGTCCTTTCTGAAGGAAACGGACCACCTCCAGACCGGTCCAATCCCCCGCATGAACAACCAGATCCGCCCTCTCCAGGTAACGCCGGTATAGAGCTCTGAAGCCTTTCGTCACCTCCCGAAGATGCGTGTCGGACAGGACCGCGATTCTCATTAAAGCCCCCTTGGATCCCCGGAGAGGCCCAAGCCCCTGAAAATTCGGCATACGAGTATAACAGCCTCCTGAAAAAAGACAACCCCATTCTGGGAACCACCAGGCCTCTGAAGGCCCCGTCGGGCCCTGTCATCCCGATAAAATTGGAATTGAAATTGTCCTGTTTTATCGTTAACATCCAGAGCCTGAGAGCCCATGCCTTCCTCGCAAGGGATCCCGGGCGCCAGGCCCGGTTCGGAAGGCCCTGGACCCCGCCCGGAGGCCCCTGGCGGGGACCGAAAACAAAGAGGTGCGAGGTGTCAAACCATGCCCATTTACGAATTCTTTTGCCCTGATTGCAATATGATCTTCAATTTCTTTTCTCGATCCGTGAATACGGACAAAAGGCCCCTTTGCCCTCGCTGTTCCAAAGTCAAGCTCCACAGGCGCATGTCCGCCTTTGCCATGCTGAAAAACCGTGGAGATGAAGAAGACATGCCCCTTCCAGACATCGATGAGAGCAAGATGGAACAGGCCATGAACCTCTTGGCAAGGGAGGCGGAAAGTGTCGATGAAGAAGACCCCCGCCAGGCGGCCAACCTGATGCGGAAGTTGACCGATATGGCCGGTCTCAACCTGGGCCCGGGCATGGAGGAGGCCCTCAGCCGAATGGAGGCCGGGGAGGACCCGGATAAGATCGAGGAAGAATTGGGAGACCTGCTGGAGGAGGAAGATCCCTTCGCCCCCAAGGGCGGCGGGCGTGCCGGGGGCCGAAAGCCCCGTCCACCCCGGGTGGATGAAAAGCTCTACGATCTGTAAAACGCCCTCTCGATGCAACCGTGCGACCAGGTGGAGAAGCCGGGGGATCCGGCGCCCCGGGGCGCTGGCGCGCCGTCAGATGGGAACCAGCTCCACCTCCCCCCACGAGGCCAGCTTCTTGCCCGTGATGAGGACCCCGCCGGTGATCCCTTCCACTGCCCTGGCCCATTCGGCGGCCCTCTCCAGTCCGGAGGGCCCCCGGATCCGGTTGCCCGCCGCAGTGGCTACGGCATCGGCCAGGGCCGTGGACCTGGAGAGCAGGCAAGCGGCGTCGGACCATCCCAGGCTTAGGCTGTGCCCCACCTTTCCGGACGATGAGCAGACCCCCAGCGGTGTACGGTCGGCGCTGACCCGAATACCCACTTTCCCGCTGAGGGGCGAATCTCCGGCGTACAAAGCCACGGTGACTGAGCGGACCGTTTTCAGGTAGACATCACCCCCGTTTTCCACGATCACTTCTTCCGTTTTCTTCGAGAGACCCTCGCCCACGAATGAGGCCACCGCCCCCGCCACGGCCGCCATGGGACCCGTGCCTGCCAGCCGGGAGGCCTGAATCATTTTCCGTACTATGTCGGGCGCCCAGGGATCTTCCGGCCAGGGAGAGAGTGTGGTGGAAAACTCGGGATGGGATGAAATGTACGCCTCGATACTGTGCCTGCATTCCAGAACCAGGTCCCTCGCCTCCTTTTCAAGCACGCTCGTAGCGCTGATCCAAAGGTCGGTCTGTTTCACCCGCACCTGGAACGATACCATCCGGGAAGGCCGCGCCCTGCGCCTGTAACTCCTCTCCACGGGAATGTTCCTTTCGAGGGCCGGTCGCACAATCCCCTATTCCCATTCGATGGTACTGGGGGGTTTGGAGGAGATGTCATAGACCACGCGGTTGACGCCTTTCACTGTGTTGATCACCCGGTTTGAAATCCGTTCCAGGACATCGTAGGGGATCTTGGACCAATCGGCCGTCATGGCGTCCTGGCTGTCCACCACCCGCAGGGCTACCACGTGTTCGTAGGTGCGCTCGTCGCCCATGACACCCACCGTCCGTACCGGCAGCAACACGGCGAACGCCTGCCACACCTTCTCATAGAGGGCGGCCTTGCGGATCTCCTCCAGGACGATGACGTCCGCCGATCTCAGGATCTCGAGCCTCTCCGGCGTGACCTCCCCCAGGATGCGCACGGCCAGGCCCGGACCGGGGAATGGATGTCTCATGACGAGTTCCCGGGGCAGACCCAGCTCCACACCCACCTGGCGGACCTCGTCCTTGAAAAGTTCCCTCAATGGTTCCACCAGCTTGAGCTTCATCACATCGGGCAGGCCGCCCACGTTGTGGTGACTCTTGATGGTGGCCGAGGGTCCTTTGAAGGAAACGCTTTCGATCACATCCGGATAGAGAGTGCCTTGGGCCAGGTATTTGGCCTCACCCAGTTCCCTGGCCTTTTTTTCGAAAACGGTGATGAACTCCCGCCCGATGATTTTGCGCTTTTCCTCCGGGTCGGTGACACCCTTGAGGCGGCTGAGAAAATGTTCAGAGGCATCCACCATGTGCAGGTCGATCCCGAACCGGCCTTGGAAAAGCTCCATGACTTCGTCGCTCTCCCCCCTCCGCAGCACCCCGTTGTCCACGAAGATGCATGAGAGCCGCTCACCGATCGCCCTGTGAAGCAGGACCGCCGTAACGGAGGAATCCACACCGCCTGAAAGCCCGCAGATCACCCGATCTCTTCCCACGGAGTCTCGAAGTTCCTTGACGGTCTTCCTCACGAAAGACGTCATGTTCCAAGTGGGTGAACAGCAGCAGATCCGAAAGAGAAAATTCTCCAGGATCCGCTGCCCTCCAGGCGTGTGCACTACCTCGGGATGAAACTGCACGCCGTAGAGCCGGCGGGAACGATCCGCCATGGCCGCCACAGGGCTGTTCCTGCTGCCCGCCAGCACCTCGAACCCCGGGGGCATCCGCTCGATGCGGTCGCCGTGGCTCATCCAGACCGATACGCCTTCCCGCTTTCCCAGCCCGTGGAGCAGATCCGACTCATCGAGGACCTCGATGACCGCACTACCGTACTCCCGCTCCATCGCACCGGCCACGCGTCCTCCCAGGGCATGGGTAAGGACCTGCATCCCGTAGCAGATCCCGAGAATAGGCACGCCGAGGTCCAAAACCGAGGCGTCCGGAATCGGGGCGTCTTCATCGTACACACTGGAGGGTCCTCCGGAAAAGATGACCCCCTTGGGCGAAAAGGACCGAAGCGCGTCTCCGCTCAGGTTGTAAGGATGAATCTCGCAGTACACCTGCGCTTCCCGGACCCTGCGCGCGATCAGTTGCGTGTACTGGGAACCGAAGTCCAGGATAAGAATTTTTTCCTTGTAGAGTTTACTTACCATGCTCGCACCGCAATGTCCGGAGGGATCCGGGAAAGGACTGAGTTCTTACATGTGTCGAGCACGCGCCGCACCCGGCACGTGCGGTGTTCCACCGGGGGGAAGATCCAAGGGTCTATTCCACACGATAGTTGGGGGCCTCCTTGATGATGATGACGTCATGCACATGGCTTTCACGAAGCCCCGCCGGGGTGATCTGCAGGAATCTGGAGTCACGCCTGAGGGCAGGGATATCGGCGCATCCGAGGTATCCCATGCCGGCCCTCACTCCGCCCACGAGTTGGTAGACCGTTTCGGCCAGAGGCCCCCGGTAAGGGACCCGTCCCACGATTCCCTCCGGCACGAGTTTTTTCTCCAGATCCGCCGAATCCTGAAAATACCGGTCCCCGCTGCCTTCCCTCATGGCCTCCAGGGAACCCATCCCACGGTAGACTTTGTAGGTCCTTCCCTGAAACAGGATGGTCTCGCCGGGGCTCTCCTCCGTACCTGCAAACAGGCTCCCGATCATGACGGAATCTGCGCCGCCGGCCAGGGCCTTGGTAATGTCCCCTGAATACTTGATTCCGCCGTCCGCAATGAGTGGTACTCCCGCCTCCTGCGCCACCCGCGCGCAATCCATGATGGCGGTCATCTGAGGGACCCCGACCCCCGCCACCACGCGGGTGGTGCAGATGGAACCGGGTCCCACACCCACCTTGACGGCGTCGGCCCCCGCTTCAACCAGCGCGCGGACCCCGTCTGCGGTGGCCACGTTTCCAGCCACCAGTTCCGCATTCGGGAACCTTTTCTTGATCCTCTCGACGGCCTCCACCACCTTGGCTGAATGCCCGTGGGCGGTATCCACCAGGAGTACGTCCGCGTCAGCCTCCAGGAGGGCCGAAATCCTCTCGTCCATGTCCCCACCCACGCCCACGGCTGCTCCCACCCGCAGCCTGCCCAGGGAATCCTTACAGGAGTTGGGGTATTTCTTGATTTTTTCGATGTCCTTGATGGTAATCAACCCCTGCAACTTGCCGAACTCGTCCACCACCAACAATTTCTCAATGCGTCTCTCGTGAAGTATGGCCTTGGATTCCTCCAGCGTGATCCCCACGGGGGCCGTGGCAAGGTTCTCCTTGGTCATCACCGCGTCCACCCGCTGGTCCATGTTGGTTTCGAAACGCAGGTCACGATTCGTAATGATTCCCACGAGGTTTCCGTCCTGAACCACCGGCACACCGGATATGCGGTACTTTTCCATGATGTCCAGGACCTCGTGAATGCTCTGGTCCGGTCCCACTGTTATCGGATCCACGATCATTCCGCTTTCAGACTTCTTGACCTTTTGAACCTCCAGCGCCTGCTGCTCCAGACTCATGTTCTTGTGAATGAATCCAAGGCCGCCCTGGCGGGCCATGGTAATGGCCGTTTCCGCCTCCGTGACCGTGTCCATGGCGGCACTCACGACCGGGATGTTGAGCCTGATGTTCCGGGATAGCTTCGTCGTCACATCCACCTGATGCGGCAAAATCTCCGAGTAGGCCGGCACCAGCAAGAGATCATCGAAAGTATATCCGTATTCAATGTGTTTTGCGTCCATAGCCACAAAATCCTCCACGTCAATCGCGGGACGCTCCTCTCAAGAATAATGCGAGGGCCTATCCCCGCTGCTGTCGGTGCCCACGTGCTCGTGCGGGAATCCCCGGATTGGGGCGACATGGGGCGAAGGTAGCAACTCCAATGACCATTTTCAAGAAATAAAAGGCCTGCCGCAGGTCGGGGACAGCCGCAGTCAGATCCACCGCAGCCGGGTAAAGCCCCGGCGGTCGGAAGCCACAGGGCGGAAACTCATGGTTTTGGGCTCGGGGCTATTTGCCCTTGTGTGATTGTGACCATACGACCGCGCCTCGTGGCCGGTGAGCCCGGCGCGGGAAGCGTGGGGTATCGGCCTGGAGGGGATTCGTCAAAAAGCCAACAATTCCGTCAGACAAATGACCGGCACAGGCAGCAAAGCACCGCATGCCCGGGATTCGATCGCTGGATATTTCTTGATTTATTTCAACAGGT
>JAFDIS010000103.1 GCA_019307945.1 Deltaproteobacteria bacterium | reverse complement strand
TACCACAGGGTTTTGACAGATCCGGTCACAGGATCCCAAAAAAATCGGGGCCGGGTTCTGAACTTGATCATTTTCAGCGAAGCGCGCCATTGTCTTGGGACGGCTCAGAGGAAACCAGGGTTTTCATGGAATGAGAGTTTAGACTATACACATTATGGAGTTTGTGTCCAGGATTTATTTCATTTTTACAAAAAGGTTTTCAGAACTATTTAGACTATATACATTATGAAGTTTGTGTCGTGCTTGTCAGGCTTTTCAAGACCCGGTTCGACCCTGAGACCAAGGGGCGGGACCGCGCTTTCCCCAAGGCCCTGGAGCAAGCCGTCCGCGTGGTGGAAGGATACAATACCGGTCACCGTCACCTGGACGAGTTACGCAGGGTGATCTTCCACACCTGCCTGTGCTTCATCCGGCACACACTCAAGACCAACTTTTTTGTCCTGGAAAAGCACGCCCCGCCGTGCCACGCCGACCGCTCTTCAGAAAGGTAATGCTTCATCACCTACCGCCGCTGCTACGTGATACCCCCCCCGGGTTCCGCGCCCGGATCAAAGGCCTTCCGTCCAAGATCGTCTGTGCCATCCTCGCCGTGGAGATCGCCGCGGCCATCGTCTACCGGGGCGGATGGGAGGAGGCCCTGGAAGGTAGACTCAGGACTTTCATACGAACCGGGCATTTTGACGTGTAGTGCGAGCGGTGCAGGGGCAAAAAAATGGCGGAGAGAGAGGGATTCGAACCCTCGAACGAGATTTCTCCCGTTACTCGCTTAGCAGGCGAGCGCCTTCAGCCGACTCGGCCATCTCTCCGCGTAATGGCGGCCCCGGGGATCTGTCGCCCCGCTTCGGGGCGGATGGGGCCTCTCTGATCAGGATGTCTGGCGGAGGGAGTAGGATTCGAACCCACGGTCCCTTTCGGGACAACGGTTTTCAAGACCGCCTCCTTAAACCACTCGGACATCCCTCCGCATTTTTTTTCGCGTATTATATTACATTCCAAGGGGTTCGTCAAAAAATTTCGTGTCTCCTTCAGGGGGCCGAAGCCATGTTTTCCCGCATGCTAGTGATGGTCCGGGCGTAATCGTCGCTGTGAAAAACGGCCGAGCCCGCCACGAACACGTCCGCCCCCGCCTCTGAAGGAGCGGAGATGGTTTCAGGCCCGATGCCGCCGTCCACCTCGATCTCCAGGTCCAGGTGCCGCTCCCGGGCCAGGCGCCGCAGACGCCTGATCTTGGGCAAGACGCCCGGGATGAAGGTCTGCCCCTCGAAACCGGGGTTCACCGACATGACGAGCACCATGTCCATGTCCCCCAGTACGTATCCAACGGCCGAAAGAGGTGTGGCCGGGTTCAAGGACACGCCCGCCCGGGCCCCCAGGCTGCGGATTTTCTGGAGCGAGCGATGCAAATGCGTAGCGGCCTCCGCATGAACCGTAATGATGTCCGCCCCGGCCTCGGCGAAGTCCTCCAGATAGGCGTCCGGGTTCGAGATCATGAGGTGGACGTCCAGGGGAAGATCGGTAACCCGCCGGACCGCCTTGACGATCATGGGACCGATGGTGATGTTGGGCACGAAGTGCCCGTCCATGACGTCGATGTGGATATAGTCCGCCCCGGCCTCGGCCACCGCCCTGACTTCCTCACCGAGCCTCGTAAAATCCGCCGACAGAATGGATGGCGCAATTTTTCCCATGTGACCGCCTCCTGGTTGCGTCTCATTTTTTCTTTCTGGTGAACAGGGCTGCGAAAAATCCGTCCATGCCGTGACGATGGGGAAAGGTCCTCAAGAATCCCCTATCGTCCACAAGTTGCCGGGCCCAGGCCGGCGCTTCCCGCCGCAGATCCAGCAAGGCCATGTCCGGGTGCGAGGCCAGAAACGCCTCCACGACTTCCTCGTTCTCCGGGCGGGAGATCGTACAGGCCGCGTAGAGGAGCCTTCCGCCCTTCCGGACAACCTCCCACGCCCCGTGAAGGAGTCTTTTCTGTACACCCGAAAGGCGGGCGATCTCCGCCTCGTCCCGCGCCCACTTGGCGTCCGGATGCCTTGAAATCACCCCCAGGGAAGAGCACGGCCCATCCACCAGCACCCTGTCGAAGCTCCCCTGCAGGAGCCGTGAGATCCCCCGCGCTGCATCGGCCTGAACTGCGTCGACGCAACGCACCCCCAACCGGGTGCAGTTTTCCGCAAGGGTTAGCAGCCTGGGCTGACTGATGTCAAGGGCCGTGATTCGGCCCCTGTTTCTCATCAGCGCCGCCATGTGAGTGGTCTTTCCGCCGAGCCCCGCGCACAGATCCAGGACCCTTTCCCCGGGGGCGGGCGCCAGGAGGTGGGTGCACAACTGCGCGGCCTCGTCCTGGACCTGGAACAGGCCCTCCCTGAAGGCCGCCACCCCCTGAACCGGCCCCTTGAGGCCTGAAATCTCCACTGCATCCGGGCAGACGGACCCCGGACTGCATTCGAGCCCCTCCCGCGCGAGTCTCTGGAGGAGCCCTGCGCGGTCCACCTTCAGGATGTTGGCCCGCACCACGAGTCGTGGGATGCGGTTTCCCGCCTCCATGAGCCTCTCGGCCTCGGCCTCTCCCAGTTCCCGGACCCATTTGCGAACAAGCCACCGGGGATATGCATGTTTCACGGAGAGGACCTGAATCGCATCGCCCTCCGGAAGGGACAGGGTGTCCTTGTTCCGGCAAATGTTGCGCAGGACGCCGTTGACAAAGGATCCCAGATGCCGGCCACGACCCAGGCCGTTGGCCTGCCGCACCGCCTCGTTAACCGCGGCCCTGTCGGGCACGCGGTCAAGGAACAGGACCTGGTAAACGGCCAGGCGAAGAATATTCAGGACATCGGGCTCCACTTTGCGGAAGGGGATCTTGAGGGATTGCCCGATCACCCAGTCGAGCCGCAACCGCCATCGCAGTACGCCCTGCGCCAGGTGAACAACAAAAGCCCGGTCTCTGGCCGAGAGTCCGGCTTCGCGGTCGAACAGGCGTTCCAGGGCGCTTTCCGTCGCACCGGGTCGGGCGTCAGGCCGGTTCAGGGCGCGCAGCGCCAGGCTCCTCGGGTCTTTGGGTCTCATATCCCAGAAAAGTGACGATCCCCTCTTCCAGCAGTTGCAGATCCACGTCAGTATCGAAGCAGGGACCGTTGGGCCGCCGGTTCAAGATCCCGAACACGGGAATCGGGTAGCTGTCTTGAATCCCGCTGGTTAGATCCCGTTCGCAGGCCACGCCTATGATGATCTCGGGCCTTTTCTCCACCACGATCCGCCTCGCAAGGGTTCCCCCCGTGGCCACGGAGACGGGCACGCCGTAGTCTCGGGATAGTTTGACCAGGTCCTTGATCTTACATCTCCCACATCCCTTGCAGTGGTCCACGCTCCCGGTGATCCGCACGTCGCACTCATGGTTCTGGAGGCAGTGTGGAAGCAGGATCAGGAGCTTTTCGGGAGAAACGTGTTTGGCTTCGGCCAGGACCAACTGGTTGTTCGCGGCGATGAAGGAGCGGCGGATGTCGTCCAGACGAAACCCCAGTAGCCTTCCCACACCCACGAGCAAGGGGAAGAGCAGCCGCACGACGACCCCCCGAATCTTTCGGTTGAAGAAGAGATTCTTCCCTCGCAGCAGGGTGAAAATGAGTGTCAGGGCGCCGCCCAGCATGAAAAGGACCGCCCCACCCAGGAGCACGGCAAGGATGAGAGGAAGCGCCGGGTGGATGTTTTCGAGACCCACATAAGGGACCCACCAGAGCAGAAAGGCCAGGGCCCCCATGGCCACGCAGCTTACAAGCAGCAAGAGCAGAAAGGTCCGTTTCTGCTCCCTGGGCACACCAGGCCGAACGGGAAGCACGGGAAAGGAGACGGGAGAACGGCCTTCTTCCCCCGGGTCTTCAGGCAGGTTATGCTCTTTTACGGCCGGACGGACGGAAATGACTGCGCCCTCCTCACAATATGGGCCCTTGACCCTCCCCGGCCGGTCCGGCCGGGGGGCCGGCGGCGGGGAAGGTGAAATCTCAGCCCATCGACTTTTGCATTTTCTTGAGTCTCTTCTTGTAGAGGGATCTTTTCAGGCTGCTGATGTGATCGATGAAGAGCTTTCCATCCAGATGATCGATTTCGTGCTGGAGGCAGACGGCTGCGATTCCCTCGGCCTCGATGCGTTGCGGCTTTCCGTGCCGGTCCACCCCTTCGACCAGCACCCTGCCGCTACGGCTGACTTCAGCGGAAAAATCCACCACGCTCAGGCAGGCCTCCTCATAAACGATCTCGCCTTCCTCCTCCACGATACGGGGGTTGATCAGCACGCGGGGCCTCCTTTGATCATTTCCCTCCCGTACATCGAACACGATTACCCGGATCGGTTTTCCAATCTGATTGGCGGCCAGGCCGATGCCCGGGGCCGCGTACATGGTCCGGATCATGTCGTCTACCAGAGCCTGTATCTCCTGGTCGATCTCCTCCACCGTCCCGGCCTTTTGCCTCAGGACCGGATGGGGGTAGGTGTATATTCTCATTTCACGGCCCGCGTCCGCCATCTTACTCGTCCTCATCAAGGCGCCGGAAACGAGGCCCGCATCAGCGGAGCCCCGGGTTTCACGGCCGAATCTGTTTCATACTAAACACTGGCGGCCCATAAGTCAAACACCCAGAGCCGGGCGCGATCCCCCTGATTCGTCCCCTGGACAGAGCCAGGACGAAACCCTTGACTTTTGGCCTCCTTACGCCTATTGAGTGTGCATGATGAAGCGAATCGTAGAGTTCCTGTTCGAAGCCGGCATGCTCAAGAAAACGCCGCGCACCGGGTACCAGTTCCTGGGCACCGGCGCGGAATCCGTGGCCGACCACTCCTTCCGGACCGCGGTGATCGGTTATGTCCTGGCCAACGGCGAGCCTTCGTCCGACCCCTTCAAGGTGGTCCTCATGTGCCTGTTTCATGACCTGCCCGAGGCCAGGACCGGGGATCAAAACTATGTCAACAAACGGTATGTCACGGCCGACGAGGAAGCCGCCTTGAAAGACCAGGTGGAGGGGCTGGCTTTCGGACCTCAGATCCGCGCGATCATCCGGGAATTCAACGCCTGTGACTCCCTGGAATCGCGCCTCGCGAAGGACGCCGACCAGCTCGACCTCATTCTGGAACTCAAGGAACAACTGGCCCTAGGCAACCCCCAGGCGGACGAGTGGCTTCACTATGCCGTGCAGAGGCTCCGGACGGAAGGTGCCAGGGAGATGGCGCGGCAAATCCAGGCCTCCGAGCACACCTCATGGTGGTTCCAGAAAAGGACGGACTGGTGGGTCAATGGCCCGAATAACGACAACGGTGTATCGTAAGAGCGAGGGCCTCGTCTCCGCGGGATCGGTACGAAAAGGGTCCGTGGTCCTTTCCGTCCTCTTTCATGCGCTTGTATTTTTCGTCTTCCAGAAGGCCTTCCCCATCCAGTGGGTGCCCAGCCCATTGAAAACCTACCGCGTGGAACTTTACCGGCCGCCCGTGGCCGATTTGAAGATCGACTCAAGCGATGAAATGAAACTTGCCGCCCTTGAGGAGGCCCAAAAATCCGAAAACAGGGTGCCGGAAGACACCATCACCCTCGACACCAAAGACGTCCGGTACGTCTCCTACGCGGGAATGGTAAAGGCCAGGCTCCTGGAGCAATGGCAGTACCCGGAAGCAGCCAAGGAGAACCTGCTGGAGGGCGCCCTGGTGGTCCTCTTCTCGCTGGACCGCCGGGGTTCCCTCCTCGGGATCCGGGTCCTGGACTCTTCGGGTTACCGGATCCTGGATGAAGAGGCCCTTCGCGCCATCCGCCAGGCAGCTCCTTTCCCTGCTTTTCCGGGGTCCGTAGCCGTATCGCGGCTCCACATCCAGGCCCGCTTTGACTATAGGCTCAAGGCGCGCCGAAGGATCCCTCCCCGGCGTTGAGACCGGGGAGGCGGCCCTGCCGGAGGAATGAAGTATGGAATTTTTCAAGGGACTCAGTTACAACTTCAGGGGTCTGGGGTTCGGGCTCAAATCCCCCAGGCTTCTCTTCCTGGGGCTTTTGCGTTTTCTTATCGTCGCTGTGGTCACCATTGTAGCCGCCGGCGCCATTCTCTATTATCACCAGGAAATCCTGCACATGGTCTGGGAGCGGCCCGAAAGCCCGTGGCTCACCTGGCTCTGGCGCATCCTTTCCTGGCTCCTGTCCCTCATCCTGGTGGGTGTGGCGGCGGTGGTCTCCTACCTGATCGCGCAGATCCTCTTCGGCGTGGTGATCATGGATCGAATGAGCCGGATCACGGAGGCACGGGTGACGGGAAGCATTATGGAACCCCGAAAGGTATCGTTTTTCAAGGTGTTCCTCTTTCTGTTGCGCCAGGAGATCCCCCGAACCCTAGTGCCGGTCCTGATCTCGCTCCTGTTCATGATGGGGGGGTGGGTCTTGCCCTTCGGCCCTGTGGTGGTATTCGTCTCCTCCCTGGCGGCCGTGATCTTTCTCGCATGGGACAACACGGACCTGGTGCCCGCCAGGAGGCTTGTCCCTTTCAGGGAGCGCCTGGGCTTGCTGGCCCGGCGCCTGCCCTTTCACCTGGGCTTCGGCCTTCCATTCCTGGTGCCGGGACTCAACCTGATCCTGCTCTCATTCGCCCCGGTGGGGGCTACCTTGTGGATCCTTTCGCTGGAAAATACGCCGGGCGGGACACCAGGACCTCTTGCAGGGAAGGAACAACTCTCGGAGCCGAGCGACGCTTCGGAGGCTACTTCTTGAGGATGACGGGGTCCGGCAGAAATCGGCCCGATTCCACCATCCGCCAGAACTCCTTTTCGTCCCTTTGCCAATCAGGCCCGAAAGAGACATGAAAAAACCGGCCTAGCCTTTCGAAGAGGCGCTTCCATCCGGGCTGAAGTTCCAGGGTGAGGACGTCTTCGAGGAAAGGCACGATCTCGTACATCTTTTCCTTGGGAATGTAGGCGCGGGCTCCCATCCGGATGGACTTCTCGAGCGCCGCCGGAGAAAGGGCGTGAGCCGTGAGCATCACCGCAGGGTAGCCCAGGTGCACTGCCGCGTTGAGAAGGTCGAAGCCCCGCACCCCCATGATGTCCAGAATCACCAGGTCGTAGGTCCAGGAACGGAGCAGGTGATAACCTGTTTCGTAGTCCGTGGCCGTGTCGAGGACCAGTCCATCGAACTCATCGAGCTGCTCGCGAAGCGTATCCAGGACGTCGGTCTCGTCGTCTACCGCCAGCAGACGCTTTTTGTTGAGCGGGTTTTGTCCCATGAATCGCACCTGGCTTTCCCTCTGCAAGGCGTTTCGGCAGAGGCCGGAGGAGACATGAGCATTTCCTTCATGTCTTGACCTTTTCCTTGGTGAGCCGCCGGCGTTCTTCGTCCCGTATCTCACGAGTGGCTCTCACCAGGACGGCCTGGATAAGGGGGCTCAGGCCCAGCAGCGGCTCGTCCAGGAGGAGCAGTTTGGGCTGGGCCATGAGCGCCCGACCGACGGCCGGCATCTGCTGTTCACCGCCGCTCAGGAACCCTCCCACCCGCTTTTTCAGCTTCTCCAGCGCGGGAAAGACCTTGATGATATTTCCTGGTCCCGTACACCAATAGGCGGTAGCCCTTTTACGTGTCAAGCCCAAGCTTGTGCCCTACGGGCGGTTGACTTATGGGACGTGGTGGTTATTTTGAGGTGTCAGTGCGCTTCAAATCCCATATGTCGGAAAGTCCCATCATATCATGGCAGCCAAAGACTATTATAAAATCCTGGGCGTGTCCAAGTCGGCCTCCCCCGAGGAGATCAAGAAGGCCTACCGTAAACTCGCGCTCAAGTACCACCCGGACCGGCATGAGGGAGACAAGGCGGCCGAGGAGCGGTTCAAGGAGATCAGCGAGGCCTACGCGGTATTGAGCAACCCGGAAAAGCGCAAGCAATACGACAGCTTCGGAGCCGAGGGTTTCCACAGCAGATTCTCCC
Source organism: Deltaproteobacteria bacterium (assembly GCA_019307945.1). GTDB lineage: Bacteria > Desulfobacterota > DSM-4660 > Desulfatiglandales > Desulfatiglandaceae > B17-G16. The sequence continues at coordinate 5,831 of JAFDIS010000103.1, read as the reverse complement.
AGGAAGACATCTTCCGCGGTTTCGATTTCGGGAGCATCTTCCGGGACTTCGGTTTCGGCGGCGGAGGCCGTGCGGAAAGCCTCTTCAGCCAGATATTTCGGGGAGCCATGGGCGGGGCCGGGACACACTATCAGTCGCGGGCCGGGGGCCCGGGATTCGAGGGTGCGTTCGGCGGGTTCCAGGGCCGGGGCCGGGGCATCCGGGGCCAGGATCTGGTCTACGAACTGCCGCTCACCCTCGAAGAGGTGGCCGGTGCGCCGCAAAAACTCATCACCTACCACCTGGACGGCAAGCAAGAGCAGGTGTCCGTGAAGATCCCCGCAGGCATCTCTTCGGGTAAGAAACTCAGGCTGCCGGGCAAAGGACAGCCGGGTTTTCAAGGGGGGCCCCCGGGCGACCTCTACGTCCAGATCCGCGTGGTGGCGCACCCCGTCTTTGAGAGACAGGGCGACGATCTCTATATGACCCGCGAGATCAAGTTTTCGGAGGCGGCGCTGGGCACTACGATCCAGGTACCCACCATCGACGGCAAGACGCTGCAACTGAAGGTGCCGCCGGGAACTCAGAACAATGCAAAATTGAGGATGAAATCCTACGGTCTTCCGAGGTTCGGCGGAAACGGCAGGGGGGACGCCTATGTGCGAATCAAGGTGGCGGTCCCCCGGAAACTGACAAAAAAACAGAAGGCCCTGATCCGGGAATTGGCGGAAGCCGGCCTCTGAGACGCAGGCCCCGGGCGTCGGGCTCGGGGAAGGTTCGGGGACAATGGCACGGGGGGGAGGAAGGTCTCTTTGATGAAAGCCCTTAGCGTTTTTTCAGGCGGCCTGGACAGTATGCTGGCCGCCGTGCTGGTCAGGGCCCAGGGCGTCGAAGTCCAGGCCCTTTTTTTTGAAACCCCGTTTTTCGGGTCCGCAAGGGCCCGAAAGTCCGCAGCAAGCATAAACCTGCCTCTGAAGGTGGTGGACATCACGGAGAGGCACCTGGAAGTGGTGAAACATCCCAGGCACGGCTACGGCAGCCGTATGAACCCGTGCATTGACTGCCACGCACTGATGTTCCGCATGGCGGGGGAGCTGATGGAGGCCGAAGGGGCCTCCTTTGTGATCAGTGGAGAGGTCTTGGGGCAAAGACCCATGTCCCAGAACAAAAAAGCGCTGGAAACGGTGGCCAGGGAATGCGGCCTTGAGGGAATTCTTCTTCGACCCCTGTCCGCCCTGAGGCTCAAACCCACCCTGCCCGAGGAGCGTGGATGGGTGGACAGGGAGCGTCTCATGGGTTTTCAGGGACGAAACCGCAAACCCCAAATGGCACTGGCCGAAGAGATGGGAATCACGGATTACCCATCTCCGGCGGGAGGTTGTCTCCTGACCGAGGAGGCCTTCAGCCGAAGGCTCAGGGACCTGTTCACGGCACGCCCCGATCCTGAAATCCGGGAAATCGAACTGCTGAAGGTGGGAAGGCACTTTCGCCTCTCGCCCGAGTGCAAATTGGTGGTGGGAAGAAACAAGAGAGAAAATGAAAAGATCAGGGAGCTTTCAGGCGGCGGTGACCTCCTTCTGAAACCCGCACGGGTGCCGGGCCCTACGGCGCTCCTGCAAGGAAAGCCGGGCCCCGATTGCGTGCTGGCCGCAGCGACCCTCACCGCCGCATACAGTGACGCGGCCGATGGAGGTTCCGCAGACATTCTGATACGGGGTGAGACTGGAGAAGAGGCCACACAGGTCAGCGTTCCCCAAAAGGGGGTGTTCAAGAAATTTCTGATCTGAACCTGACCTCATGACGCTATGGTTTGCCGGTGATGCGGGGCGCCCGAGGATTCAGGCATGAGGCGGACATGAATGCAGGCCCCGGCGGGGGGATCATCGTCGCAGGAGCCTGTCGAGGTAGGTCTTTTCCCGCAGCCTTTCCAGACGTCCCAGGTCCTGTTCCAAAGACTCTCGTTTAAGCCCCAGATCCGCCTGGAGCCTGTCCATCTCCTCTCGCAGTTTGTGGATCCTGACGTTCAGATCCAGCACGGCCACCGTCTCTTGGCGGGTCAACCGGACCTTCCGCGTCAGGAGTTCATATTTTTCCTTGAGTTCGCCCAGCTTCCCCTCTAGTTCGGACGATTTGGTCTTCAGGGCCTGAATTTCCACCCGCTCTTGTTCAACTTGTCGCGCCAGATCGTCCACGCTGGGCATGGTGGTCCACAGATATACGAAGGCCACCAAACAGGCGAAGAGGAGGAGCCCCAGGATTCTCAGGGCCAGGCGGTACTGTCCGGCCAGCGTCTGAAACAGGGCCCGGACCCTCCCGAAAACCCCTAACACCGAATCCGCGGCCGAATAGGAGACGTCCCTGCCTTCGACCCGATCCCGGAGCTGATCGATGGCCGCGGAAAGGCTCTCGATCCCCTCGCCCAATTTTTTCCCCAGCTTGCCTACACGGCAATCCCGGCATACCTCCTCGCCCGCATCCTGTAGCCGGTTGGCGATATTCCGCAGGGCCTCGAAATGCCCCCCCACGTCCATCTCCCGGGTGGGAATACCCACGAACCGCTTCTTCAGACCTTCCACAAAAAGATCCAGATCCCCGATCTTCTGCTCCACTTCAAAGCCGATCCGTTCGAGAACCGGCTTTTCACACAGATAGTCCGTGGCCATGGTAAGAAGGATGGCGTTATCGCGCAGATCGCTCAGGACGAGCCGATGATCCTTCGGGGTTCGATCGGACCTCATGGTGTCTTCGGCGCTCATGACAATGATGTTCCTCGAGGTGAGAAAGGATGGTTTGGAACAATTTCGGCGAACGCGGCCCGGCCGCCGGTGGATTACAACTTCCTATATACTGTATTTTTCTCCGTAAGTCACCAGGATTTTAGGGCCTCCGCCCAGCGATCCGTCAGGGGACCCGGGTCCATGGTCCCCAGGCCGTTTTCCGAAAGGAAGGTCTCGACGTCATACCGGTTTCCCTGGCGCCACCAGGCCTTGAGAAGTTCGCCCGCCCGGGGTGTGAACATCCATGCCGGGCCGAACCGCTCCCTGAGGTGACGCTCCAGGATCGCCTCCGTGAGCCAGCCCAGCACGTAATCCAGGCTGTAAAACTCCGGGACCAGGTCGAAAAGATGGCTTTCCGGTTGGTAGTAAAAGCCGGTATAGCGGCGCATTTTTTCCGCGTACCCCGTTCCGTCTTCGATCCGTCCGCTGCTGAACATCTCGTATTCGGCCAGGAACTTGGCTCCGTACCGGCGGAAGATGGATAGATCCTTGAGGGCCTTGTAGCGGCTAATGCGAAGGGCATCGGCCTCGGACAAAGCCAGATAGTCTTCCAGGACAGGGGGCGAGAGGCTCATGTTCTGGAGGAGGAAGGCATAGGCCTCCGACAGGCGAAAGGAAGTGGCCAGGTCACGCTCCACCACGGAAAGCCTGGAGGAGGTATGCACCGCTGAAAGGCCATGGCCCAATTCGTGCCAGAAGCTCTCCAGGTCCACCCAGCCCCCCTCGGGCTTTACCAGGACATAGACCTCTTCCGGGACTTCCAGGATGAAACACATGGCCTGGGTGCTTCGGTCCTCTTCCCGCCCGATCAGGAGGTGGAGGCCGCTTGTCCGTGCGGGATCGATCTCCCAGCGTCTGAAAAAACCCTCCGTCTCCTCCAGTGAAGAGCAGGGATAAAGGGTGTCGAATTCCCCCAGGCCCAGCAGGCAGATGGCGTCGAACCGCGTGAGATCGGCAAGGGGGCGCCCGAATCGCTCACGACTCCAGGCTTCCATGGCCGGGAAATAGAGTTCATCCGTCTCCTCCAGCAGGGCCCGTACCATTTCGTAGGCAGCGGCATAGTCCGTGTGCTTTTTCCTGGCACAGTAATCCACGTAATTGAGGAAACCGAGATCCCTTTTCAGGAGCTTCATGAGAAGTTCCCAATAGTTGAGGGCAAAGGGCTTGAGAAATTTGCACAGCGGGCCCGTCTCCTTTTGAAGGACCTGCCTCTCCTCGTATGTGCTGGACTTTTGGCACCAGGGTATGATCTGCCCGAAATAGATCTTCCGGCCCTTCACGTGGGCCGCCGCTCCCCTCATCCAGGTGCGCATCTCCATCTCATGGGGGTGAAGGGCCCGCTGCAGGTAGTGGTCGATGAACGCATGTCTGAGGCGGGACTTGACGAACGGATCCGGGATGTCCTCGATCTTCGCGAGGGTGTCCAGGTGCAGGAACTCATCGAAGCCTTCGTAGATGCGGTAAGCCTCAAACGGGGGCTTCTGGCCCTGCCACAGGGCGAGGGCCTCCATGTTCACCCGGTAATTGAGGTGATGCAGGGTATTCACCATGCGGGAAAGCTCTGAGATCATGTACGGCGACTCCTCGCGGGTCCGCCCGGCACGAACCTCATGTCGCTTTGGAACGCAACGGCCTTCCGGGGGCGGAGGGCGAAACCCTGGAGGGGCGACCTTACTCAATCAATGGCGTCAAAAGGACACTTGGTGATACAGGTGAGGCAACGTATGCATTTATCCTGGTGAATATATGCAGGCTCCTTTTTCCTCCACTCGATGGCCTCTACCGGACAGTTCTTGAAACAGATGCCGCACTTCTTGCACTTGTCCACGTCCACCTTGAATTCCAGGAGGGCCACGCAACGCTTGGCCGGGCATTTCTTCTCGTAGATGTGGGCCTCGTACTCGTGCCGGAAGTATTGTAGCGTGGAAAGGACGGGATTGGGCCCCGTCTGCCCCAGGCCGCAAAGCGCGGAGTCCTTGATCACCGCGCTCAACCGCTCCAGGGTTTCGAGGTCTTCGGGCTCACCTTTGCCTTGAGAAATTCTATCAAGGATCTCCAGCATGCGCCGCGTGCCTTCCCTGCAGGGTGTACACTTGCCGCAGGACTCATCCTGGATGAAGTCCATGAAGAATCGGGCCATGTCCACCATGCAGGTCCGGTCATCCATTACGATCATACCCCCGGAACCCATGATGGCCCCCACCTTGGCGATGGATTCGTAATCGACGGGGGTGTCCAGATGGGCCTCCGGCACGCAGCCCCCCGAAGGTCCGCCAAGCTGAACCGCCTTGAATTTCCGCTTGTTGGGTATACCTCCACCGATGTCGAAAATGATGGTCCTCAAGGTGGTCCCCATGGGTACTTCCACCAGACCGATGTTCCGCACCGCCCCCGTGAGGGCGAAAACCTTGGTGCCTTTGCTGGTCTCGGTTCCGATGCCCGCGTACCACGCGGCCCCCTTCCGGATGATCTGGGGGACGTTTGCATAGGTCTCCACGTTGTTGAGCACGGTGGGCTTCTTCCAGAGCCCCTGCTGGGCCGGAAAGGGCGGCCTGGGACGGGGCATGCCCCGCTTTCCTTCAATGGAATGCATTAGGGCGGTCTCTTCGCCGCACACGAAGGCGCCGGCGCCCTGGTACACCTCCACGTCGAAATCCACGCCGCTTCCCAGGATATCCTCACCCAACAGGCCGTAATCGCGGGCCTGGGTGATGGCGATATCAAGACGCCGCAAGGCAAGGGGGTATTCCGCCCTGCAGTAAATGTAGCCCTTCTTGGCCCCGATGGCCTTGGCGGCGATGAGCATCCCCTCCAACACCGCGTGCGGGTCTGCTTCCAGGATACTGCGGTCCATGAAGGCGCCGGGGTCACCCTCGTCCGCGTTGCAAAGGGCGTACTTTTCGTCACCCGGAGATTTACTGGCAAACTCCCACTTGAGCCCTGTGGGAAAACCCGCACCACCTCGGCCGCGAAGGCCCGATGCCTTCATCTCGGCAATGATCTCCTCGGGCGTCATCTCCAGCAAGGCCTTGGCCGCCCCTTCATATCCGTCCCGCGCGATATACTCGTCGATCT
>JAFDIS010000102.1 GCA_019307945.1 Deltaproteobacteria bacterium | reverse complement strand
GCTGCCCGAGGGTGTGGAGATGGTGATGCCGGGTGACAACGTGAGCCTGGAGGCCGCCCTGATCACGCCGATCGCGATGGAGAAGGAGTTGCGATTTGCCATTCGAGAGGGCGGCAGGACCGTGGGCGCGGGCGTCATCAGCGAGATCATCGAGTAGGGGAGAACATAAGGTATGCGGGATATCATCACCCTTGCCTGTGAGCGGTGTAAAAACCGCAATTACACGAGCACGAAGAACAAAAGGAAAACACCGGACAAACTGGCGTTCAAAAAGTATTGCCCGACTTGCAGGAGCCATACGCTTCACAAGGAAACGAAGTAGCCATTTTCCTATCCTTCATGCAGGCCAGTAGCTCTAACGGCTAGAGCACCGGACTCCAAATCCGGGTGTTGGGGGTTCGAATCCCTCCTGGCCTGCCAATTTGTACATGGGCGGTGCGCCGAGTGGGGATGCTGCCGAGGTTGGGTAACGGGCGTTGAAGAACCTAGCGAGCGCAGGCGGGACAAGGTAAAGATGGAGGCGAAAAAGCGGAGTTTACTGCCGGTAAATGAGAATTTTTCAGCCGAATTTTAACCTGAGCTTCGACAAGCGGAGTAGTTTTTCAACAGCCTGCTAAACATACCCGGGACTGACATTCAATATGGCAAAACGGAATCAGAAGTCGAAGAGGGCGAAGCGCAACAAGAAAGGCGGCGAAAAGAACGAACGAAGCCCGGTGAAAAAGGCGGATCTAAAGCAGCGGCCCCAGTCGCAAGGCAAAAAGACCGTAACGGAGAAGCGGGCACAACCCCCGGCAAAAAGGCGCCCTCCGGACAAGAAGGCGGAAGGACCCAGGGGGGCGGCGGTATGGGTCAAGAAGACGGCGCAGTTTCTCCGCGAGGCCAGGGTGGAACTCAAGAAGGTCAAGTGGCCCACGCGGAAAGAACTGTTCGCCTCCACGGCTGTGGTAATCATTTTGGTCCTCATCGTGGCCTTCTACTTGGGCCTCGTGGATTTCGGCCTGATCAAGATCATCAAGGCGATCGTGGGCTGAGGGCGGATCCCAACGGTCCATTTGAAATCTGGATGGGAACATGGATACGGACAAGGATAGCGACGTCCAATTGAAATGGTACATCGTTCACACCTACTCGGGGTTTGAAAACAAGGTCAAACGGACCCTGGAAGAGCGGATTTCTTCTCTGGGACAACAAAAGTATTTCGGTGAAATTCTCGTCCCTACCGAGAAGGTGGTTGAACTGAAAAAGGGACAGAAAAGGACTTCCTCGAGAAAGTTCTACCCCGGATATATCCTCGTGCAGATGCATTTGAACGATGAAAGCTGGCATACGGTCAAGGATACGGCCAAGGTGACGGGGTTCGTCGGCGGGGGTGTCAAACCGACCCCGATCTCCGATGAGGAGGCCGAACGCATCATCCGCCAGATGGAAGAGGGCGTCAGCCGACCCAAGCCCAAGTACCAGTTCGAGGAAGGCGATGAGGTGCGCGTGATCGACGGGCCGTTCAGCAATTTCCAAGGTGTCGTCAACGAGGTCAAAGCGGACAAGGAAAAGCTGCGGGTGATGATCACCATTTTCGGTCGATCCACACCCGTGGAATTGGATTTCATCCAGGTGAACAAGATTTGATTGAGGACGTGGGAACAGTAGGGAACCGAGGTAAACCATGGCCAAGAAAGTGATTGGGTCCGTGAAACTCCAGGTAAAAGGAGGGCAGGCAAATCCATCGCCCCCCATCGGTCCGGCCCTGGGGCAGCACGGTGTTAATATCGCGGAATTTTGCAAGCAGTTCAACGCAAAGACACAAGATCAGCAAGGAACGGTCATCCCCGTTGTCATTACCATTTATGCTGACAGGTCTTTTTCCTTCATCACCAAGACTCCGCCGGCCTCCGTCCTGCTGAAGCAGGCGGCAAAGGTCGCCAAGGGCTCCAGCGAGCCGAACCGGGAGAAGGTGGGAGAGGTGACCAGGAAACAGGTGGAAGAAATCGCCAAGGTGAAATTCGAAGATCTGAACGCCTATGACCTGGATGCCGCCATGAAGATCATCGAGGGGACCGCGAGGAGCATGGGGATTACTGTGGTCGAATCGTAAGGTCGAGAGGACATGAGGAAATGGCCAAGAGAGGAAAAAAATACAGAAACGCGGCCCGGAATGTGGACCGGCTGCGCAAATACGATTTTGATGAGGCGATCAAACTGGCGCTCGACACCGCATTCACGCGGTTCGATGAGACGGTGGACGTGGCCGTACGGCTCGGGGTTGATCCCCGCCATGCCGACCAGATGGTCAGAGGCACCGTCGCATTGCCCCATGGCGTGGGGAAGGAAGTCCGCGTGGCTGTTTTCGCCCGGGGCGAAAAGGAAAAAGAGGCCCGGGAAGCAGGCGCTGATGAGGTGGGGGCCGAGGACCTCGTGGAGAAGATCCAGGGCGGATGGCTTGAGTTCGACAAGGCCATTGCGACGCCCGACATGATGGGTGCCGTGGGGAAACTGGGAAGGATTCTCGGACCCCGCGGTATGATGCCCAACGCCAAGCTGGGCACGGTCACGTTTGACCTGGCCAAAGCCGTTAAGGAGATCAAGGCGGGCAAGATAGATTTCAGGGTGGAAAAAGCGGGCATCGTTCATGCACCCATGGGAAAGGTGTCTTTCGGTCCGGAGCGCATCAAGGAAAATATTGCCGCATTTCTCGATACCGTGATCAGATTGAAACCCTCTTCGAGCAAGGGGACCTATCTGAAGAGCATCGCCATTTCCACAACCATGGGCCCGGGCATCAAAGTGGACCCGGCATACGCCAAGGACCTGATCGTACAATAAACACGGTATAAAGGGGATACACAAGGAACGACGGGAGTCAGCCGGAGTCGGAAATCGCCTGGGAATCCGCGCGAGGGAACGGGCCCCGCCCGGGATGGCGGGTCCTCCGATGGCGCGAAGCCCCGGGACGTATCCTTAACTGAATCGGACGGACAGGAAGCTTCGAACAATTCGTTGAGCCATTCCCCGGACCATGACGGCCGGGAGGGCATTTGGTCAGAGACAGTAGGTGCCGTGCCGGGCGGGTGCCTCGCCGGCAGGCTTAAATTCCCATGCGGAGTGCCTACCGAGACTGAGTGGTCGATCGAACCCCTTGAAAAATCCGCTAAAGCATGTATGGATTCCTCCTGGTGAACGAGACCTCTGCCTTTGACCGAAAGCATATGACGTGTCGAAAGGAGAGGAGGTGAATCATTGAAAAGGACGGAAAAAGAAAAACTCGTGGTCGAGCTGCGGGAACGCCTTGAGAGGGCGCAAGCCACGTTTCTGGTGGACTTCCAGGGGATGGACGTGGAGAGCATGAACCGTCTTCGTGGAGAGCTTCGGAGGAGCGAGACCGATTTTCAGGTGGTCAAGAACCGGCTGCTCAAACGGGCGTGCGCCGGGACGGATACGGAAAACCTGGCCGAATACATGACCGGTCCCTCAGCCCTGGCAATGACTTACGGGGACGTGGTGGCGCTGGCGAAGGCCCTCGTGGATTTCGCCAAGGAAGTGGACAAGCTGAAAATCAAGTGCGGCCAGCTTTCCGGAAAGATCATGGATGCGGCCGCCGTGAAGCGCTTGGCGGAACTCCCCGGCCGGGAGGCGCTTCTTTCCCAGGTGTTGGGGACCATGCAGGGCGTACCAGCGGCCTTCGTCCGGGTCCTGAGCGGATGCATCGGCCAACTGCTCAATGTGTTGAAGGCCGTCGAGGAGCAGAAAGGGCAATAAACAGTTTACATCGTTTCTTAATATACGGAGGTCGAAGATCAATTATGGCAGCGGAGATTACCAAAGAGGACGTCATCGAGTTCATCGCGAACATGTCTGTCCTGGAATTGTCGGAATTGGTGAAGGAAATGGAAGAGAAATTCGGCGTCAGCGCTGCGGCACCTGTGGCCGTGGCGGCGGCGGCTCCGGCGGCCCAGGGAGGCGAGGAAGCGGCCGAGAAAACGGAGTTCGACGTGGTTCTGACCGGCGTGGGAGACAAGAAGATCCAGGTCATCAAAGTGGTTCGAGCAGTGACGGGCCTGGGGCTAAAGGAGGCCAAGGCGCTCGTGGACGATGTCCCCGGACCGGTGAAAGAGGGTGTTCCCAAAGAGGAGGCCGAGGACGTCAAGAACCAACTCGAGGAGGCAGGCGCCACCGTTGAGATCAAGTAGTGACGGTGTACACCCGGGCGACCGGCATGCAGCATCAATGAGCGCCGGTTGCCCGGCAACGGGCCCGGGCAAGGGCCGGCCCCCCGTGGGGGCGCCAACTGAATGAATTAAGGAGCGAAGATGTCTGGAAAGGGCGAAACAAACAAGCGAGCAAGAAGGAGTTTCGGGAAAATCAAGAAAGTCATCGGTATTCCCAACCTGATTGAGATGCAAAAGCATTCCTACGCCCGCTTTCTGCAGAAGGATGTACCGCCCGAGGAGCGGCAGGACATCGGGCTGCAGGGCGCCTTCAAGAGCGTTTTCCCTATCCATGATTTCAGCGAGACGTCTTCGCTGGAATTCGTGAAGTACACGTTCGAAGACGTGAAATACGATGAGGAAGACTGCCTCAGCAAAGGGATGAATTATGAAGCCCCCTTGAAGCTGACTGTACGCCTGGTGGTCTTCGACGTGGATGCAACCGAAGGGACGAAAAGCATCAGGGACATAAAAGAGCAGGAAATTTACTTCGGCACCCTGCCCATGATGACGGACAGGGGAACCTTTATAATCAACGGGACGGAGCGGGTCGTGGTGAGCCAGCTCCACAGATCTCCCGGTGTGTTTTTCGATCATGACAAGGGCAAGACCCATTCCAGCGGAAAGCTCCTTTACTCGGCCCGCATCATCCCCTTGAGGGGATCCTGGCTCGATTTCGAGTTCGATCCCAAGGATCTGCTTTACGTGAGGGTGGACCGCAGACGCAAGTTCCCCGTGACCATTCTGCTGAAGGCCCTCGGGTATTCCTCGAAAGAGATCCTTTCCTACTTCTACGACACGGAGACCATCGGCATTGAGCAAGGGGCGTACTGGCGGGAGGCGAAGCTTGAGTATCTGTTGAGGAGAAAACTGTCCAAGGAGGTGGTTCATCCGGAAACGGGTGAGGTGATCGCCAAGAAGGGAGCGAGGTACACCAAGAAACTGCACCGGGACCTGCAGGCGGCCGGCATCCGACGGTTGCCCATCGAACCCGAAGACGTGGAGGGCAGGGTCCTGGCCGACGATGTTGTGGATCCGGAAACGGGTGAAGTCCTGGCGGTGGGCAACGAAATGCTGACCCCCGAAATTCTCGATTCCTTGCGGGACCGGGGCATCACGGAGATTCAGTGCCTCGTGTTGGAGGCACCGGGTGTGAGCACCGCGATCCGGGACACCATGCTCCTGGACAAGATCGATTCGCCCGAAGAGGCCGTCCTGGACATCTATCGCAAGATGCGTCCTTCGAGCCCCCCCACTCCGGAGGTGGCCAATACCTTTTTTCAGAACCTCTTTTTCAACATCAATACCTATGACCTGTCCAAGGTGGGACGCCTCAAGCTGAATTACAGGTTGGGCTTCGACGTTCCGCTGGAGCAGCGCACCCTGCGCAACGAAGACATCATGGCCACGGTGAAGGAGCTTATCGACCTGAAGACCAATGAGGCCATGGTGGACGACATCGACAACCTCGGCAACCGGCGGGTCCGCGCGGTGGGCGAATTGCTGGAGAATCAGTATCGAATCGGCCTGGTCAGGATGGAGCGGGCCATCAAGGAGCGCATGAGCCTCCAGGAGGTGGAGACACTCATGCCCCACGACTTGATCAATTCCAAGCCCGTCTCGGCGGTGGTGAAGGAATTCTTCGGAACCAGCCAATTGTCTCAGTTCATGGACCAGACCAATCCCCTTTCGGAGGTGACCCACAAGCGGCGCCTCAGCGCCCTGGGCCCGGGAGGACTCACGCGGGAGCGCGCAGGGTTCGAGGTGCGGGATGTGCATCCCACGCACTACGGCCGTATCTGCCCCATCGAGACGCCGGAAGGTCCCAACATCGGACTCATCGTCTCCCTGAGCACCTATGCGCGTGTCAATGAATTCGGGTTCATCGAAACCCCGTACCGGCTCACGGAAAACAGGCGGGCCACGGACAGGATCGAATACCTTTCGGCCATGGACGAGAGGGATTTCCCCATCGCCCAGGCCAACGCGCCACTGGACAACAGAGGTAATTTTCTGCGGGACGAAGCGGCCGTCAGGATCGAGGGCGAGGCGGCCAAGGTCTCCGTGGATCAGGTCCGTTACATGGACGTTTCCCCGGACCAGTTGGTGAGTGTTTCGGCCTCTCTCATACCCTTCCTGGAACATGACGATGCGAATCGGGCACTGATGGGGTCCAATATGCAGCGTCAGGCCGTCCCCCTCTTGAAGGCACGAGCCCCCCTTGTGGGAACCGGAATCGAGAGCGTTGTGGCCCGAGACAGCGGGGTTTCGGCCGTGGCGCGTCGGGACGGGGTGGTGGAAGACGTGGACGCCTCCAGGATAGTGATTCGCTCCGAGGGGGGCCAGGAGGACGACCCGGAGGTGGAGATCTACAAACTTACCAAATACAAGCGATCCAACCAGAACACCTGTTATAACCAGAAACCGATCGTGCGCAGGGGCGAACGGGTCCGAAAAGGGCAGATCATAGCCGACGGTCCGGCCACCGAGATGGGAGAACTGGCTCTGGGCCAGAACGTAATGGTCGCCTTCATGTCCTGGGGTGGGTACAACTTCGAGGACTCCATCCTCATCAGCGAAAGGGTGGTCAAGGAGGATGTGTACACCTCCATCCACATCGAGGAATTCGAGGTGGTCTCTCGCGACACGAAACTGGGGAAAGAAGAAATCACCCGGGACATCCCGAACGTCGGGGAAGAGGCCCTGAGAAATCTGGACGAGAGCGGCATCATCAAGATCGGAGCCGAGGTCAAGGCGGGCGACATCCTGGTGGGCAAGATCACGCCCAAGGGCGAGACCCAGCTTTCCCCGGAAGAAAAACTCCTGCGAGCCATCTTTGGAGACAAGGCCGGTGACGTCAAGGATACCTCGCTGAGGGTGCCGCCCGGGGTTACGGGCATCGTAATCGACGCAAAGGTCTTCGCGCGGCGCGGGGTGGAGCGCGATCAGCGGAGCCTGCAGATCGAGGCGCAGGAGAGGTCACGCCTCGAAAAGGATCGGGACGACGAGATTCACGTGGTCACGCTCAGTGCAAGGGACAAGCTCCGCGGGTTCATAGTCGGCAAACGGCTCAGATCGGACCTGAGGGACAAGAGCAGCGGAAAGCTTCTTTTCAAGGCCCGCAAGACCATCACGGAACAGGATTTCCAGAATATCCCCGTACTTTCTCTGGCCGGTGTGGATATCAAGGCGACCATGGATGAGATGGAGAAGATCGATTCCGTGGTGGCCAGCTACCGGGCCAAGCTGGAACGGATAGAGAGAACCTTCCAGGAGAAGATCGAGCGCCTCGGCATCGGGGATGAACTGGCCCCCGGAGTCATCAAGATGGTTAAGGTATACGTGGCCGTCAAGCGCAAGCTGTCCGTGGGTGACAAGATGGCCGGGCGGCACGGAAACAAAGGGGTGCTCTCCAGGATCCTTCCCGTTGAAGACATGCCGTACTTCGCGGACGGCACGCCGGTGGATATCATTCTGAACCCCTTGGGTGTTCCGTCGCGAATGAACGTGGGCCAGGTGTTGGAAGCACACCTGGGCTGGGCTTCCCGGGAACTCGGTGCCCAGATCGGAAACCTTCTGAACGGACTCAAGAGCACCAAACCCTTGCGGTCCAAGCTCAAGAGCGTGTTTCCCAAGGATCAATACGAAGAGATTTTCAGGAAGGCCTCGGACGATGAACTCATCGAAAAGGCCCGCCTGCTCCAGGATGGAGTTCCCATGGCATCACCCGTGTTCGACGGTGCGGAAGAGGATGAGATAAAGCGCTCTCTGGAAGAGGCGGGACTTCCCGTGACGGGTCAGGCCACGCTGTACGACGGACGTACGGGGGAACCTTTCGACCAGCAGATCACTGTGGGCATCATGTATATGATGAAGCTCCATCACCTGGTGGATGACAAACTGCATGCGCGCTCCATCGGCCCTTATTCTCTGGTAACCCAGCAGCCCCTGGGCGGCAAGGCCCAGTTCGGGGGGCAACGGCTGGGGGAGATGGAGGTATGGGCCATGGAGGCATATGGGGCGGCCTACTCGCTCCAGGAGTTCCTCACGGTCAAGTCGGACGACGTGGCCGGCAGGACCCGGATGTACGAGAGGATCGTCAAGGGCAACAATGTCCTCGAGGCGGGCCTGCCCGAGTCCTTTAAGGTGCTGATGAAGGAGTTGCAGAGTTTGGGGTTGGAAATCCAGCTTTTTGAGGACAGCGCGGCATAAGCATTCCACGCAAAAGGAGAATGGCATTGGAAGAATTGTACAGTTTCTTTACAAAGCCGAAAGATCCCTCGAGCTTCAACGCGGTCAAGCTTTCTCTGGCCTCACCGGAAAAGATCCGGGAATGGTCCTACGGCGAGGTGAAAAAACCGGAGACCATCAATTACCGGACCTTCAAGCCGGAGAGGGACGGGCTGTTCTGTTCGAAGATCTTCGGCCCCATCAAAGACTACGAGTGCAACTGCGGGAAGTACAAGCGGATGAAGCACCGCGGGATTGTCTGCGAGAAGTGCGGGGTCGAGGTGATCCAGTCCAAGGTGCGGCGGGAACGCATGGGTCATATCGAACTGGCGACCCCCGTGGCCCACATCTGGTTCCTGAAGTGCCTTCCCTCCAAGATAGGTAACTTGCTGGACCTGACGCTGAAGGACCTGGAGCGCGTGCTGTACTTTGAAAGTTATATCGTCATCGACCCCAAAGATACCCCGCTGGCTAAAGGCACGCTGCTCACGGACGAGCAGTTGATGCAGGCGAGGGAGGATTACGGGGATCGGTTCGAGGCCGGCATCGGAGCTGAAGCCATTCAGAAGATGCTCAAGGATTTGAACTTGGAAGAGCTTTCCTCGACCCTTCGCGCCGAAATGCTCAGCACCCGTTCCGAAGCCAAGCGAAAAAAACTGGGCAAACGGCTGAAGGTGATCGACGCTTTCCGTGAGTCGAAGAACCGTCCCGAATGGACCATCCTGGACGTCATCCCCGTGCTTCCACCCGATTTGAGGCCTTTGGTGCCTTTGGACGGAGGCAGGTTCGCCACATCGGACCTCAATGATTTGTACAGGCGCGTGATCAACCGCAACAACCGCCTCAAGAGACTTCTGGAACTGAACGCCCCCGATATCATCGTCCGCAACGAAAAGCGCATGCTTCAGGAAGCCGTGGACGTGCTTTTCGACAACGGCAGGCGGGGAAAGGTGGTCACCGGGGCCAACAAGCGGCCCTTCAAGTCCCTCAGCGACATGCTCAAAGGGAAGCAGGGCCGCTTCAGGCAGAATCTGTTGGGAAAGAGGGTGGACTACTCCGGGCGTTCCGTGATCGTGGTGGGTCCCGATCTGCGACTCCACCAGTGCGGCCTTCCGAAAAAGATGGCACTGGAACTCTTCAAGCCCTTCATCTACAACAAGCTGGACGAAAAGGGCCTGGTGACCACCATCAAGAGCGCCAAGAAGACGGTGGAGAGGGAAACCCCGGAGGTATGGGATGCGCTGGACGAGGTGGTCAAGGAGTACTGCATCATGCTGAACCGGGCCCCTACGCTCCACCGCCTGGGTATCCAGGCCTTCGAGCCGATCCTGATCGAGGGCAAGGCCATTCAGTTGCATCCTCTCGTGTGCACGGCGTTCAACGCGGACTTCGACGGAGACCAGATGGCCGTCCACGTCCCTCTTTCCATAGAGGCCCAGATCGAGGCACGGGTCCTCATGATGTCCACCAACAACATCCTGTCGCCCGCCCACGGAGACCCGATCATCGTGCCTAGCCAGGACATCGTCCTGGGGATCTACTACATGACACGGGAGCGGCCCTTCGCCAAGGGTGAGGACAAGGTTTTCGCGGGTTTCGACGAGGTGCGCATAGCCTACGACGCCGGGGCTCTGGATCTTCATGCGAAGATCAGGGTGAGGTTGGACGGCGAACTGGTGGAGACCACCACGGGCAGGGTTCTTCTCTCCGAGGTCCTGCCCGAGGAAGTGCCTTTTTCTTCCATCAACAAGGTGATGTCCAAGAAGGAGCTGCGGAGGCTGATCAACGAATCCTACCGAAACGCCGGGATCAAGGCTACGGTGATCCTGGCCGACCGTTTGAAGGATATGGGTTACAAATACGCGACGCTGTCGGGTATATCCATCGCCATGAAGGACATGGTGATCCCCAAGCGCAAGCAGAAGATCCTCGAGCGGGCGGAGAAGGAAGTCAGGAGCATCGAGGACCAATACACTTCGGGCCTCATCACGGGGGGGGAGAAATACAACAAAGTGGTGGACCTCTGGGCCCAGTCCACGGAAGATGTGGCTTCCGAGATGATGAAGGAGATGGCCGAGGAGGTGGTGGAGGGCAACGGCAAGAAGGTGAGGACCGCCAGTTTCAATCCAATCTATATGATGTCCGATTCGGGTTCCAGGGGCAGTAAGGACCAGATGAGGCAGTTGGCCGGAATGCGCGGACTCATGGCCAAGCCCTCCGGGGAGATCATCGAGACGCCCATCACCAGCAATTTCCGGGAAGGCCTTACCGTGCTCCAGTACTTCATCTCGACGCACGGTGCCCGCAAGGGCCTGGCCGACACCGCCCTCAAGACTGCAAACTCCGGATATCTGACGCGTCGCTTGGTGGACGTGGCGCAGGATGCCATAATCACAGAAGAGGATTGTGGCACCATGGACGGGATCTGGGTGGATGCCCTGACGGAAGGCGGTGAGATCATCCAGCGCGTGGGCGAAAGGGTCCTGGGACGGGTTGCGCTTGACGACATCCAGGACCCGGTGACCGGCGAACTCCTGGTGAAGGCCAATGAAGAGATCGACGAGGAAAAGGTGGAGGCCCTTGAAAACGCGGGTATCGAACGTGTGAAGATTCGATCCGTGCTCACCTGCGAGTCCAGGCACGGCGCCTGTAAAAAATGCTACGGCCGCGACCTTGCACATGGTCACGAGGTGAACATTGGAGAGGCCATCGGGATCATCGCCGCACAGAGTATCGGAGAACCCGGTACGCAGCTCACCATGCGGACATTCCACATCGGTGGTACCGCCAGCCGGAGGGTGGAGCAGACCACCATCCAGGCCAGGAACGAAGGAAAGATCAAGTACATCAACCTCAAGACGGTCCAGGACGAGAAGGGCTCTTACATAGCAATGAACCGGAACGGCGAGGTGGCCGTCCTGGGCAAAGGCGGTCGTGAACTCGAACGCTACCCCGTCATATACGGCGCCACCCTGCGCGTCAAGGACGGGGAAAAAATCAAAGCAAACCAGACCCTCACGGAGTGGGATCCTTTCACGATTCCCATTATGACCGAGGTGGCGGGCATAGTGAAGTTCGGTGACGTGATCCCGGAACGGACCATGCAGGAGAAACGGGACAACGTCACGGGCAAGATCAGCCGTATCATCGTGGATTCCCGTGACGTGGATATCAGACCGCGCATCTCCATCAAAGACCCCAAGGGCAAGACCCTGAAGGTGCCGGGTTCCCAGAAGGCCAGCGCCCGGTACTTTCTCCCGGTGGGGGCCATCATCATGGTGACCGAGGGCCAGGAAGTGACGCCCGGTACGGTGCTGGCTAAGATCCCGCGAGAGACCACGAAAACCAAGGACATCACGGGCGGTTTGCCCCGCGTTGCTGAGCTTTTTGAAGTCCGCAAACCCAAGGAAACGGCCATCATCAGCGAGATCGACGGCTACGTGTCCTTTGGAAAATACACCAAGGGGAAACGCAAGATGACCATCACCCCCGAGGTGGGCGAGCCGGTGGATTACTTCATCGGTCGAGGCAAGCACGTAAGTGTCCTGGAAGGCGACTATGTGCGGGCTGGGGAGGCCCTGATGGACGGGTCCGTAAATCCACACGATATCCTGAAGATCCGGGGCCTGAAGGCGCTTGCCAAATATCTCGTGGACGAGGTCCAGGAAGTGTACAGGCTCCAGGGCGTCCGCATCAATGACAAGCACATCGAGGTGATCGTGCGGCAGATGTTGCGGCAGGTGAGCGTGACCGACGTGGGGGATTCTCACTTCCTGCTGGGTGAGCACGTGGAAAAACACCGCTTTGAGGAAGAAAACCGAAAAATCGTCGAGCAGGGGGGCAAGCCAGCCACCGCCGAGCCTTTGCTCCTGGGGATCACCAAGGCCAGTCTCAGCACCGAGAGCTTTATATCGGCCGCCTCCTTTCAGGAGACCACCAAGGTGTTGTCCGACGCCAGCGTGGCCGGGAAGATCGATTATCTCAAAGGTTTGAAAGAGAACGTGATCATGGGTAGACTCATCCCGGCGGGAACGGGGAGAAAAGAGTACAGGGATCAGGAGATCATCTTGGTGGAATCGGAGGCATAGAGGCAGAAAACGCTTGACAAATACCGTATGACTGAGTAAAAGAAAAAATTTTGTGATTTTAGAGCGCCGACCGGGGGAAACCGGGGGGGCGGGACGACATAACAAGAAAAACCAGGAGATTCGTGGATGCCGACAATTAATCAACTCGTCAGGAAGGGGCGGAAGAAACCTAAGAAAAAGGTAAAGACCCCGGCCCTCCAGGGGGCCCCGCAAAAGCGGGGTGTCTGTGTCAGGGTATACACCTCCACGCCTAAGAAGCCCAACTCTGCATTGCGGAAGGTGGCCAGGGTGCGGTTGACCAACGGCATCGAGGTTACTTCCTATATCCCCGGGATGGGTCACAATCTCCAGGAGCACTCCGTGGTGCTGCTGCGCGGCGGCAGGGTCAAGGATCTGCCTGGTGTCAGGTACCACATCATCCGAGGAACCATGGATACCACCGGCGTGGATGATCGGCGACAGGGGCGTTCCAAGTACGGCGCCAAGAAACCGAAAAGCATCTAATAAATAGATTTGGGTAGATTCGGGGAAAGCCCCGTAGCGGATTCATTTGGAGACAAGCTATGCCGCGGAAGAGAGTCGTAACAAAAAGAGAAATCGCTCCCGATCCCAAGTACAACAGCATACTGGTGGCGAAGTTCATCAACAACTTGATGAAGAAAGGGAAGAAGAGCGTCGCCCAGAAGATCATGTACTCGGCCTTTGATATTATCGAGAAAAAGGGGAAAGAGGATCCCCTATCGGTGTTCAAGAAGGCCGTCGAGAATGTCAGACCCGTGGTGGAGGTCAAGTCCAGGCGGGTGGGCGGTTCCACATACCAGGTCCCCACGGAAGTTCGGCCCGCCCGGAGTCAGGCCCTGAGCATGCGATGGTTGATCGGTTTTGCAAAGGCACGCGGAGAAAAGACCATGGCGGCCAAGTTGGCGGGAGAATTCATGGACGCAGCCAACCGCAGGGGGGCGGCCATCAAGAAGAGAGAGGACACCCATCGGATGGCCGAAGCCAACAAGGCCTTCGCCCACTACCGGTGGTGACCAAAGGCCCCCGGGCACAGGCCCTTGTGGCCGAGTGACCACCCCGGGGGTGACGGCTGGTTTTCAGGGTTGATTTATGCCGTCTTTGTTAAAGGAATGTATGGAGGTTCGGTATGTCGAAGCAGAAATTTGAAAGGACGAAGCCGCATGTGAACGTGGGGACGATCGGTCATATTGATCATGGCAAGACGACGTTGACGGCGGCGATTACGAAGCACCTGGAGAAG
>JAFDIS010000178.1 GCA_019307945.1 Deltaproteobacteria bacterium | reverse complement strand
TGCAAGGTCGATGCCAAAAAAAGACCACTTTTCGAGGAGAGCGCTTAACCCCGCTAGCAAATTGAAATGCTTGACTTTTCAAAAGGGAGGAAGAATTCAACGGCAGGTAGGTGTCACAGCACAAGGGTTAACTCGACCGCTGTATTGTTTTCAAAATTTAACAGTAGTTAAAAGTTAACGTAAGAAAATTTACGATTTAGCGTCCTTTGTGTGGACTCGGATAAAAGAATTTTTTCAAGACCTCAAAAAGATCGGCGCGGCAGAGGCGCAAAGGCAATCGGGTCCGGTGGTGATGAAGGCAGAGCGAAAGGCAATCATCATTGGTCTTGCATTTTCAAATCCTAAAACTTTTCATATGTAATTTCAAATGATTGTACTAGACAGGCACAGGTTAACGTCCCCGGTTCAAGAGAAAAGTCCCACCCTGGTTAATGGCGGGCGGGACCTCTTCCTGGGGAGCTCGATCATCTCCTTGCGCCGAAAAACCGGGCAAAGCGCACCTCGAAACCGCCGATTTGGCATGTAATATGCTAAACCAATAAAGTGAACTTGGCACCTCCTTAGAGCTGCTCTCACCCCTGAGCAGCAGACCGGCTTCCGGGCCCCTCAATCCTCGGAAGCCGGTTGCATTTCATGCTGGTATTCGCCCTCTACCCTCTCCACCTCCACGAGGTTACAATGAAAGGCGCAGCCACCGCCCATGTCGGTGAGCTCCTGGCTGGTGAGGTGGTTTATCCCCTGACTCCCCGGCATGAACCGGAGCCAGACCAGTCCCTCGATCACGGTCACTCCCGCAGTGGTGCGGGGCGTGACCCGCGCCTCCACAACACAGTGCCCCCGGTCGTTGAAAACCCGCACTCTGCTCCCCTCCGTGATCCCCCTGGCCCCGGCATCGACCGGATTGATCCACAGGAAAGGCCCTCCGGCCCGGGCTCTGAGGGATTCGATCTCGCAGAAAGTGGAATTGAGGAACTCCCGCCTAGGCGGCGTGATCAGTTGAAGCGGGTAACGTCCCAGCCCCTCCCTGTCCACGCCGGCCTCACCCGCGGGGAGCGGATCGAGGCCCTGGGCCTCCATGGACTTTGAATAGAATTCGATCCTGCCCGAAGGGGTCTTGAAACCGTCGGAAAAGGGGTTTTCTGGCACGTTGAGCCTCACCGGCTCACAACGGGAGATCTTCTCCCACGTAACGCCCTTCAGATAAGGCGAAGAGCTTTGCAGCAGCCGCCGAATCAGAGACTCCTCGTCTTCCCCAAAAACCTCCTCCGTAAACCCGAACCGGCGCGCCAGGTCCTGGAAGATGGCAAGAGTGGAGCGGGTTTCCCCGGGCGGCGGCATCACCGGCCTGGCCATCTGCAGGTAGTAGTGTCCGTAGCTGCGGTAAAGGTCCGTGGTCTCCATGGACATGGCGGCCGGAAGTACGATATCGGCGTACAGGGCCGTATCCGTCATCATGTGCTCGTGGACCACCGTGAAGAGGTCCTCCCGAGCCAAGCCCTTGAGGACCCTCGTCGAATCGGGGGCCACCACCGCCGGGTTGCTGTGATATACGTGAAGGGCCAGGATCGGTGGGTCCTTGAGGGAAGTGAGTGCGTGGCCCAACTGGATCATGTTCACGGTGCGCACGTCCCGCGGCCCCAGGTCCTCCCGCTCCAGGGCCGCCTTGTTCAGGGCAAAGGCCCCGGAAGTCGACCGTGTAATTCCCCCTCCCCGCTTGTGCGTGGCCCCCACCAGGCCCGGCAGGCAGGCGATGGTCCGGATGGCCATGCCCCCGTTGGGGTGCCGTGAGGGCCCCCATCCCGTGCGGATATAGGGGGACCGGGCCCTGCCGTATTCCAGGGCCAATTGGATTATTTCATCGGAGCCCACGCCCGTGATCTTCTCCGCCCGGGAGGGGGGATATTCGGCAATTCGTCCCGCCAGTTCTTCAAAGCCCAGCGTATACCGGGCAATGAAGTCCCGGTCCAGGAGATCTTCTTCCACCAGCACGTGCATCATTCCCAGGGCGAGGGCCGCATCCGTTCCCGGTCTCAACATCACGTGTCGGTCCGCCTCTGCGGCCGTGCGGTTGCGGTAGGGATCGATACAGATTATGCGCCCTCCCCTGCGGCGGGCCTCCAGGAAAAAGGGCCAGGCGTGCATATTGGTGGCCAGGGTGTTGCTGCCCCAGATGAGAATCAGGTCCGAGGCTACTACAGTCTCGATGTCCGTGGAAGGGCCGTTGCCCATGGTAGCGGAAAAGCCGGCTTCGGCCGCAGCGCTGCAGATTGTTCGCCTGAGGCGTGAGGCCCCCAGCCTGTGGAAGAACGGGTGGCCCGCGTGATAATGGACCAGCCCCATGGTCCCGGCATAGGAGTAAGGAAGGATCGCCTCCGCGCCTTCTTTCTCGGCGATCCGGCGGTAGCGTTCCACGATTTCGTCCAGGACCCGGTCCCATGAAATCCGTTCGAAGGATCCGGAGCCCTTGGGTCCGGTACGCCTCAGGGGGTGCAACACCCGAAGGGGTGAAACCAGGCGTTCCGGGTAGCGGGCCACCTTCATGCACACGGCCCCCCGCGTGAAGGGGTGCTCCGGGTCCCCTTTCACCGAGACCACCCTGCCCTCTTCCACCCCCACCAGGAGCCCGCACGTATCCGGGCAGTCATGAGGACACACCGACCGTTCATATCGAATCACCATTCACCTCGAAAAAAGGGGACATCCATGTTTTCATGCCTTTCTCATCCAACTCCCAAGACGGACAGCTCAGGGCCCGGATGCTGGACCGCCAACAGCCTCCTCCCCCGACCATTTTCCGCTGGAAATCCCGATCCTTTTGTGCTAAATTAATGT
>JAFDIS010000177.1 GCA_019307945.1 Deltaproteobacteria bacterium | reverse complement strand
AGGGTTGCACATGGGGAGCCAACCACGAATGCAACCCTTTTCCTAAACGGTTGCTTAACGAATAGAGCCACGCATCCATGATGCGGGGCTTCGTTCTTGTAAGAGCAGTGATTTCATAAGGATACGTTTTAATCCACATCCCCGTCTACATCCTCCATTCTCCGCCAAACTGCCCATTTCATGTCCAGCCCTGAATAGTTAACCCGAAATTCGCCTTTGGATCCTGAAATGAACGCGGAATTCTCCGATTCTCCGTTTTTCAGAATTCCTTGGTTAACAGGCCGGTTGCACTAAGGGTCGGGAAGCGTGTCCGGCAGTAGCCCTTAAAATAGCCGAATATCCTTTCGGTAACCGATCCATTCAGGAGTTGATTAAGAAAAATTCCTATAGTGGAATTGTTGCTTGACAGGGATTTCGTTTATCGTATGATAGATCATCTGATAAAGCGTGTGATATGAATTCTGTGGGATTCAGATTTCCCCGACTTTTCAAGGAGAGCGCCATTGAATGCCCAGACCGATATTCCTCGACTGGTCCGTGAGCTGCGGGATCGCACGGGTCTGACCCAGGAAAAGTTCGCCGCCAGGCTCGGCGTGACCTTTCCTACCATCAACCGCTGGGAAAAAGGCCGCGCCCGGCCGTCGCCGCTGGCGTTGAAGCAAGTTGAAGACTTGTTGCGGAGCATGGGCGAGCGGGGCAAGGATCTCTTGCAGGAGTTTTTCCCGGATGAGGCAAGCTGACATGGCTGTGAGTGAATGAGACCCATTGCTTTTTGTGTTGTGCGGGAAGGAGTGTGTTCATGCCCGATCATAACTACTTTGCCAACCTGATCTGGCAGATTGCCGATTTATTGCGCGGCCCTTACCGGATGTTCGGGTGAAGCTTTACGAGCCCAAAGGCAGCCCGGAGGCCAAGGATATGCCGGTGGGGACCACCAAACCGAGGATGACTGTGGCCCGGGACCAATACCGGCGGATAAAGGCTGAACAAAAACCATGAGCGAATACCAATACTACGAGTTTCTGGCCATTGACCGGCCGTTGACTATGGATGAGATGGCCGAACTGCGGGCGCTTTCAACGCGGGCCACGATCACGCCGGTCAGCTTCACCGACGAATATAATTGGGGCAATTTCGCGAGCAACCCCCACAAGCTGATGCAGCGCTATTTCGATGCCCATGTCTATGTGGCCAACTGGATGACGGCCATTTTCATGGTGCGGCTGCCCATGGAGGCCTTGACCCAAGAGACCGTCAAGGCCGTGGCCGTGCCTTACCTGTTGGATATCAAGGCCACCAAAACCCATTGGATTATTACCTGGAGCTTGGAGGAGTCGGAAAACTACGACCGCTTCGGCATGGAGGACAGCCACGGCTGGATGGCGCGTCTGGCCCCGGTGCGGGATGAACTGCTGCGCGGGGACCTGCGCAGCCTTTATATCGGATGGCTTGCGGCCGTAACCCGGGAAATGATGGATGACGATGATGTGGAGCCGCTGTCCGTAGGCGGGTTGGCAAGCCTGACGGCAGCTCAGCAGGCGCTGGCCGAATTCCTTGAGGTGGGCCCGGACCTGCTGGCGGGTGCCGGCATGGGCAGCCCGGCTGCGCAGGAGACGGAAGTTTCACGACGGGAAATGGAACAGTGGATCGATGCCCTCCCAAGAGAAGAAGTCAATTCGATCCTGAAACAATTGCTGGAGGGCAAGGGGCAGCAGGCCAAACGGTCCATCAGGAACCGGTTCGCATCATGGTGGCGCGGCTTACAAACCGGCGATACCGACGCACCCCGGCGTACAGTGGGAGAATTGCGGCAGAACGCCGAAAAGGCGCGTCTAATCCGGATGGAAAAACAAAAACGGGACCGCAAGCAACGGGAGATCAAGCGACGTGAGAAACGCAAAGCGTATTTGAAGAATCTGTCGAGCGGTTTTCCCAAGGCCTGGGCGTCGGTTAAAGAATCCGTCGAGCGCGGATCGGGGCGGGGGTATGACGAAGCTTGCCGCATACTCGTCGACATCGCCGAAGCCTATGACCTGTTTGCGACCAAAAAGCAATTTCAACAAGAATTGAAAAATTTCATGGCCGGCCACCTGCGGCGCAAGGCGCTGATTCAACGCCTGGTGAAGGCTGGCATCTGGAAGGAAGAATAAAAGATGGGCACGCGAAATTCCAAAAAGGGCAAGGAACTCAAAACCCTAGATGAGATGATCGCGGAGATCACTGTCGACGCATACGGCGATGATGAACAGCTCTGGGCCTTTCGGCAGGCCTTCGAGGACGACGTTACCCTGCCGGCCGACGGTTTCGTCATCGGGGAACCGGTTTCAGTGATCGCGGTGGACTACGACGGTAACGAACGGCGCGGTCTCACCGCAAGATGCCGGCGTGAAGATGGGTCCGAATATTTAATTGCGGTCTCCGATGTCGTTTTGCCGCAAACATCGGAAGGGGCTCGCTACATCGCCGCTTACCGCAGGTGGCTCAACCTCGATCCTTACCCTGTCGAAACCAAGAGACGTTCCCGACGCGGGCGGCAGCACAAGGTAGCAGACGATGATATCGACCTGAGTAAACCAGTTGAATTGGTCGCCTTATCGGTCAAGGAACGGGCCGCCCGGTGCCGTTTGCTGGGAAGCGACCGGATCATTACCCTGCGCGCAAGCCGTCTCTGGGAGGTAGTGCCTGGAGCAATCGTCACGGTCAAGCCAGGAAAACAGTGGCGTTACGGCGGTCATCCGTATCTTTCCGGCGAGGTTCAGTCGACCCGGATCGATGTGAAGGCCCTCGACCTGGCGCCCTTGGGGCTTGCAGAGATGGGCATGTGGGACCCCAAGGAAGAGTATTGGGGAGAAGAAGGCGAACCCATCG
>JAFDIS010000016.1 GCA_019307945.1 Deltaproteobacteria bacterium | reverse complement strand
CGGCTGTGACGAACGGGCGCAGGGAAGTCGGACAGGCCCATAGTGTGTGCCTGGCAGCACACGTTTCAGGTGGGTTAAAGTCCCACTCAACCCGAGGCCCCGGGTTGATATCCATTGGACAGCATGGCCGATTGGCGACAACCTAATTTCCCAGAACACTGTCTCTGTGTCCTAACATATTGAAATATCAGGTGATACTCTTAGAAATCTCTTGTTTTTAGACAATAGTGATTTTTATAGTAATTTTAAATGGTTATCGTAGTCTGGCCCACAACCATTTCATGCAACAGATGATTTCTATCAGCAAAAGCAACACCGGATTTTAGATTTGACAGGGTTGGGCAAAATTGTCTATTGTCGACAATATTATGAGGCAGAAGGTACATTTCAAGAGGCCCCGGTTGCTTGTGGAAGAGATCAGCAATTCCCTGAGAGAGGCTATTGCCAGCGGCAAGCTCAAACAGGGGGAAAAGCTGAGCGAACCGCGCCTCCAGAGGATATTTGAGACAAGCAGGTCCCCTATAAGAGAGGCGCTGGGTGTCCTTGAACGGGAAGGTCTTGTCATTCGCATTCCAAGAAAAGGGGCCTATGTGAGCGATATCAGCCTTGAAGAGCTGAACGACACAACGGTTGTTGTGGCCAGTCTTGAAGGTCTTGCCGCAAGGCTCGCCGTCCCCCTGCTGACAGAGTGGCATTTTAGCCAACTGGATGAACTTATAAAAGAAATGGAAGAGGAGGTAACAGGCTATTCAATTAATGGATATACAATCACCCATTGTCGATTCCATGAGGTATTTGTTTCGGCTTGTGGTAACAAGATACTGATTGATCTTATTGGGAACCTGCGAAAACGATATGTAAGACCGAGGGTTACCTCGTATTATTTCATGCACGATATTGAGCATGCTGTCAGCAGCCATGTGAAAATTATTGATGCGCTGAGAGGGGGGGACCCTCAAGAGGCGGAGAATGCGGTAAAGGATCATATCTTGACAGCCCTTATTGACGAGAGAGCACAACGGGGAGAAAAACAGGAGAAATAGGCCAAGGGGAAAGAAGGGTAATAGGTGGTGGACATGCGCCGCGAGGGGAAGTTGTGTCACTGTGATTCATATTGCAAAGCTATGTGTTGATGAAAGGAGGTAGTTTGTATGAAAAGGTATGGGGAGTTTATCACATCGGAGGAAGATCTCGCTTTTTTGACGACCATCCGCAAATACATTGACAAAGAAGTGATGCCTTTGCGAATGCAACTGGATGAGGATTATGCTGCCTTTGAGAAGGCGTATGGGGGCCTGGTGAAGCTTGGCGTTCAGAAGCGAGGCTTTTCTCCGAGATACGGGGGCCTGGGCATCAGGTCGGCGGCTACGATATGTGCCATATCCGAGGAAATATCCCGGGCGGACAGTGGACTTTCTTTGCACTCCCTCATTATTCCGTGGTGCATGGCAGCGGCCATGGGTGCACGGAATACGGTCATTATGGACAAGTTTACGCCCATGTTTTGTGAAGATACCCCTCGGTGCGGCTGTTTGGCCATCACCGAGCCGGCAGGGGGCTGCAATATCGAAGATGCAGCAGAGCAAGGTCTTACTATCCGTACCAGGGCCAAACTGGAGGGGGACGAATGGGTCATCAACGGTGAGAAGATGTGGCCCAGTGGCGCGAGCGTTGCCGACCTTTACTGTGTTGTATGCACTACTGATCCCGGTCAGAAGGAAGAGGGCGTGGCCCTGATCTACGTTCCCAAAGATACCCCCGGGCTCTCCTTTGGGAAACCGGAAGATAAGATGGGTATGAGGGTGACGGATGTCAATGCGGCCATTTACTTCGATAATGTGCGGGTGCCCAAGGAATACCGGGCCGGGGGGCCTGGCATTGACTGGAAGCTATTTAGGAACAACGTCAGCTGGGGCAGGCTTACCAGCGCCCCCATGACCCTGGGCAATGCCCAGGCGGTCCTGGAGATTATTACGGAATATACAGCGACCAGATCCTATGGAGGAAAACCTGTTCGGAACCATTCTCTCCAGGCGGCTATGATCGCAGACATGGCCATCGGCATTGAGTCTGCCCGTGCCTATTATCTTTCAGTGGCCACCATGTTCAATAATCGCAAGAAATATGGTAGTCCTGGTGATGATTTCCTAATGGCCCAGGCCAGTGCTACAAAGGTATATGCCTGTGATGTGACCGAGATGGTCTGCAACAGGGCCATGGAACTTATGGGTTCATACGGGTATGTGAGAGAATATCACGTGGAGAAATACCTTAGGGATAGCAAGATCATCCAGCTATGGCTGGGCGGCGGTCAACTTGCGCGTTTGGATGTGGTCCAGAGCTATTATCCCTATATAATGGATAGATAAGGATCAACAGGGCTTGTAATTCGTTTCTAACCGACCGCTATTTCCAAAAGATGGGAAGAACCTCTTATAAAACCGTTTCGGAAATGGCTAAGGAACTGAATTAGGCGCTTATTCAGCTGGACAATGATAGAGACATTAGGGTCCTTGTCGTTAAGGGGGCCGGGAGGGCGTTTTCCACCGGCATTGACGTCTCGGATCATGGCCTCTGTCCATGGCTATGCCCTGGCCAGAGCACAGGCTTGTGCTCTGGCCATTGCTGCTGAAGGCCCTAAGATAGGGAGTCCTGAACAAATCATGCGATTATCATCGCCGACTGTTTTATAGCCACACTGTCAAGGGCAATGAAAATGTTCTGATGTTGCCTTCTAAAAGCAATTTTTGCTATTTGAAAAACAGACTTAAAAAAATGGCGACCAGTCACTTCTCCAGCTTTATTACCAGGAAGCGCAGGGCGATAACCTAATTTCCCAGAACATTATCTCGGTGTTCTAACATATTGAAATATCAGGTGATACTCTTAGAAATTCCTTGTTTTTGGACAGCAGTGATCGAAGATCACTATATGTTTGCTTGATACGCATGAAAAAATATCTCATCAAAATTTGAAACGTTCATCCTAGGTGTGAGACACCGAGGCAGATTCGTACCAGGTCTTCGAGGCGCGCCTCTGCAAGGGCGATGCATGTGTCCGCGGCACCGTAGTACATCTTGACCGTTCCGTCATCCTCGGGAAGCAAGCCGCATGCGAAGATCACGTTGGGCACGTCTCCCACCCGTTCATAGATCTCCTCGGGGCCGAAAATGAAATAGGGAGAATAACCCACTATCTTCGCCGGGTCATGAAGGTCCAGTAGCAGAACGCCCATGCGATAGAGTTTCCCCCCGGCTGTCTCCCTAACCCCGTGATAGAGGGTGAGCCAGCCTTCATGCGTGCGGATAGGCGGAGTACAGATTCCGAGGCGTGAGTTGCTCCACCCGGGCTCCGGAGCCAGGATGGCCCGGGCCCTCCCCCAGTGAACCAGGTCCGGCGAATAGGTTATCCATATCGACCCACCCCTTCGACCCACCCCGGAAGGTCGATCCAGCATTACGTAATCGCCCCGGATCCTTTCCGGAAAGAGCACGGCGTCCTTGTTGTCCACTTCAGTGGCCAGGCTCACCCGCTCGAATCCCACGAAGTCGGAAGTCTTGCCGATGGCCACCCGCGGTCCGAAGGGGCCGAAGGCGGTATATGTGATGAAATATTCATCTCCAATCCGGGTCACGCGCGGATCCTCGATGCCGTAGCGCTCGTAAGGCTCCCAGCGGGGGTCTGTGTCAGGGGTCACCCAGGGCTGGGGGTCGATTTTAAAATTTCTCCCATCCCCCGACCGGGCCAGGGTGAAGTGACTTTTCCCGGCCTGGTCCTCGATGCGCAGGATGAGCAAATACTGATCCTTGAACCTGCACGCCGCGGCATTGAATACCGTATTGCATGCATAGGGAACATCCGATTTGGTGAGAATCGGGTTTTGCCGGTATCGTTGAAAAGGAAAGATCCGTTCCATCATTTCATCATCTCCTTTCAGTCCACGAGAATGATGTTCGACTGGATTCGGGGGATGTCCATCAGGTCGGCATAGAGTTCGATATGGCGTTGTGTGACCAGGGGCCATGAAATTTCCGAACGCACGTATTCCCGGGCCCTGTCCGACAAATCCCGGGCGAAATCATCGTCACTCAAGATCCTGACCACCGAATCGACATAGTTCCTGGGGTTCTGACATACGATGCCCGCGCCGGTCTTGGCCAGCGTCTGACGCATGGCTTCCGTGTCGCTGGTAACCACGGGCCTTCCAAAAGCGAGGCAGTGGGCCATTATCCCGCTCTGGGAGGAGATGTTGTAGGGAAGCATCACCACATCGGCGGCGGAAAGGATCGTGTCGAACACCGCCTGGGGGAGCTGGCCGCGGATTAAATAGATGCCGTCTTTTTCGTCCGAATCGGCGATTTTTTCGAAAAGGAAATCGCGGTAGGCCTTGTGCTCTCCGCCCCGGGTCTTTCCGGCCACCACCAGGACCGCATCCGGGAAGCGGCGCCTGATTTCCGGGAAGAGCTCAACGGCCAATTCAAAGTTTTTGGACGGCCGGAAATATCCTATGATCAGGATGATCTTCTTGTCGGTGGGCAGCCCGAGGCGCTGCTTCGCATCGGTTATCGGTTCCACCAGCCTCGCACCATGGGGGATTCTTACCACCTTTTCCGCAAGGCGGGAGTGAAGCACCTTGCGAAGGGTCTCCACCTGATAGGATTCGTGGACCACGACACGGTCGCTGTTGGAGCAGATGGCTTCGATGATCACCCGGTGCTGCCTCGGTACCTCGCGGTAGACCGTGTGCAGGGTCGTTACCACAGGGACTTCGGCCATGCGGAGCTGCATGATGAGGGGGATTACGGCCACGCCATGATGTTTGCCGTACAGACCGAACTCATGCTGAATGTGGACCACATCGGGCGTGAGGCGCACCAGGACCCGAAAGGCCTTTTCGGCCAGGTCCGCGTCTTCGTAATCAAAGGCCTGAAATACCTGCGGCCCGCTTCCTCCGAAATGGGACACCACATACACATCGCATCTCTGCTCCCGGAGCGCTTCGGTCAGGTATTGAGAGTAGGTTGCGATACCGCACTCGATCGGCGGATAGGTGGACACGATACCGATTCTCATACTTACCCCTCCTTGCATTCCAGGGATCACGACCCCTGGATTTCCGGGTACTTTATTGTCCCCTGGGATGATCGGCGCCGTTTTCTTCCTGGGTCACACAGGGGAAGATCCTTCCTGCAGGGTTGTGCTAATTCGACCGCGTGGGAAATTAATCATCGTGAAGGGGTCGTGCAAGGAGGTGATTGTTGTAGAATGACGACCAAGCCGCGGATGGGCCCCAGGGCCGGGATTGGGGGCCGAATCACGCGTTCGGGGCGCAAGAATAAACCCATCATGTAATGCGCAAGATTATCCAGGCTTGTCAAATGTTGAGACCTGACACCCTCATTTTCCAGGCCGGTTCTTGGTCTTCGGGCCCGGCCACTCTCTTCTCCTGGATCATGCAGTTTTCCTGCCCCACCCTCAGACGAACCAGGCCGTGGGGGCCCTTGATCTCCGTGTTGGGAAAGATCTTCCGCCGAACTTTCACAAGGGCCGCCCCCACACTTGAGCGGGACCATTCTTCGATGCCCTCGATGTCCTCGTCAAGGGCCTGGTTTTCCGCATCCATTTCGCCGGCCCTGTTTTCCAGCGCCTCGCATTTGGCCACGATTCGGTCCTGGAGGTCCATTAGCTTTTCCAGTCTTGCGGCCGCCCCCTGGATCTTTTCCTCAAGCGCTTCGATTTCCAGGCGAAGCTTTGCTGTCTCCTCTTTACGGCCTTCGGCCTGGCCGGGCGCGAGCGTTTCCTCGAGTTCCTTACGCCTCAGTGTCCCCCGGTCCTGGACCTGGGCGAGTTCCGTGATCTCCGGAAGCATGGCAGAGGCGAAATCCTGGAGTTTCCCTGCTGCTCTCATGTACTTGTCGCGCTTCTCGAGGTTCTTTTTCTTTCGTTGCTCGAGTTCTCGGATCTGGGTCAGGGCGCCCTCGTCGATTCCGACCTGAAGGCGGCAGGGCTTGGATTCGTTGGATCCGATCTGAGCTGCATCGACTCCTTTCTTGGCCGAGATCCTGGAGTTCAAGATTGTTCCAGCCGGCATGAGGAAGGCCCCGCTCGTGACGATTTCCGAGTCAAGCACCTCCTTTTCCACCGCCACGTCTCCCAGGACGAGAATCCTGGCATTTTGGACGTATTTTGCCTTCAAATTCCCGTCTCCCCGGATGGTGGCGCCGATGATGCCGCCTCTTACTACGATGTCGCCGGAGACACGGATGTCTGCCCTGAGGATTTCATGAGCGGCGAGGCGCCCGCCCCTGACGCGAAATCCATCCCGGACACTCCCGGTGACGTCAATACCGCCTTCGAATTCCACATGCCCGGTCTTGAGGTCCACGTCGCCCTGGATCTTGCGGTTAGGAAGGACCGAGATCTTGCCGTCCGGCGAAACAACGGGTTCCCCATCCATTGCGGCATGGACCTCCAGCCCGTCTTCCGAGCGTGAGGCGCCCTTCCCGCACCGGAGTTTCACGTCTTTTGGTTTGGATGCCGGGATCACCTTTGAGAACACGTCACGGCCTGGTTTGCCGGGGACAGGCGGCTTCTTTCCGGCAAGCAACGTTCCGGTGACAACATGCGGTATTTCTCCTCGGTCTCGGAAATCGATCGTCCCCCCCCGGGTGAGGGTCCCGATCTTGAGGGGGTCCGTGTCGAAGAAATAGGTTATCTTGGCGTCCTGCCCGGCCCGGGGCTCCTCTCCTTTGGCAACCAGGATTGAGGCGGGTTCTTCCCCGGCCTCCTCGAGGTTATGCCGGATCTCATCGTCCGGCAGGATGCCGAATTCGACCTGATGGGAAGAGAGCAACTCCTTTACCTTTTGAATTGTTACCAGGGCGGGATCTATACTCTCCAATTGTAGGCTTACGGCCATATGGTCTTCGGAAACCACCAGTGCTGGTTCGGGCCTCTCGTCCTGAGCGGACGCATCATCCGCCTCATTCTGAGAATCCCCCTTGTTGGCGAGGGGCTTTTCGAGCCGCCCCTGGGTTCTTAGGATCGTGTCGCGCTGCTCCCGGGTCAAGACGGCTTGCTCGACGAGAATGTCTCCCGCCAGGGCAACGGTCTTGGACTCCACAAATGTCTTCCGCTGGATTCCCAGGGCCTCTTGAACCTCCTCTTCCGTTGCAAAACCCCTCTCCACAGCCAGCTCGCAGAAGGCGCGGTCATCACTCCTTGTCTGTTTCATCTTCTGGAGCAGGAGGATCAGGTCGAGTTGTTCTTCCGTGATAAGGCCGCGCTGGACAAGCAGTTGGCCTAGAAGAATGCGCTCCCCGCCGCTTTGTTCCATTCTTCGTTGCTGTTCCAGGGCTTCTCTTACCTGCTCGGCCGTCACATACCCGAATTTTTCCGCCATTTCTCCGATGAAGGAGGAAGATCCGCCGCCGAAGATCTCGTTTTCGTCGGGCGTTGGCGTACGGGGAGGAGAGGTTCCGGGTCCTGATGAGGACTGCACGAGGAAGGTTGCTCCGCATTTCCTGCATGCCACCGTTTTTCCACGAAGGTGCGAAGGGGCGCGCGCGCGGGCCTTGCAGGATGGGCATTCAAGGAGCGCTTCTTGGGGGGCGTTCTCGGAAGACGCCATGGCTAGGTCTCCTGGGCTCCGGATTGGCGGATCAGCTGTCATTTCTTTATTCGGCCCGATTTCAGTCAAACTTGAGTGCGACCGCCCTTCGGAGGCCGGGATGCCGGGCATGCCTCTCGAGGATGCTGCCGCGAAAGCGCTGAAGCCGCTACCACGATGATGGCCTCGGCCCTCCGCGAGACACCTGGGTTTTTCCTTGCCCCGATCAACAACCGGCTTGATGGGAATGGGAAAATAGGGTAAAATCTCGCTCCTCCCGATGGAGGGAGACGATTCGTGATGTGGCGCAGGAGGGCGAATTCTCATGTTGACGAAGAAGAAAAAGGCGTATTTCAAGAAGCTCCTGACCCGGAAGCTCGAGGCCCTCTTGGCCGAAAGGCCTGTCCCTTCCGGGGAAGATTCGGTACCCGTGAAGGAGGGGCTCGATTTTGCGGACCAGGCCACCCATGAGGCGGAAATGGACCTGAGCTTTCACATGAAGCAGCGCCACGGGAACATGGTGGCCAAGCTGCAGGAGGCCCTGGAGCGCCTGGAAGAGGGCACCTACGGCATCTGCGAATCGTGCGGCGGAGAGATTTCGGAGGCCAGACTCAAGGCCAGGCCCGTGGCCGTACTTTGTATCGAATGCAAGAAGGCCCAGGAGGCCGATGAGAAACTCCGCGGGGCCTCGTAAAGCCCATTTTCTCGTGATGGCTCGAGGAATTAGGGCCCCGGGCACTGTTCCTTTAGAGACGCTTTAGGAGATTCATGACCAGAGCGAGGTGCTCCCTGGCCGCCATCTGGAACCGGTACCAGTGGGTTTCCTCGAAACGGTCCGCTGCTTCCAGGACCTCGTTTTCCCTGCCATGGACTGCTTCTCCCACCCAGGCGTCTTTTTCATATCGAAGATCGGGTCTTCCCACGTAGTCCCTGACCGCCTCCACCCGCTCGTCATAGTCCCGGGCCCGGATGATGCGCGCAAAATCGGCCCGAACATGTGTCCAGTAGGTGCCGGACCCGGTGGCCCGACGCAGTTCCTGGAAGATACGCTTGCAGGCCTCTAAAGCGATCTTTTGATTTTCGCGCCTCCGATACGGTTTTTCAAAGCGGTAGTCGTTCCAGACGGTGGAGATTTCGTCGGGTAGGTGGCCCACGTCGGCGTGACCGATGTTGGGGGCCAGGGCCCGGAAGGGATTGCGCCAGGAAAATACCGCGTTCCAGTCTTCCTCGTACCCGGTGAAATTCTGGTGGCTCCACGTGTCTGCGAAGGTGTGAAGCGCGATTCCCACCCGGTACGGGTCTCCAGAGCCCAGGGCCTCTCGCATGACGGCCGTGGCGTTTTCGGAGCCGGGAGTGGTGCTGTAGCGGTTGTAGCGGCCCTTGATGGGGCGGTTGTTATCTCCGGGCAGGAAATGGAAAGGTACGTAAACGAATTTTTGGATCTCGTAGACCAGTGACTTGACCGAAAGGGACTGGGTCATGACGGGCCGGAAGAGGCCGTCCCGGACCCTGATGGCAGCCGGAAACTGAGAGGGGCCGTCCTTTTTGGGGTACTGGCCCTCATTGTTGTCGTCCACGTACTGAGACGCATAGGCCATGGTATGGGCCGTTCCGGGGTCAAAGCCCGCGCGCTCGGCCAGGGCATAAGTCACGTAGAAATGAAAATCCTTTTCCATACGATATCCCCCTCAAGTTCAGTCTCGCCCCCGGGCGTTGTCCCTTGCCGCGTGGATGCCTCCCCGCATGGTAAGGGTCCGCACGTCCCACGGGACTTCCTGCTGCAGGTCTTGCACCCTGAGCCTGCATCGGGTATTGCCACACACCGGGCAGTCCTCCTCAAGGCATGGGTCGAGGTGGATCAGCACGCTCGCCTCACCGTGGAAATGGTCCACCAGTACCCTTTCCAGTTCCTTGCCCTCCAGATGGGCCTCTTCCAGGGAGAGGCCACGCGGCAGAATCAGGTGAAAATCCATGTGGACCAGGGGTCCGGCCCGCCAGGCCCGGAGTTGGTGGATGTCGATCCAGGTTTCTCTTCTCCGGTCGATTAGAAAAGCGGCGATTCGCTCCAGGAGCGCAGGGCTCGAGGCGTCCATGAGCCTGGAAAAGGCATGAAGCACCAGCCTCCCGCCCGACCACAGGATATTGAGCCCCACCAGGCATGCGATGATTCCGTCGAGTCTGTACCATCCGGTCCAGCGGACCAACAAGAGGCCCAGCAGCAGGCCGCCCGAGGTGTAAGCGTCCGTGAGTACATGCCTTCCGTCCGCTGTCACGGCGATGGAATCGGTGCGGCGTCCCACCCGTATCAGGGCCAATCCCAGGACCAGGTTGACGGTACCCACCCCCAGGACCAGGAGCAGGCCTTCCTCGAGTCGGAGGAGGACCCTGGGGTGGAGCAGGCGGTCGACGCCCGTGTAAAAGATCCCTCCGGCCGCGAGGATGATCAGAGCGCCCTCGAACCCTGCGGAAAAATATTCTACCTTGCCGTGCCCGTAGGGGTGGGATTCGTCCGGCGGGCGGGAGGACAGGACCACGCTCGCCAGGGCGAAGCCCGCGGCAACCACGTTGATTATGGACTCAAGCGCGTCGGACAGGATGGCCGAAGACCCGGTGATGCGGAAGGCGTAGAACTTCATGACCAGCAGGAGGATCCCCACCAAAAAAGAGACCGCGATGGCCGTGATTCGGGTCCGGGTCCGTGCGATGTGGGCGGTCTCCATGCGTTCCTCCGTTTCCGGCGCCGGGGGAAAGGACGGCATGTGGATCGAGCCTCCACAGGGTAGGAGATCAGGACAGGTGCCGTCAATCGTAAATCCCGGCCCGTTGGACCGCGCCTCCTGCCCGGGATTCGTGCCCGGTGTTCCCCGGTGGGGCCTGAGCCCGGGGAAAAATCCTTGAAAAGGTCTGGAGGATCAAGTTAAGATAATAATCTTGGGCCTTTCAGGCGGCAAAAGTTCCGCAGGCGGTCCCTGTTCCCTTCAGAGGAGGATCTCTTCCAGCCCCGAAGGCTAACAGGAGCCGCCCAACACACCCCACAAGAACTCTCACGCGCGAGGTGACCATGACGAATGAGCGGAATCAGACGTTTGCTGGGGAGATGCGGGGCAGAGTGCCCCTCAAAAAGATTCCAACGGGGATCGAGGGACTGGACCAGATCCTGGAGGGTGGTTTTCCCCGGGGCCGCACCAGCGTGGTGATCGGGGCCCCGGGAAGCGGCAAGACGGTCCTGGGCCTCGAGTTCCTCTACCGGGGGGCGCTTGCGGGCGAACCCGGCATCTTCATCGGGTTCGAGGAGCCCGCCGAGGAGGTCCGGGAAAATGCGGCCACCCTGGGCTGGGACCTGGCGGCCCTGGAATCCCAGGGCCGCCTGTTTCTCCTTCAGAGCGGGATCGAACCCGACGCGGTCCTGAGCGGCGAATTCAGCCTCAAGGGGCTCTTGGGCATCATCTCCGGAAAGGCACGGGAGATGGGGGCCCGCCGCATCGTCTTGGACGCCATGGACGTCCTCCTGCGGCTCTTCGACGAGCCTGCCAGCGTCCGTGCCCAACTCCATCTGCTCAATGGATGGCTCAAGGACTCGGGCCTCACCGCCCTCCTTACCCTCAAGCCCCGCGAGACCGAACCCGCCCGGGAGTTCCAGGAATTCTTTTACTCCATGGCGGACTGCGTGGTCGACCTGGAGGTCCGCGTGGTGGCCCAGGTGGCCACGCGCAGGCTCCGGGTGGTCAAGTACCGGGGGGCGAGCTTCGGCCGCAACGAGTACCCCTACGTGATCACCGAAGACGGGTTCCGCCTGGTGCCCGTGACCGGCCTGCTCCTGGACCACCAGCCCTTTGGCGATAAACTCCCCACCGGGATCGACCGCCTCGACGCCCTCCTGGAAGGGGGTTACTTTCGAGGATCCTGCGTGGTCGTGGCGGGGGAGCCCGGCACCGGAAAGACCCTCGTGGCCTCCGCCTTTTCGGCCCGGGCCTGCAAGGCGGGCGAGCGCGTGTTCTACCTGAGCTTCGAGGAATCCGCAGAGGCCCTGGTGCAGAACGTGCGGAGCGCGGGCGTGGACCTTCAGCCCCACCGGGAGGCGGGCCTCCTGGACATTGAGGCCCTCATGCCCGAGGCCATGGGCGCGGAGGAGCACCTCCTGTTTCTCATGGACCGGGTGGAACGCACCGATCCCCAACACGTCATCCTGGACGCCATCTCCGCCTGCGAGCGCATGGGCGGAAAGCGGGCCGCCATGGAATACCTCATGCGGACCCTCCACTTCCTCAAGACCCGGGGTATCACCGTGTTCCTCACGAACCAGACCAGCGGGGCCAAGAGCCAACTGGAGATTTCGGGCAACGACATCTCCTCCATGATCGACACGGTGATCTTCATCACCTACGTCCAGGGGGACGGCGAGACGAACCGGGCCATCCAGGTGGTCAAGGGCAGGGGCATGGCCCATTCCAACCAGTTCCGCGAGTTCGTGATCACGAAGCAGGGCCTCATGATCCAGGACTTCTACGCGGGCGCAGGCGGTGTGCTCACGGGCACGGCCCGAAAGATCCGCGAGTCAGCCGACGCCCTGGAACTGGAGCGCTTGGAATTGACGCGGCGCGCCAAGCGCGCGGAGATCGAAAGCCTCAAGGCACGGCTGGAGGCGGAACTGCAGGAGGCGCAGGCGGAGCTTGCCGCCCTGGACATGGAGTGGAAAAGGGTCCGGGAAGACCGGGAACGAATCGTGCGAATGCGGGGCGGTGAAAAGAACGGCCCGGGGCCCCGCGGGCAGTGAGGATGCAATGTCAGCGAAAGGTTTTACGAATGGAAAAACCTATCACCTGAGGCTCTTCGTGGCGGGTGAGGAGCCCAACTCCAGGAAGGCCAGGGACACGGTGCGCCACCTCTGCGAAACCCGCCTCAAGGGCCGCGCCACCGTGGAGGTGGTGGACGTCCTGGAAGACTTCCAGGCGGCCATTGAGAACAATGTGCTTGTGGCCCCCACGCTGATCATTGCGCCGCCCGAGCCCCCGATCACCATCATCGGTTCCCTGCGGGACGTGCGCAAGGTCCTGGAGGCCCTGGGTCTTCCCGAAGAAGGAGAAGATGCGTGAGCAAGGAACCCGGCTACAAGGAGCTGAAACGAAGGCTCGCCCTTGCGGAGGAGACCCTTTCGGCCATCAGGCGGGGCGAGGTGGACGTCCTCATTGGTGAGGACAAGACCTATATACTGCGCGTGGAGGCCCTCAAAAAGGCACTTGCTAGATCAGTCCGGCAGTGGGAGACGGTTTTTAATGCGGTCTCCGACACCATCATGCTCCTGGATGCGGACCGGCGGGTGCTTCGGTACAACCGCGCCGTTCTGGAGGTATTCGGCAAAAAGGCGGGTGAAGTCGAGGGCCGGAGATGCTGGGAGGTGGTGCACGGAACCCATTGCCCCCCGGAGGGATGCCCCTTTGAGCTTACCAAGAAGAGCCTCCAGCGGGAGCAAATCGTGCTTTCGCTGGGCGATCGGGTTTTCCGGGTGAGCGTGGACCCCCTGCTGGATGACGACGGCGCGTTTTCCGGGGCTGTCCACATCCTATCGGACATTACGGCCGAGCGAAGGGCCCAGGCCGAGCGCGAGGCCCTGGAGGTCCAGCTACGGCAGGCCCAGAAGATGGAGGCCGTGGGGAGGCTTGCGGGGGGCGTGGCCCACGATTTCAACAACATGCTGAGCATCATCACCGGGTACGGGGATCTCGCCATGGAGCGCCTGGAGCGCGACCACCCCGTGCGAAAGGACCTGGGAGAGATCCTCAAGGCGGCCAGACGTTCGGCGGGGCTGGTGCGCCAGCTCCTGGCCTTTGCCAGGCGTCAGACCGCCTCCCCCCGGGTATTGAATCTCAACCGGCTGGTGGAAGACAGCCTTAAGATGCTGGGCCGCCTGGTGGGGGAAGACGTGGAGGTTCGGTTTATAGCCGGTGAGGACCTCTGGTCCGTTTATATGGACCCTTCACAGGTGGACCAGATTCTCGCAAACCTGGCGGTGAACGCGCGGGACGCCATTGAGGGGGTGGGCACCATCACCATAGAGACCGGCAACAAGACCCTGGCCGACGGGTACGAGGCGGAGTTCGCCCGGTGCAAGCCGGGGCAGTACGTGATGCTGGTGTTCAGCGACACGGGGTGCGGCATGGACCCCGAGACCCTGGAGAAAATCTTTGAGCCCTTTTTCACGACAAAGGAAGAGGGCAGGGGCACCGGGCTGGGGCTTTCCACCGTGTACGGCATCGTGAAACAGAACAAAGGCGGCATCAACGTCTACAGCGAGCCCGGCAGGGGAACGACCTTCAAGATCTATTTGCCCCGGCACGAGGGGAGTGCCCGGGAAGAGACACCGGGAAAGACCCCGGTACCGGCTGCCGCCGGTCAGACGGTCCTTGTGGTGGAAGACGACCCCCAGATCCTGGAGCTTGGAAAAATCATCCTCAAGAAGCTGGGCTACCGGGTTATAACCGCGCCCCGGCCGGAAGAGGCGATCAGGCTTTCGGAGCAGCACGATGGGCCCATCCACCTCCTGCTCACGGACGTTGTCATGCCCGGGATGAACGGAAAGGAACTAAAGGAGCGGATGGAGGCGATCAAGCCCGGAATCAAAGTGCTCTACATGTCGGGCTACACGGCGGATGTGATAGCGCGCAGGGGGGTGCTCCCCGAGGGAGTGGCCTTTGTCCAGAAACCCTTCAGCAGTGACGAACTGGGTCGCAAAGTGGCTCAGGTGCTGGCGGCCCGTTAAGGGGAGGACACACGGCGGTGTTTCGGTTCCCGCCCGCCTTTTTCTACGGGAAAACATGTGAAGGCAAGAAGGGAGAAGCACCCCATGAAGATCAGGCTCGTGCGCCACGCCACCCACCACATCACACTGGGAGGCCTTTCGTTTCTCGTAGATCCCATGCTGAGCCCCGGCGCGGTGGTCCTCCCCGGGCAAAAACACGCCGCTTTCGGAAACCATCCCGCCCCTCGGGCCCCCTGATGTGCGGTTGAGAGCCTTTTATTTCTTGCCTCTTGCGTGGGCACGTACTTCCGAAGGCCGATAACATCATGGTGGTGTTGTGGTCTCTGGAGCTTCTTTGGGGGGAGGGCGCGGGGGTCGGTATGATTTCCTCCGCTTCGCTCCCTCGACATCGTGTCTCGGGAGCTGCTGTTTTTGCCCGTTCGGCGTCCATGCCTCACCGGGCAAAAACACGCCGCTACGGAAACCATCCCGCCCCTCGGGCCCCCTGATGTGCGGTTGTGAGCCTTTCATTTCTTGCCTCTTGCGTCGGTACATACTTGCGGAGGCCGACAACATCCGGGTGAGGGGGGGCGGGACGGCCTTTCCTCGTGCCTTTTCAAACAAATTTCTCATCAGAAAATTCTTTGCATTGGAAAAAATTCTTTCACTGAACAAAAAAATAACCGATTATATCTAAAATCTATTAACCTTAATGAGCGGGGTGGAACATGAGAGGCTTCACACTCATAGAGCTTATGATCGTCATCGCCATTGTGGGTATCCTGGCCGCGGTGGCCATCCCGCAGTTCAACGCATATCGCGCCAAGTCCTTCAACGCAGCAGCCGAGGCGGACCTGAGAAACGCGGCAACGGCCCAGGAAGGCTATTTCACGGACCACGAGGAATACGCCGACAGCATCGCCCGGATCACCGGGTTTTCATATGGTTTTTATACCTCCCAGGGCGTCTGGATTTCATGCACGCGTCTGTCTCCCACGCGCTATAACATGCGGGCGTACCACGAGTCAGGGAACAAGACGTATACTCTCTACATGATCGGCGGAAGGATCCAGGCCGAGTGAATGCCCCATTCCGCATGACCCTCAAGCGGCGGTGACGGCGGCCGGGGACCCCTTCCGCTCCCTGCTCGCGCCGCGATCCCTTTATCCTGAAAAACAGGCTACCGCATTCGAACCATTCCGGTTCGGATCCCCTTTACAAATCCGGCGCGGTTGCGGTATTCAAGTCGTGGGGCGGTGGTTCTCACGGGCTATAGTGGCGTCTCGGCGGACCGGCCGCTGGAATCGCCCGTCAAGGAGGAAAAAGACCATGTGGCAGGACGAGGGAAAGACCGGAGTGTTCAAGGCCTCGGACGGAATCGAGATCTTTTACCGGCAGGTAAAGGCCGTGGACGAGCGGGCCCGCATGGTGATCGCCCACGGCCTCGGCGAGCATTCCGGCAGGTACGGCAATGTGTTGGAGGCCCTGGTACCGGCGGGAGTCTCCATATGGGCGCCCGACCACCGGGGACACGGCAGGAGCGGGGGCGCCAGGGGACATGTGAGGGCCTTTGACGATTATCTGGACGACTTGAGCAGAATGGTGGACCTGGCCCGCGCGGACAAGCCCGACGACATGAAATTATTCCTGTTGGGTCACAGCCTCGGGGGACTCATGGCCGTCCGATTCGCCCAGGGTCACGGGGACGTGCTGGACGGGGTGGTGGCTTCTTCCCCGGCCCTTGGGCTCACCGTACGGGTACCGGCGGTCAAGCGGATGCTTGGGAAGGTCATGTCCAGGCTTTATCCCGGCCTTTCCATGGGAAACGAACTGGACGCAACCAAGATCAGCCGCGATTCCGATGTGGTGAAGGCCTACCAGGAAGACCCCCTTGTGCACGACCGGGTAACGGCGCGGTGGTTCACCGAATTCCTGGGGGCGATGGAGGCGGCCCACCGGGAGGCGGCCCAGATCCAAATCCCGATTCTCATGCAGGTGGCAGGCGATGATCAACTGGCGAACCCGGATGGATCCAGACGGTTTTTCGAGCGCCTCTCAGTGACGGACCGCATCCTCAAGGTCTACGACGGTCTCTATCACGAGGTTTACAATGAGGCAGGGGCGGACCGCGCCAGGGTCCTGGCGGACCTAGTCTCCTGGATCAGGGATCGCGTCTGACCCCGAAAGTTCCGGGGAGAGGGTGGCATTTCATCACCCGGAAAGGAGCCTCATGACCGCCCGGTATCATGCCTATTACGAATCCCCTATAGGCCTCGTGGAAGTGGGGGGCACCGCAGAACATGTGACCTCACTGCATTTCGTGGACGCCCGAAGGGCCGGGGCCCGCGCTCATCCCCTGGTGCGGGAGGCCTGCAGGCAGGTCCGGGCCTACTTCGAAGGCGAGGTGCGGCGCTTCGACCTTCCTCTGTCGCCGACCGGTGCTCCTTTTCAGGTCCGGGTATGGCGGGCGTTACTGGAAATCCCTTACGGCCAGGCCGTTTCCTACGGGGCTCTGGCACGGGCCGTGGGAAATCCCAGGGCCTCGCGCGCCGTGGGCGCTGCCAACGCCCGGAACCCCATCGCCCTGGTGGCCCCTTGCCACCGCGTGGTGGGGGCTGACGGCAGGCTCACGGGATACGGGGGCGGCCTTTGGCGGAAGGAATGGCTTCTCTTGCATGAGGGGTGCAAACTGCGGGGGCGACGGGTGGTCCCGGCGCCCGGACTCCGCTGGGGGGACTGGATTGCCTAACCTTGAGAGGAGGGGGGTGCGCAATTCGATTCAGTCGGGGATAAGCACCCCGGGGTTCATAATGCCCCAAGGATCGAGGACCTGTTTCATCTTGCGCAGGAGCCCGATGCCGCCAGGGCCCAGCTCCCGCTCCAGCTTGGCCTTGCGGACCCTGCCGATGCCGTGGTGATGTGAGATGGTCCCGCCAACGTCCAGGGTGGCTTCCATGGCCCTTTCCCAGCAATTCTCGTAGAGGGACGCCATTTCCCCGGGGCGATCGGGCTTGGCCGCAAAGGTGAAATAGAGGTTGAGGCCCGAACGGTAGCCGTGGGAGCTGTGGGCCGCCCTGTAAAGAATGCCCGGCACCGTTTTCCAGGATTCCATGACGCTTCGGTAGAGTGCTCCCATGCGGTCCCACAGGGCCGCCACCTCGATGGTGTCCAGGACAATTCCTTCTTTGAGAAACTCTTCGAAAGTGGGTACGTGGTTTCGCTCTTCCATCCATCGAGGCCCTATGGCCGGGTCCCCGGGTGTGCATCCCAATTCCCTGGCCAGCGCCGAGCAGGCCTCCTTTTCGGCCTCTACGGCCGCCGACGGACCTTCATGGACCAGGAGCAGGAGAACCAGGTTTTCATTCACAAGTCCGGGGAAAAGGCGGGCTGCGTCCGCTTCGTCATACTGGCGCATCACCGCGGGCCGCCAGCCCGACTGGAGGATGTAGCGTTGTGTTTCGAAGCCCTCCTCCATGCCGGGTGCGGTGAACACGTTGAAATCCCTCGTCTCGGGACGCCATCTCACGGAAAGGGTCACGGCCGTAATGACCCCCAGGGTCCCTTCACTGCCGGTGAGCAGGGCCTTGAGGTCGGGGCCCGTTGAGGCGCGCGGAACGCACCGGGTTTCTAGGAGGCTCCCATCCGGAAGGACCGCCTCGAGACCCAGCAGTATATCTTCTATGCTGCCGTAGGCGGTGGAAAACTGCCCTGAGGAGCGGGTGGCCACCCATCCCCCGACGGTGCTCAGGTCAATGGACTGGGGATAATGGCCGAGGGTAAGGCCGCAGTGCGCCAAGGCCGCTTCTGCGTCCGCACCCCGCACCCCCGCCTGGAAGGTGGCCGTGAGGTTGTCCACCTGGATTTCCAGTACCCGGGCCATGGCGCTCATGTCCAGGAGCACGGCCCCGGGACCGGTCCTGACCCCGCCCACCACACCCGATCCCAGGCCGAAAGGCACGACGGGCGTAAGAGATTCCCGGCAGAGGTTTACCGTGGTCACGACGTCGGCCCGATCCTTCGGAGCCACCACGCAGAGAGGATCAGGTACCCCGCGGCCCTGGAGGTCTTCGAGCTGGCTCAGGAGCCAGTAGTCGTGGCGTCGGTCCTTGAGGGTGACCCGATCGGTGAGGACCAGCTCAGGGCCCAGGGCCTGGATGAGTCTTTGCACGATGGGCGAAGGCTCCAAGTCCGCTCCCTTCCCAAAG
The DNA here is from genome assembly GCA_019307945.1 of Deltaproteobacteria bacterium. Classification (GTDB taxonomy): domain Bacteria; phylum Desulfobacterota; class DSM-4660; order Desulfatiglandales; family Desulfatiglandaceae; genus B17-G16. The sequence goes on along the minus strand of JAFDIS010000016.1, from coordinate 39,636 downwards.
GTTGGATGGTGAGTCCCCGGGCGAAAGGTGTCGGGCGCATTCCGAGCCCTTTTTCCCTGGGGGCGCCACCATCATAGCACGAAAGGGTCAATGCATGAAGCTTCCGCCCGTGGCGCACAGAGTCTGGCCCGTGAGGTATTCCCCTTCATCCGATGAGAGGAACACGGCGATGTTTGCAATGTCCTGGGGCGTGCCCTTCCGCACGTAGGGGATCGATTCCAGCATCCGGCTGATCTCCTTTTCGGGATAGATCCTGGCCAGGAACTCATTGTAGATGAAGCCTGGTGCTATGGTGTTGGCCGTGATGCCGTGGGGGGCGTTTTCAGCGGCAATACAGCGAGTAAGGGCCATTATGCCCGCCTTTGCGGCCGCATAATGGGCCTGGCCGTCCGCAAGACCCAGGTGCCCTGCGATGGAGGCTACGTTCACGATGCGCCCGAAGCGCCGCTCGATCATGCCGGGCAGCACGGCCCTGCATGTGTAAAAGGTTCCCCGGAGGCATGTGTTGATCACCAGTTCCCAGACTTCGTCCGTCATTTCCTCCACCCGTGCGAGCCGGTTGATGCCCGCGTTGTTGAAGAGGATGTCCACCCGGCCGAATCGTTCTTCCGCGGCCCGGACCGCGGCCTTGACCTGGCCCAGGTCGTTTACGTCGCACTGCATGCCGAGGCATTCTGCGCCTGTTTCTTCCTGGATTTTCTCGGCAACGGAAAAAGGCCTCTTGGGATGGGCGTCGGTCAGGACGATGCTGGCCCCTTCCCGGGCCATGGCCATTGCCGTGGCCTGGCCGATCCCGGCGCCCGCCGCCGCCGTGAGCAGCGCAACCTTGTTTTTTAGTCTCATGGTCAACCTCCTTTCTCACGCATGGTTCAGGACTGAGTTTGTTTACAATAGTAAAATCATTAGCCGTCCCCGTTCCCTCCTGTCAACCGAAAAACGGGATTCCGCACGGGGACCTTGGGAGCATGTCCAATAAGCGCAACCCGGCCCCTCGTTTTGCCTTGACAATTTTTCTGATAGTAAATAAAAAATCGCAAAAACCATAGGAAAAGAAATAGATGGTGGACAGCGTCGAAGAGATCGTCGGTGGAATCGGAGAAAAGATCCGCGACTGTCGAAAGGAAGCGGGCCTCACCCTGAACCAGTTGGCTCGGAATGCAGGGGTCTCACCCGCGGCCGTTCACAAGATCGAAAAACGGGAAATGATCCCGAGCATTACCGTGCTCATGAAGATCGCGCGGGCCCTCAAAAAGGGGATCGGATATTTCACCCAGGAAGACAACGGGTATTTCCACTTCAAGGAACGGGTGGAGGTGGTCCGCGGGGCACAGCGCCGGGTGCTCACGAGTCCTTCAGGTGCTCGTATGGAGGTCCTGGCCATGTGCCTGGAGGGGGGGGAGTTGGAGTCATGCATCTTCACCTTCGGCCCCGGCTCCAAGAGCGGTTCACGGCCCGAGTCTCACCTGGGCGAGGAACTCTTTCTGGTGCTTTCGGGACAGATGTCCTTCTTGATCGAGGACGAGGTATATGTGCTGGGCGAGGGGGACAGCATCCACTTCAAGTCGGAGTGCCCCCATTGCTGGGACAATTCAGGAACCGGGGAGCTGCGGGTCCTCTGGGTCATGACGCCCCTTCCCCTCAGCTCCCTGGAGAGATGGATCCCCTGATCGCTCCGGTTCCCTGTGCGGGGACCGCAGGGGTATGGAGGAGAAAATGGACCTGGGCTTGAAGGGAAAGACCGTGCTGGTGACCGGCGCGGGCCGGGGGATCGGCCGTGCGGTGGTCCTGGGCTTTGCCCGGGAGGGGGCCCGGGTGGCCGTAAACGACCTGGTGCCCGAACGGGCCGAAGCCGTGCTTCGCGAGTGCGTGCAATTGGGCGTGGAGGCACTTGCCTGCCCCGCGGACATCACGGACTACGACGAGGTCCGGGACATGGTGAGCGACATCCTGGGCCGGTTTGGACACATAGATGTGTTGGTGAACAACGCGGGTGTGGGGGACCGGGGCAAACTCTTCACCGAACTGACCCAAAGGGACTGGGACAGGGTCCTGGGGATCGGGCTCATGGGTACCCTTCACTGCAACCGGGCCGTGGTGGAGCACATGATCGCCGGAGGGTCGGGAAGGATCCTGTGTATCGCCTCGGACGCAGGGCGCATAGGGGAGCCGCGCATGTCGGTCTATTCGGCCTCCAAGGCGGGCATAATAGGGCACGCCAAGGCCTTGGCCAAGGAGCTTGGGCCACACGGTATTACCGTGAACGTTGTCTCGCCCGGCGCCACGGAGACGGAGACCACCCTTGAGAGACGCAGGGAGCGGGAAAAGACCCTGGGCAAGGAGAAGGCGGAGGCGCTCCAGAAAAAGATCCTGAAGGCGTATCCTTTGGGCCGGTACGCAAGGCCGGAAGAGATCGCAGACATGGTGGTGTTCCTGGCCTCGGATCGGGCATCCTATGTGACGGGTCAGGTGATCAGCGTGAACGGTGGGTACTGCACGGCATGAACCCCGCGGCCACCAAGTGCGGGGTTCGGGCGGCGCCAACGACATAGCCTGCGCGGCCCGGGAGATCGTTGTAACTGCCTCCCAGCGACCCGGCAGTTTCGTGTCCCGGGTCCCCTATGTCACTAGTCCGGGAGAACGTGTGCGCACACTGGTCTCCACCCTCGGCGTGTTCAAAAGGGCCGGAAGACATGATGAATTCGTACTGACCGGTCTCATCCGCAACCCGGGGATTCGGAATCGTGACGAGGCCATTTCCTGGGAGATCTCTGACAAAAGTCGTCCCCGGGCCACCCCGGGGACCCCGGACGAAAGATCGTGCAACGGGATTCGTAAAAGGAGGAAGACATGAAGGCCATAGACGTACACGTGCATTTTTCCACGGCCGAGGGTCGCCGCAAGTGGGGTCATTACGGCGATGCCCTGGAGACCTACTTCAGGTTCAAGCTGGAGGTCATGACGGAAGAGGAGATGGGCAACTACTACCGGGAGCATGATATCATGGGTGTCCTGTTGCCCGTGGACGACGAATCGGTCTCGGGCATCAAGCCCATTCCCCACGAGTACGTGGCGGACATGGTCAAGATGTTCCCGGACACCTTCATCGGCTTTGCGGGGGTGGATCCCTGGAAAGGGAAGGCCGCTATCGAGGAGCTTGAAAGGGCGGTCAAGGATCTGGGGCTCCGGGGCGCCAAGTTCCAGCAGGCCTCTCAGGCCTTTTTTCCCAATGACCGCCGATTCTATCCCCTGTGGGAGAAGTGCGTGGAGCTGGGGATCCCGGTGCTTTTTCACTGCGGCACCACGGGCCTGGGGGCGGGAATGCCGGGTGGCCTTGGGATCAAGCTGAAATATGTGGATCCCTTGCCCATAGACGATGTGGCCGCCGATTTCCCGGAACTCAAGATCATTTGCGCGCATCCTGCCTGGCCCTGGACGGATGTGGCCATCGCCATGGCGGTTCACAAGGCCAACGTGTTCGTGGATCTTTCCGGGTGGTCGCCCAAGTACTTTCCGCCCCAACTGGTCAGGGAGGTTAACAGCAGGCTCCAGGACAAGGCCCTCTTCGGGACCGATTATCCGTTCATAAAGCCCGACAGGTGGCTTCGGGATTTCGAGAAGCTCGACATAAAGCCCGAGGTACGGCCCAAGGTGCTGGTGGAGAATGCCAGGAAGGTGTTGGGGTTGGAGTAGACGGAAGGGTGGTGTTGGAGGATCCGGTCCGGGCGTGCGAGGGTGGAGGGCGTGGGGAGGTACTGTGGGTGGAGGGGCTCGGGAGGCGGAGTTGCCTCGAAAGTCGGTCACATCCGTGGCAGGGTCCTGACAGGCCGCGGAGGAGGGAAGAAGGAGGGTTTCGGATATATGGGCGTAAATACCATCCACCTCGGTGCAATGCTTCGAAGGACGGCGGCCCGGGCCCCGCGCCACGCCGCTTTTGTCTCTCATGAGGGGCATGTGATCTCCTACGGCGAGCTGGAGCTGCAGAGCAACCGGTTCGCCAATGGTCTTCGGGCCCTCGGGTTCGAAAAAGGCCGGCATGCGGCCACACTGTCCCTGAACAGTCTCGAACTGTTGGTGGCATTTTTCGGCATACTGAAGGCGGGGGGCATGATAGTGCCCCTCAACGTTCGGCTGGCCGCTTCGGAGTTGGACTGGATCCTGGATCATTCGGACGCTGCGGCATTCCTGTTTTCGGAAGATTTCAGGCAGACCGCCGAGGAACTTCGGCCCGGTTTAGATCACGTTCGCCTGTTCGCCATGCTGGGAGAAGGTGCGCCTTCATGGGCCCGGTCCTTTGACGAAATCCTGGACATGGGCGAGGATTCCCCTCCCGATATCGAGGTCTCAGGAGACGACGAGGCCTTCATGGTTTATACGGCGGGGACCACCGGGAGGCCTAAGGGGGTTCTCTTGACCCACAACGCCTGTCTTTGGAGTGCGGTGAACTGGGCCTATTCCGAGACCTATCAGGCGGATGACCGAAGTCTGCAGGTCTTCCCCCTCTACCACGTGGCCGCCATTGCCAATATCCTGACTTATGTTTACCTGGGCGGCACCGTGTTTCTCAAGAAGACCTTTGACCCGGCCGACTGCATGGCCACCATCGAAAGGGAGGGCATCACCCGCTGGGCCGCAGCGCCCACGGTGTTCAGCATGTTGCTTCAGCTTCCGGACCTGGAACGCTACGACGTGCGTTCCGTGAGGCTCCTGGGGTGGGGCGCGGCCATCATGCCTGTGAATACCCGGAGGCGCCTGGAAGAGGTGTTTCCGGGAGTGGGAACTTTTGACAACTACGGCATGACCGAGGCGGCAGGCGGCATCACCACCCTCAAGCCCCGGGATTCGCGGCGGAAGGTGGCCTGCGTGGGCAAGCCCCTGGCCACGGTGGAGGTCCGGGTGGTGGACGAGCGGGATCGGGATCTGCCCCCGGGACAAGTGGGAGAGGTCCTGTTCCGGGGGAACAATCTCATGAAAGGCTACTACAAGGACCCGGAGACAACGGCAGAGGCCCTCAGGGGAGGTTGGATGCATACGGGGGATCTGGGGCGACTGGACGAAGAGGGCTTCTTGTACATCGTGGACCGGAAAAAGGACATGATCATCACGGGGGCGGAAAACGTCTACCCGCGGGAGGTGGAAGAGGTCCTCTACGCCCATCCCAAGATCGCCGAGGCCGCGGTGATCGGTGTCCCCGATCCCACCTGGGGTGAGGCCATCAAGGCCGTGGTGGTGCCCCGAAGCGGAAGAGAGGCCTCCGAATCGGAGATTATCGAATTCTGCAGGAGCAGGATTGCGGGCTACAAGTGCCCCAAGTCGGTGGATTTCGTAAAGGAGCTGCCAAAGAATCCTGCGGGCAAGATCCTCAAGCGCATGCTCCGGGAACGTTACGCCCGAAAGGAGGAGTAACGTGACATACGAGACGATTTTGTATGAAAAGAAAGACGGGGCATACCGCCATGGTGACCCTGAACAGGCCGGAGCGGCTGGACGCCCTTAATCCCACCCTCAAGGGGGAGGTGACGGCCGCACTGCAGGATGCTGTGGCGGACGAGACGGTACGCGTGGTGGTGATCACGGGGGGTGAGAAGGCCTTCTGCGCCGGTGCGGATATCAAGGAACGCACTGGGCTCCAGCTCACCCAGACCCGGTTCTATTTCGCCCAGCGCAAAAACCACGATTTCTATAATCAAATAGAAGACCTGGAAAAGCCGGTTATAGCAGCCGTGAGCGGCGTGGCGGTGGGGGGAGGCTTCGAACTGGCCCTGGCCTGCAACCTGCGGGTGGCGTCGGAGACGGCGCGCTTCGGATTGCCCGAGGCCAGGATCGGGGTGATGCCCGCGGCGGGCGGCACCCAGCGCCTGCCCAGGCTCATCGGCCCGGCTCCGGCAAAGGAACTGCTTTTCACGGGCCGTTTCATGGATGCCCGAGAGGCCTTGCGCCTGGGAGTGGTGAACCGGGTGGTCCCTGTGGAAGATCTCATGGGCGAGACCCTTTCCCTGGCGGAGCAAATCGCGGCCAACCCGCCTCTGTCCGTGGCCTTCTGCAAGCAGGCGGTGAATGTGTGGGGCTCCGGTTGGACCTGAAATCGGCTTTGGATTACGAGGCCCATTGCGCATCGCTGCTTTATACCACCGAGGATCGTCGGGAGGGCATGATGGCCTTCCTGGAAAAAAGAAAACCGGTCTTTCGCGGCAGGTAGTTCCCGGGCCCCCCTCGATCCTGCTTTTCCCTTGACAGGGGAGAGAAAATTTAATTAGATTCTTAATAAATAATTTAATTAGTCAGGGGAAGCCCCTGCTGGAAAGGAGTGGTGTATATGGACATCAAGAAAGTTCTCGTGGTGGGCGCCGGCACCATGGGCAACGGGATCGCCCAGGTCTGCGCCCAGAAGGGTCTGTCGGTGGTTCTGTCCGATATATCGGAGAAAATGCTCGAAAAGGCGGTGGGGAACATCCGCTGGTCGGTTTCCAAGTTCATCGAAAAGGGTAAGGTGTCCGAAGACCTGGAAACGATCATGGGAAGGATCCGGACCACACAGGGGTTTGAGGCTGCGGGGGAGGCGGACCTCGTGATCGAGGCGGTATTCGAGAAAATCGAGGTGAAGCACGAGGTCTTCAAGAAGATCGACGAGGCGGCTGGTCCTGACACGATCCTGGCCTCCAACACCTCCGCCATCCCCATTACGCAGATCGCGTCGGTGGTGAAGCGGCCCGAGAATTTCGTGGGACTCCACTTTTTCAATCCCGTTCCCATGATGATGGCCGTGGAGGTGATCCGGGGCATTTCCACCACCGACGAGACTTTCCAGTACGGCGCGGATTTCATCCGGTACATCGGCAAAGAGCCCATCATGGTGCACCGGGACATCGCAGGTTTCATTCTAAACCGGATCAACATGGTTTCCAACATCGAGGCCATCCGGCTCGTGGAGCAGGGAGTGGCCACGCCCGAGGACATCGACAAGGGAATGCGGCTGGCCTTCGGACGGAAGATGGGCCCCTTTGAGACTGGCGACCTGGTCGGGCTGGAGGTTTCACTCATGGCCTATACCAACGTCTACGAAGAGGAAAAGGACATCCGGTTTTATCCTCCTTCACTCATGCGCCGCAAGGTCCTGGCCGGACACCTGGGCCGAAAGGCGGGAAGAGGATGGTATGAGTACAACGAGGACGGCACCCGCAAAAAATAGCCGACGCGACGCACTCCCCTCTCCGGGATGCGGACTGCGGCACGGGAGAGGCTTTTAGCCATGCATTTTGATCTGAACGAGGAAACGAAGGTCATGCAGGACATGGCCCGCCGTTTCGCCGAGCGGGAGGTCCTGCCCAGGATACGGGAGGACGGTTTCAAGCGCGACCTGGTCTCCAAGATGGGGGATCTGGGCCTTTTCGGGTGCGCATTTCCGCCGGGAATCGGCGGCTCCGGAGCGGGCTTCCTGGCCCACTCCGTGGTGTGCGAGGAGATCTCGAGGGCCGATTCCGGGCTCCGGGCCCTGTTCAACCTCCAGGCCATGACCGTGCCTTACACAATCATGGAGTGGGGCATGCCGGAGACCCGGAGCCGGTATGTGCAGGATCTAATCCTGGGCCGGCGCATAGGGTGCACCTGCTTTTCCGAGCCCAACGTGGGTTCGGACATCGCTTCTACGGAGACGCGCATCACCGACGAGGGGGACCACTATCGGATCGACGGGGCCAAGACCTGGATTTCCAACGGCACCGTGGCCGAGGTGGCCGTGGTGTATGCTTCCCATGATCGTTCCCTGAAACACCGGGGGCTGTGCGCCGTGGTGGTGGAGACGGACCAGCCGGGTTGGAGCGCGCGGGAGACGCCGAAACTGGGGGACAAGTCCTCTCCCATCGCCGAGATCCACTTGGACGGCGTCCGTGCTCCCAAGGAGAATCTCTTGGGGGAATGGGGGGGCGGCTTCAAGGTGGCCATGACGGCCCTGGACCGGGGGCGCATCAGTGTGGGCAGCGGCGCTGTGGGACTGGCTCAGGCCTGCCTGGACGCATCCGTACGCTATGCCAATGAGCGTGTGCAGTTCGGAAAGCTGATCCGGGAATACCAACTTGTTAAGGGCCTTATCGCCGAAATGGTATCCCTGGTGGAGGCATCGCGCCTCCTGGTGCGCCGGGGCGCATGGCTCAACGACCAGGACCGGCCTTTCACCCGGGAGATCGCCGTGGCCAAGTACTTTGCAGGCGAGGCGGTGGTCAAGGCAGCCGGGATGGCCATGGAGATCCACGGTGGCATGGGCTATTCCCTCGAGCTGCCGGTGGAGAAATACTACCGCGACTCCAAGCTCTACCAGGTGGGGGAGGGAACCGCCAACGTCATGAGACTCCTCATAGCGGACGACGCCCTGGGGGTCAAGAAGGCGAACCGCCCCAGGCTCCACGTGCCCGGCGATTTCCGGGACCTCTCCTGATCAGGGCCTTTCCCGGACCCGTGAACTGCAGCCCTCTTCCGGGTATCCGGCAGGGGACCAGGTACGAGGGGGGGGTAAGCAATAAATGCCGGGGATGCTAAGGAGCTGGACGAGGAGTGCTCCAGCAGCGGTCTGAGGGTCGTAGAGGGCCCACAAGAGGGCCTGCGTTCCGTTTACCGGACCCGGGAGTCAACCGGGGAGGATGATGATGACCAAGACTTACAGACATGAATTGCAGAGCGAGGTGCGGAGCATCTCAGGTTGGTACGAGATCGTCAAGGAAGATCGTATCACCCACGGGGAGCAGGAGTATCTCTACCTTGTGGGAAACGGTGCCGTTGATTCGTCATGTTGCGGCGTGGGAGGATGCCATTACGCGGTGGTCCCCGGCGCCGTGGTGGGCTGGAAGTCTGGGCGGGACGAGGACGGCTGTCCCACGTCGGAACTGGATCCGGTAAGGGACGAAGAGATCCGCAGGGCGCTCCGGGAACTCATAACCAAGAAGGAAGGGGTGAGCCAGGTCCAGTTCTGGTAGGTGCCCCTGATTTGAGGAATTTCATGGTTGAACAGGTTTACGAAAATATCCACCGAATCGAGGTGCCGCTTCCCAAGAATCCGCTCAAGGCGGTCAACTCCTATGTGATCCGGGACCCGGAACGGAACCTGGTCATCGACACGGGTCTCAATCGTAAAGAATGCCGGGACGTGTTACTGGAAGGCCTGCGCGAACTGGGTGTGGATCCGGGCCGGACCGATTTTTTTATCACTCATCTTCATGCGGACCACTCGGCCCTGGCCCTGTCCCTGGCGGGCGAGGGAGCCGTGGTCTATTTCAATGGGCCCGATTACGACCGGGTTGCGGGAAAGCGGGGCTCGTGGGATGATATCGTCCAGTATGCAGGCCGCAATGGTTTTCCGGAAGATGAACTGGAGGCGGCCCTCAAGAACCACCCCGGCTATAAGTACGGATCCAAGTTCGATTTGCCCCTCACCCTGCTCTCGGACGGGGACGTGATCGAGGCGGGCGGTTTTCGCCTCCAGTGCGTGGAGACCCCGGGCCACACGTGGGGGCATCTTTGCCTGTACGAGGCCCGGAAGAGGATCCTTTTTTCAGGGGATCACATCCTGGGCGATATCACTCCCAACATCCAGTTGTGGTCCGACCGGGACAACCCCCTGGAGTGGTACCTCGAAAGCCTGGAGCGGGTGGACGGAATGGAGGTGGACCTGGTTCTGCCCGGACACAGACGAATTTTCCAGGACTGCCATGGGAGAATCCGGGAACTCAAGGAACACCACCGCGCAAGGGCGGAGGAGATCCTCGGTATTCTCGGCGGGGGGACCCGCAGCGCCTTCATGGTGGCAGCGGAAATGACCTGGGACATCGACTGTGATAACTGGGACGACTTCCCGGTCTCCCAGAAGTGGTTCGCCACCGGGGAGGCCATCGCCCACCTGAAATACCTCACGGAGAAGGGAAAGGTCCGAAAGGAAGACAGGAACGGAATCATCCTATATTCCCTGGCCGACGGCTGAGGTTGGGGGGTAACGAAGGGGCAACACGGCTACCAATGCGTGCCCCATACTAGGGACCGGAAAGGCCGGTAAGGGGCATGAAGGAAACCGGTCCATCCGATCTCATATTGTCTTATATCGCCCAATCCATAGCAAATTCCATAAATAAAACAAAAATGTGATGAATTTCCCTTGACGGCATCTTCAGGGGTGGGTATAGTTTTGACGATTTGCCCCGACTTCAAGGAGCAAATTGACGGACACCTCTTATTAAGCAGACACGGGTATGCAGGAAACGGGCAGAGCGAGCCTCCAATCCCCCGAGAAAAGAAGATGAAGGATGAACAGTCCTCTGTTCACAACCCGTATCGGACATCGTATTTCGCTTCCGGGACACTTCGATGTCCCGGTTGTCCTGGAGGATGTGAGGCCCTTGGGGCCTGCCTGCGCCGCGGACGCGGCAGGCAGGTCAGATGCTTCATCAGGATACGAGTGTCGTGTTCGCCTTCCCGACGGTTCGTTGGAAGAGCCTGTAATCTCTGCTGCTGAGGCCGCATCAATCCTTGGGGCCGACCAAGAGGTCTCCGAATCAGCCAAGCCCGTGGATGCTGATAAGCTTCGTCTTCTGGTTGAATCTTCTCGCATCCGTCTCGCGTATGCACACGACCGTCAATTCGCGGTGAGTCTTTCGGGTATCCGTACTCTGCCGCACCAGATTGAAAAGGAAGTGGCACTGACAGTACGTCATTTGAATATGTTGAGTTGGATCACAGCCAAGGCAAGCACCGATTTGCCGATCACCGAAGAGGAATTCCTTCATGTCTGACGACCGCAGACTTATTGAAGACTACCTGCCGATTCAGGCGATTAGCCATGAGGCATTGCGTAAGATCGTAGCTGCACGGTTCTCCGAGCTACCGTCGGAAGCGGTAAATGAAACCAGTGAACTGGGATAACAAGGGTGAGGTGAAAATATGGTCAAAGAACTGAAAAATAAACCGCTCGTTGAAGCCATCTTGGAAATCAGATGGAAACTACAAGGCACGCCGCCAGGTCCTCAGATTGATCCCCATTACAAGCTCCTACTTGGACGTCTGTTTGATCGAATGCTCCATGATTATCCTGAGCATGAACAACTTCCAATCGCTAACATCCCTGACGAGCTGGCAGGCCATTCTGTTCAGCATCGTTTTCGCGTGGCTGCAAACTCATGGCCGTTGGTTCAGGTTGGACCAGGGATTTTTACTGTGAACTCTACAGCAGACTACAAATGGGAAGATTTTCGCCCTCGCGTTTTGTCTGCTATAGAAAAACTATACGATGCACATCCAAAAGTTGAAGAATTGAAGATAACCAATTTGATTCTTCGCTACATTAATGCGATTGATTTTGATTACGGTGTAGACAATGTTTTTAATTTTCTGAAAGATAAGCTAAAACTTGCCATGGCATTGCCGGATAACCTATTTCAAGACACTGGTGTTGAAAATAACGCAAGCAGTTTCACATGGCAGTCTTCCTTCAAGTGTCAGAAACCGAAAGGGCGTATCAATATCCGATTTGCCACGGGGCAGAAGAACAATACACCTGCGGTTGTCTGGGAAAACATCGTGGAATCAGATGGTGATGACCTGCCCGAAATGCCAAAAGCCTTTGATGGTTGGATTGATGCTGCGCATGAACTTACGGATGACTGGTTTTTTAAGATGATAGAGGGAGAGCTTGAAAGGAGGTTTTCAGGTGAATAGCAGTGCTCATACCGTTGATCTCTTTGACAAAGGGTCGATGATACAGGTCCCTGCAACCGGTTTCTGGTGTGATAGCCCCGAGAGACCCCCTGAAAAAGGCCTTGATTTAACCGGTATGGCAGAGCTTATCGGACGCTCTTTCGTGACCACATTTCAAACGGTTACGGCGATAGCAGATCCCTGGAGGCTAGAACAACTAAGCCGTGATGCTGTGATCACCGTCCGTACATCAGCAAAGAGGATGTTGATCGACGATCTGGGCTGGTCACGGGAGCAGGCTCTTGAAACCCGGCTGCGTCTTCAAACATTCGAGGAAGACTGGGATGCGCCGGGCATGGAGGGCTATGATGAGCTTTAAGCGTGGAGATGTCGTCCTTGTGCGCTTTCCCAACTCCGATCTGAAAACATACAAGAAGCGTCCCGCCCTGATCGTTCAGGCAGATGACTTGGATACTGGCCTGTCCCAAAAAATTATCGCCTTGATCACCTCGAACCTCAATAGAACTGGGCCAACCCGGGTGCTTGTGGAGAAAAAGAGCGAACTTGGAAAGCACATGGGAATTATCACTAATTCGGTGATCGTGGCCGACAATCTTGCAACCGTTCTGGAAAGAGAAATCGACAAGGTAATCGGCAATTGTGTTGAAACCGCAAAGGTGGACCAGGCCTTGCGAAAAGTATTGGCGCTATGAATGACGACCGCAGACTTATTGAAGACTACCTGCCGATTCAGGCGATTAGCACCGACCTGCCTGCCACGTCGCGCGGCTCCGCGGCGCAGGCAGGCGGCGCTCCTGCGCCGCTCATCGATGCGCTGCACCGCATCCTGTGGCTCATTGAGAATGAGCCCCGAAACCTGAATCGCTTTCTCGATGAGGCCCGGCCCGAGCGTGAACGCTTCCGCCTGGTCGCCCAAGCCCTAGCCGGCACTGCTTTAGAGGGTGGGAGCGTTGGGGTGCTGGAAAATTATGGATCCGGAGGGTATACGCCGCCAAAAGAGCAGGCAGCATTGAAGAAACTGGTTGCGAATTGGAATGCGCTTATCGAAACACGGCTGTCGGATATCGATAGAAAGACAGGATAGCGTAAAATGTTTCATTAGGCAAGAGGTGGTGCTGTGTTTGATACTGTTACGGAACTTCTCGAAAAGATTAGATTGGGGGAAGATGCTCTTCTTGAACTCAAGGAAGTACGCTTTGCCGGCAGGAGAATAAGCTCTCCCCGACGTAATTCCCTGGCAGACGAGTTGGCATCTTTTGCGAATACGAGAGGCGGGGTGTGCGTACTGGGCGTTGACGACAAGACGCGCAAAATCATTGGAATACCGCTTGAAAGGCTGGATGCGGTTGAAAATTTCGTGAGGGAGCTATGTGTGGATTCCATAGAACCACCTCTTACTCCCCACATCGAACGCCTTTTCTTGCCGGTAACCGCTGGCGGTGATAGAGTGCCGGTCATCCGGGTCGACGTGGGGCGGAGTCTATTTGTTCATCAGAGTCCGGGGGGGTATATGCACCGTGTGGGGAGCGCAAAGCGAGCTATGCGACCGGATTACCTGGCCAGACTTTTCCAGCAGCGAAGTCAGGCGCGCATGATCTGTTTCGATGAACAAATAGTTGCTGATGCAAGCCTGGATGATCTGGTTCCGGAACTCTGGCAGCGCTTTGCATCGCCTCGTTCCCGTGATGGCCGCGAGGATCTGCTAATGAAGCTCGCTATGGCCCGCCAGGACGAAGACGGCTTCATCCGGCCCACGGTAACCGGGGTCTTGTTTGCATGCTATGATGCGCGAAAGTGGCTCCCCAATGCCTTTATTCAGGCAGTCACCTATCGCGGATCAACGGCCGTTCCTGATCCTAAAACAGCGTATCAATTGGACGCCGCCGATATCACCGGACCTCTCGACAAGCAGATACTGGATGCCTGTCACTTTGTGCGAAAAAACATGAAGGTTGCTGCGTTCAAGAACGAGGGTCGCCGCGATCTCCCCCAGTTCGACATGAAAGCGGTTTTCGAAGCCGTAGTCAATGCAGTAGCACATCGTGATTACTCGGTGTACGGGTCGAAGATCCGTTTGAAGATGTTTGCCGACCGGCTCGAAATCTATTCTCCAGGAACGATTGTCAACACCATGACGATAGAGAGTCTTCCATTTCGGCAAGCGGTCCGAAACGAGGCAATAACCAGTCTCCTCGCCCGCTGTCCAGTTGGTGAAGGAGAGGAGATGTATGCTCCTCACAGGGATTTCTTGATGGACAAACGCGGAGAGGGAGTTCCGATCATATTGGAAGAGAGCCTGAAGTTGAGCGGGCGCAAACCTGAATACAGGCTGATCGACGATGCGGAGTTGCTATTGACGATCTGGGCATCTGATCCGGAGCAGAAGAAACTCAAATATGAGGTATACGAATGAGTACACATACCCTTCGTCCATGGACAGACCTGGTAAAGCTCCACCCCGACGTGGAAGCCGGAGCGCTCACTGAGGCGGTGTTTGCCATTGATCTCGGTGCCATTGCCGCCTGTCTGCGTGCGGGCACGCACAGGCAGGCGGAGGGCTTCCGAAGTTGGGCGAGGACGGGAAGTTTCAGGTGCCCCGGGAGAAGGTGGTTTTAGACAGGCCGCTTGCCGAGGATGAAGTTGATTTGGATTCGGGCTTTCTCATGGTTCCTTCATGTGTGCCGGATGAGCATTACAGCGGAAAAGAACAGACCCCAGGCGGCATATCGGATGGTTCACCGGCCAAGCCGGGGCATCTCACTCCACCCAGCGGAACAGGGGCAGGTCCAGCAACTACCCCTACTGACCGGTTGAAAAGAATCTCCCTGGTTTTCAAGGCGACCAGGGACCAGGTTTTCAAGGCGTTCCCGGCCATAGCAAACCTGGCAGACAAGTCCGATGATGAAAAAGTGAAGATACGCATTGAGGGTACGGCCGCAGATGGCTACGATCCCTCATGGCTTCGGAACGCGGTCGAAGAACCGCTTGATGAGGCGGACATCGAACTCGAAATGGACGATGATACTTCTTTTTGAATCGTTGTCCCTCAGACCGAGGCAGTATCCCTCGAGACGGAAAACATATATAATTTCGGAGGCATCTTATGGCATCGACTAGGCTGACGGACGAACTTGTTTATCAGGTGCGGGACGGGGTGGCCACCCTGACCCTGAACCGCCCGGAAAAACTCAATGCCTGCACCACGGCGATGTACGACGGCCTGGTGGAGGCGGCCGCTGCCGCGGATGAAGACGAAACGGTCAAAGTGCTCGTGCTCACGGGGGCGGGCCGCGGGTTTTGTGCCGGTTCCGACGCCTCGGAACGCCTTGCCGCAAGGGTAGAGGGGAAAAAGGCCCCGGGGGCCGGCGGGGATCTCTTACGGCCCGTTGGGTATTTCGGAAGGGCCCTTTATGAATTTGGAAAGCCTACCATCGCGGCCGTCAACGGCGTCTGTGCGGGCTCGGGCCTTTCCCTGGCCTTGCTTTGTGATATCCGGATCGCCTCGGACAAGGCGCGATTCGGTGCGGTGTGGGTACGACGGGGACTCGTGCCGGACGTGGGAGCCACGGGGCTCCTGCCCCGTACCGTGGGTCTGGACCGGGCCATGGAAATGGCGTTCACCGGTGAATTGCTTGATGCGGAGGAAGCCCTGCGCATAGGATTGGTCACTCGGGTGGTTCCCCATGAGGGCTTGGAGGCGGCGGTGGAGGCACTGGCCCGGAAGATCGCCCGGGGGCCCTCCGTGGCTATCGCCTTGATCAAACGGGGGATGCGGAGGTCTGCGCCCGGGGATTATGCCGCTCAGCTCGAATTCGAGAGCTATGCTCAGAACGTGTGCTTTGGTACGGAGGATTTCAAGGAGAGCCTCGACGCTTTCCTGGAAAAACGTGAGCCGCGTTTTCGGGGCAGGTGAGAGCGTGCCCTCCCGGTACCGGGGGAGCGTTTCACGGGGTCTCGATGTCCTTTCTCAATTCACTCTTCTTGATTTTTCCCGAGGCGGTCTTGGGAAACTCCTCTATGATTTCCATGCTCCTCGGGATCTTGTAGGCCGCCACCCGGTCCTTGAGGAATGAGACCACCTCATCCAAGGTGATTTCCATGCCCTGACGCGGTTTGATGAAGGCGTGCCCCACCTTGCCCCACCTGGGATGCGGGATTCCCACGATGGCCGCTTCGTATATCTTCGGATGCCCCAGGAGGACCTTCTCCACCTCCGCGGGGTAGACGTTTTCTCCGCCGCTGATGTACATGTCACCCATGCGGTCAACCGCGTACACGAAGCCCTCCTCGTCCACGCGGCCCAGGTCCCGCGTGTGGAGCCACCCGTCCCGGATGGTCTCGCGAGTCTCCTCGGGCATGTTCCAGTAGGAGAGCATCTGGATGGGCCCCCGGACCACGATTTCGCCGATCTCGCCGGGCCGCACGGGCCGTCCCTCGGGATCCACCACCTGCACTTCGCCGTGAAATACGGGAAGCCCCACGGCCCCCGCCTTTTCCCGCGCCATTTCCGGGGGGACCCACAGCTCGATGGAGGTCTCGGTCTGGCCGAAGATCTGGCGCACGGGCAGACCCTGGTCCTGGGCCTCACGGACCAGTTGAGCCGAGGCGGGCTCCCCGCCGATGAGCACGGCGCGCAAGGTTGAAAGGTCAAAGTCTGGGGCCCGGGCTTCCTTGAGGATTGTATTCAGCATGGTGGGCACCAGCATGGCCTGGGTCACACGGTGCGTTTCGATGTCCCTCAGAAACCGGTGGGGGTCGAAGCGGTCCCGCAGGATTATACGCCCACCCACGTACAGGGTGGGGACGGCCATGATGTTGAGCCCCCCTGAATGGAACAGGGGGAGCACCAGGAGCATGGTGTCCCGGGCGCCCAGGTCGAAGTAGATCTGGGCGTTGAGGGTGTTGAACAGGGTCTTTCCGTGGGAAAGGAGCGCACCCTTGGGGGTCCCGGTGGTCCCGGAGGTATACATGATCATCTGGGGCGTGTCCAGATTCGTGGGCGCGGGGGGCGGTTCATCCGCCGACGCTTCTTCCAGGAGGCCCTCGTAGGAAGGGACCGACGGCGGAACCCCGTGGGCCCAGGCCGCCAGAATGGGGGAGGGCCCGGCAAGCAGTTCGGTAGCCTTTCGGACCAGATCTGAAAGCTCTGCGTGAAAAAAAAGTGCCTTGAGACCGCTGTCAGAGATCTGGTAGGCCACTTCCGGGGGGGCCAGACGAAAATTGAGGGGCACGAAGATGAGGCCCGTCTTCGCGCAGGCAAAGTAGACTTCCAGGAACTGGGGGCAGTTGCGGCTCAAGACCCCCACGCGGTCCCCGGCCGAAAGACCCCATCCCAAAATGGCGTGGGCCAGGCGGTTGACGCGCCGGTTTAAGTCCTCGTAGGTGAGGGTGTGCTCCTCGAAGAGTACCGCCGGCCTTTGAGGTGAGACCAGACTTCGCTTGAAGAGCCACCTGCCGGTGTTCATTTTCCCAGCGCCTCTTGGCCGGCCCTGACGATCCTGGCCAGTTCGATCACCCGGTCCACGAGCATCCTGCCCGAGGCCACACCGAAGTCGTCCTCCATGGCCATGTGCCGCACACCCCTGGTCACCTTGCCGGTGCCGCCCAGGCTACTCAGGCCCGCCGCCCCGATCTGGTAGAGCCGCGAGGTGGCCACCAGCATTTCAAAGACGAGGAACACCGCGTTGAGGGTGGCCAGCGTGGTCTCCACACCGCCTCCGCGGAAAAAGGCCACGGCCAGACTGCCCCCCACCTTGTTGCGCAGGCGTTCCCGGTAGAGGTTTCCGTGGACGAAGGCCCGGAGCCTGTCCACCATGTTGGCCATGGTCCCGGAAAGTCTGCCGAAGTGGACGGGAGAGGCGAGAATGATCCCGTCCGCCGCGAGGATCTTGGGATAAACCGCGGCGAGGTCGTCTTCCTGGGAGCAGAATTTTCCCTCTGTCTGTTTCTTCACGCACCAGTTGCAGTGAAGACATCCTGAAAAAGAGAGGTCCCCAAGGGTGACCACCTCCGCCTCGACGTCTTGCATGGCGTCCACGTGGGCCATGGAGGCCCTTAGCAGTGCTTCCGTGTTCCCTCCCGATACCGGACTCCCGCAGATTCCCAACAGCTTGATCATGACCCTCCTTTTGGCCTCCTGTGCACGGGGAACCGGCGGCCCTGGGCGCGCGCCCCCTCCTACCGCAGGAGTTCCCTCGCGATGATGAGTTTTTGGATTTCAGAGGTCCCGCCCCCGATCTCCAGCAGTTTGGCGTCCCTCATGTAGCGCTCCACCGGGTACTCACGCATGTATCCGTACCCGCCCAGCACCTGGACCGCGTCCAGCCCCAGGCGCACGGCCATGGTGGAGGCATAGTACTTGGCGATGGCCGCCTCCTTGGTGATCTTGACACCCTTATCCACCAGCGGACATAGAGCATAGGTGTAGGTCCGGGTGATGTCAAGGCGGGTGGCCATTTCCGCCAGCAGGTTCCTGACCATCTGGAAGGAAGCGATGGGCTTTCCGAACTGTATCCGCTCCTTGGCGTAATGCACGGCGGTTTCCAGGCAGGCCTGCCCGATCCCCAGGGCGGTGCTGGCGCCCAGGATCCGTTCCTCGTCCAGGATTTCGAACATGATTTGAAAACCGCGGCCCTCACCGCCCAGAACGTTCCGGGGGCCGGCCTCAACCTGGTCGAAAAAGACCTCGCCCGTGGGGGAGCAGCGCATCCCCATCTTTTTGAATGGCTTTCCCGTGGAAAGACCCGGCATGCCCCGCTCCAGTATGAAGAGGGTTCCCCCTTGGGTGCCCCGGCTCCCCGCCTTTCGGGTGACCACCATGAAGTAGTCGGCCAGGGGCGCATTGGTTATGAAGGTCTTAGAGCCGCGGATCCTGAATCCCTTCCCGGCAGACTCGTAGACCGTCTTTATGGAAAGGGCGTCCGAGCCGGCCCCCGGTTCCGTGAGACAGAAGGCGGCCAGCGCCTTTCCCTGGAGCACGGGCGGGATGAAGGTCCTCTTCTGCTCCTCGGTGCCGTACTTGGAGATCAAAAAACAGAAGTTCGTGGTGCACATGTTCACGGACATGCCGAAACCCGCCGCCACTCTGCAAAGCTCTTCCTTGACCAGGGCGTTGGTTAGGAGGTCGGCGCCCCCGCCCCCATATTCTTCCGGGATCGTTGACCCGATGAGTCCGTTTTGGCCGGCCTTTCTGTATACTTCGATGGGGAATCGCTCTTGTTCGTCGATTTCCTGTGCTATGGGTCCCAGTTCCTTTTCCGCGAATTTCCGTGTTGTCCGGCGGACCAGGCGATGTTCTTCGGAAAAAAGCGTGTCCGTCAGAATTTCCATCATATCTCCGTTTCCAATGAGGCGGAAAGGTCTTCTTTATGCACGGCCGTACTTCTCGCGCAAGACCCGTTTGAGGACCTTGCCCCCGAATGTTCCCTTGGGGAGTTCGTCCACGAAGACCACTGAGGTGGGCTTTTTGTGACTTGCCAGGTGGCGGCGGCAGTGGTCGATGACCACCTCCTCCGTGAGTTGCGCGCCCTTTCGGGGGACTACCACCGCACGGATAGATTCGCCCCATTTTTCGTGGGGGACGCCGATAACCGCGCCTTCTGCCACGTCCGGGTGAAGGGCCAGGACCTCCTCGATCTCCGCACAATAGACGTTGATGCCCCCGGTCTTGATCATATCCTTGATCCGGTCCACCATGTAGAGATAGCCTCGTTCGTCGTATCGACCCACGTCGCCCGTATGGAGCCACCCTCCCCTGAGGGCCCGCGCGGTTTCCTCGGGGTTCTTGTAGTAGCCCTTGAACACGGTGGGGCCCCGGACGAGGATTTCCCCTTCGCTCCCCACGGGCAGATCCCGGTCGTTTTCGTCCGCAATACGGACCTCCGTGCACATGTAGGGCCTGCCCACGCTTCCCCATTCGACTGGCCGGTCTTCCGGCTTCAGGATGGTGACGGCGGGGGAGGCTTCGGTCAGGGCATAGGAACCGTACATCCTACCGCGGGGCCACAGTTCCCGTTCGATTTCCTCCTTCAGATCCCTGTGGAGAAAGCCCTGGCTGCAGAGCCATCGCTTCATGGATGAGGTATCCCGGCGTTTTTTGCGGTTCGCCTCTAGGAGCATGCGGTAGATCGTCGGGTTTCCCACGATGAAGGTGGTCCTTTCACGTTCCACCACGTCCAGGTAGACGTCCGGATCGAACGTCTTGCTGCCTATGAAGGTGCCGCCCGCATACATGTAGGCCAGGAACCGGCTCAGAGCCGCGGTGTGGTACATCTGCATGGGATAGAAGATGCGATCTTCGGGTGTGGGACTCCGGTTCTCCGTGGTGACGCAGATGATATTCCACAAAAGACTCTTGTGGGTGAGGATGGCGCCCTTGGGCCTGCCCGTGGTGCCTCCCGTGAAGAGTAGAAAGGCATCGTCCTGCTCGCGAACGGGGGAGTCGGGCTCCTCGTCCGAGGCCCGTGCCAGCAGGTCTTCGTATGAGGCGGCAAATCCGGGGGCCCCCTCTCCCATGCAGACAAAGGTCTTCAGGGCCGGGACCGTCTCCCTGAGCGCCTCGGCCTCTTCGGCGAAATCCGCGTGAAACAGCAGTGTGTTGCAATCGGTGGATTGGGCCTCGTAGCGGATGTCCTCAATGGTACCGCGGGAGTCCAGGGGCACGGTCACGACTCCCGCCTTCAGGTTGCCGAGGTAGACCTCCATGAGGAGGATGCAGTTGTTGGCAAGGGTGGCCACGTGGCGACCCTTGCCGATGGCCAGGCCCTCCAGGGCGTGGGCCCAGCGGTTGACCCTGCGGTTGAGAAGGTCGTAGGTGATACTCGAATCGTCGTCCTTGCAGGCTATTTTCCGCGGATACTTTCTCGCGGAGCGCGCAAAGGACTCTCCCAGCGTCATTTCCACGGTTTAAACTCCTCCAGCCGTGTCCTCAGCCGGATGCGGACAGGAAGGCCGAGGCTCTTGCGGTTGACAAGATTTGATTAATTTTATAATTAAATATTTCTGGAACTGTCAAGGGAAATCAGGGAGGCGATCCGGCGGGCGCTCTGTCCGGGGGAAGGAGAAAAAGATGGGAGATGACAAGAAAGGTATTATGCCATCATGCGCTACGTGCGAAGTGGAACCTCGGGGCAGGATCTGCTATACCGAGGAGGGAAAGGCATCCAAGGGTTGCCCTACGCTTGGGCGGGTGGAGGTGCTTGCCGAGGCCGAGCGGGAGTATGAGGACGAGGAGGTCCGCGAATTCGCAAGACAGGCCTCCATCCAGGAGGCCGAGTGTTACGCCAACCGGCACGAGCGGCCCTATGTGCTTCAGCCTACCAAGACTCGTATCGTGGAGATCTGCGAGTTTGCAAAAAGGATGCACTACAAGCGATTGGGATTGGCCTTCTGCATCGGATTGGTCAAGGAGGCGCGCGTTGTCACGGAGATATTCCAAAACCACGGTTTTGAGGTAGTCTCGGTGCTTTGCAAGGCCGGAAGGACCCCCAAAGCCGCCATCGGCATCCGCGATGAGGAAAAGATCTTTCAGGGGACGGACGAGACCATGTGCAACCCTATTTTTCAGGCCAAGCTGCTCAACCACGAAAAAACGGACTTCAACGTGCTTCTGGGCCTCTGCGTAGGGCATGACTCCCTGTTCTTCCGATATGCCGAGGCCCCCGTCACGGTCCTGGCGGCCAAAGACCGGGTTACGGGTCACAATCCCCTGGCGGCGGTCTACCTGTCCGACTCCTATTACCGGAAGATCACCGTTCCCTGAAGGAGAGGGTGGATCGGGGGGATTCGGTGGGCGGACGTGCCGTGCCCTTGGGAATGCCGGCTATCCCTCCAGGGGCCATTCCCCCCGCTCTTCCAGAACATCGCGAAAGGCGGCCAGGGCCTCATTCACCGCAGGCATGCCGCCGTAAGGGGCTACCTGGAAAAAGACTTCCGCCAGTTTGCGCGGATCGCATCCCACGTTGAGGGCCGCATTTACGTGCAGTTTCAGTTCGTCGACGGCCCGGAGGGCAGCAAGCATGGCACATGCCACCATCTGCCTTTCCGGCAGGCTGAGCACGGTCCGCGAGTAGAGATTTCCGGTGATGAACTTGGAAAAATCGTTGGCCAGTTCCCGGTCAAAGGCCTTCCACAAGAGATAAGGGGGGTCGATCTTGGCCCCCTTGCCGAACAGCGTTGCCGCGGTTTTCCGTGTCCTTTCCTTTATGGCCTCGTCAGTCATTGCATGTCCTCCATCTGGGATTAATATCTAATTGTCGTCCCCTTTTCTCCTTTGTGATCTACCATGCGATCATCTCAGGCGCCATCGCATGGTAAGAGACCGGGGAGATATCGAGAAAAAGCGGGAAAAGTTCAGTCGCTCGCATTTTATGGAAATCTCAAAAATATATCATCAGAAATCCAGAGATGTCCTGCGCAATTCCTCCACCGAGTCAGTGAGCGCGGTCCGCGAACCATACGAGAACCTGACCACGAGTTGATGGATTCTGATCAAGAGAGTGATGATGCCCGACGTTTCTTTCCGTGTCAATACCGCCAGAACGCCTGCCCGCTCGGGAGGGCCCGAGGATGTCAGGCTCGGGCGGGTCCCCGCGTGCGCTTCACAGGAAATGTTCAAGGCCTGGTATGAAAACGTCGATCAGAAACACGTGGATTGAATAGCAATGAATAGGCGCCTATTCATAAATCGATTATGTGAACCGGCGAGTTTCAACCAACCGGGGAATCACTTTGAAATCCAACAAATTGAGTTGTCCGCGTGCCATGCACGAACGGGCACCGAGGTCATGGCAAGGCCGTTTTGCGGGGCAACTCAACAAACGGGTTTGAAAATGATATCTCAAGAGAATATCAAGAACGCATTAAGGGACGATGAATTCGACTATTTTTATCAGCCGAAAGTCTCACTGATTACGGGTGAGCTTGTCGGCGCAGAGGCTCTGATAAGATGGATAAAACCGAGCGGAGAAATCGTATCTCCGGGTGCTTTTATTCCTCTTGCCGAAGAAAGAGGTCTAATTAAAGAAATAACATTATATTTATTCAAGAAATTGAAACACAGTCTCCCTCTTATTCAGGAAATCAAGCCCCTGCGTATTTCATTCAATGTCACTGCAGATGATCTTGAGACAGACGAACTTACAGAGGATATTATTGATGCTCTTAAATCAAGGAAATTGCCACCGAACAGTCTGGAAGTGGAAATAACAGAGTCAAAACTAATAAAATCAAAACCGGCGGTTAAGGATAATCTGAACAGAATCGTTGGTAGTGGTGTTGGAGTTTCAATGGATGATTTCGGGTCCGGTTATTCTTCTCTGAATGTGCTTGCGGATTATCCATTTTCAGCCCTCAAGCTGGATTATGATCTTATAAAGGACATAGTCTGTGATAATAAGAAAAAGTTCATCGCCAAGACGGCTATCAGGATGGCCCATCTATTGAAGATTGATGTTGTCGCGGAGGGGGTGGAGAATCGTCAGCAATACGACTTGCTGCACTACATGGGATGTACCATGGTACAAGGCTTTTGGATATCCAAACCCCTGCCGCTCCATGAATTCATAGGTTTTATCAAGAAGGGTGTACGCTTTCCGGGGAGTGCGGCCGGTCAAATCCACATGATGTTTGTAGATCATCTCTTGTGGTACAGAGATTTTGTCTATTATGCGATGTCCCGGTCAAAAAAAACGAACGATAATTTTTCCCCCCGACCGATTACATCACACCGCCAATGCAGGGTTGGAGAGTGGTTCTACAACGAGGGCAAAAAACTCCTGGCAAAAAGCCTTTCTTCTCAGTCTCTCGAGGAGATAGAGAAAATACACTCGAATATTCATGATGAGTCGCTGAGATTAACTGAAATTCTCGATGAAAACTGTGAAGTCATGCACAATCAGGCTCATATATTGGATGACTTCAACAGGTTGCACCACCGGTTGATTCACAAGCTTCAGGATTGCGAAAATTCTCTTGTGTATGATTATGTGACGGCGTAGGACTCAAGAACCGATATGGTCTGAGTAACAGACAGAGGTCGGCCGCTCCCTCTCGCCGGATGCTGAGAAAGCAGTGCGGTTGATGGTGGTGAATCGCATTCAGCCGGAGGCGCTGATTTATCACGCGCGGCGTGGACTTTTAAGCCTCATGTTATCTTGCCGTAGCAAGGGTGTTGAAAAAAGGGAGCGCGGACAAGGCAAAGTGAGACGAGATCTGAGCCGAATTTTGACCTGAGCACCCGCAAGTGCAGTACTCTTACAACAGCCTGTTGGAAGCGATGGCTGAGTATTTCAACGCCCTGTTGGGTCTATGAATCACGGCCTTCGATCACCCCGGCGATGTGCCGGATCATCTGCCGGTATATTCCACGGTTGATCTCAGGGGCGATGATGTAGTCGGGGTTTTCCCGCTGAAAGGCCTGGGCCATTTCCTCCACGGCCTTCTCAATATCCCTCGTTTGAAGATAGACTCTCTCCATGTCGGCGCGGCGGCGGGCCGCTTCACGGATGGAATCGGATATGAAACTACGGGCCTCTTCGCCCTTGATGTAGCCGTAGTGATCAGCGCAGGCGTAGTCAACTTCCAGATCCCGGAGTTTTTCGAGACTCTCCTGGTAGCGGGTATAATTGGAATTGCCCGAAGAGATGATCGTGTCGCGGTAGGGGATGCCCCCTCCGTCCGAGGCGAAGAGGGCCTTTAGCTCCGGCACGTAGGCCGATATGGAGCATGAGGAATGCCCCGGCGTTTCGAAGATACGCACCGAGACTCCTCCCAGTTCTATTCGATCTCCTTCTTTCACGGTGCTTCCCGTAACGCCCGGGCGCCATTCCAGTTCATATTCGTCATATGCCCCGAGTCTGCCCCTTGCCCGTGCCACAAGGCGGCTGAACTCGTTGATGGTCTGAATCACACGGTCCTCTCCAAGGAGTTCCCAGGCGCGGGCCGAGGCAAGGATCTCAAGATCCGGAATCCGCTTTTTCAGAAGCGGGACGATGCCCACATGATCGAAGTGGGCGTGAAGGATCAGAAGCCTACGGATACGGTCTTGATCGATCCCGAAATCGGAAAACTGCCGCAGCACGGTTGGCGCGATGTAGCTCATGCCGCCGCTCAGGATCATGGATTCCCTTTCCCCCTCCAGCAGGTATACACAGGTTTCTTCTTCTCCGAGGAACCAGAGCCCCTCGGCTATCTTTCCGGGTTCTCGAACGCGCATGTGTCGCCATCCTCCGATTGAGTCTATTTTTTCCCGGCCTTCCGGATCTTGGCCCAAGTGTCTCGCAGCGTCACGGTCCGGTTGAAAACGAGGCGGCCGGGCCTTGAGTCCAGTGGGTCCACGCAGAAATAGCCGAGCCTTTCAAACTGTAACCGGTCGCCCGGCTTTGCGCTCTCGAGGCTCGGCTCCAGTTTGCAGTCCGTGAGTGTTTCCAGGGAGTCGGGATTGAGGACCGAGCCGAAGTCCGTCCCGTCGGCCGCCTCCTCCGGGTGATCGCTGGCGAAGAGGTGATCATACAGGCGCACTTCCGCCGAAAGGGCATGACGGGCTGAGACCCAGTGAAGGGTCGCCTTCACCTTCCTTCCGTCGGGGGCCCATCCCCCGCGGGTCTCGGGATCATAGGTACAGCGAAGTTCCACTACCTGCCCCGTGTTTTCGTCTTTGATCACATCATTGCACTTGACGTAATAGGCATATCTGAGCCTCACCTCGCGCCCGGGTGCCAGTCGATAGAATTTCTTGGGCGGCTCTTCCATGAAATCGTCCCGCTCGATGTAGAGGACCTTTGAGAAGGGCACCTTGCGGGTCCCCATGGCTTCGTCCTCGGGGTTGTTCACGGCCTCCAGTTCCTCCACCCGGTCCTCGGGGTAGTTCTCCAGGACCACTCGCAAGGGGCGCAATACGGCCATGACTCTGGGGGCCCGGCGATTCAGGTCCTCCCTCACGCAGTGCTCCAGGAATGCGATGTCAACGGTGCTGTCCTTCTTGGATATCCCGATCCGCTCGCAAAAGTTGCGTATCGACTCCGGGGTGTACCCGCGACGTCTGAGCCCTGAAAGGGTGGGCATGCGAGGGTCGTCCCAGCCGCTTACGTGGCCTTCTTCCACGAGGCGGA
Organism: Deltaproteobacteria bacterium; assembly: GCA_019307945.1. Taxonomy (GTDB): domain Bacteria; phylum Desulfobacterota; class DSM-4660; order Desulfatiglandales; family Desulfatiglandaceae; genus B17-G16. Next base: position 13,837 of record JAFDIS010000016.1, on the reverse strand, counting down.
GCAGTTTTCGTTTGCTCATGACCGTTCGGGTCAGGTTCAGGCGGGCGAACTCGATCTGCCTGGGGTGGTATATTTCGAGGTTGTCCAGGAACCAGTCGTAGAGCGGCCTGTGGTCCTCGAACTCCAGGGTGCACAGGGAATGGGTGATTCCTTCGATGGAATCCGACTGGCCGTGGGTGAAATCATATGTGGGATAAATGCACCACCTGTCCCCCGTGCGGGGGTGGGTTGCGTAGAGTACGCGGTACATGACCGGGTCTCGCAGGTTCAGGTTGGGCGCGGCCATGTCGATCCTGGCCCGGAGCACCTTGGAGCCTTCCTCGAATTCGCCTGCGCGCATACGCTCGAAAAGATCCAGGTTCTCCTCCACCGACCGGTTTCGGTATGGGCTTTCCCGGCCCGGTTCTTTGAGGGTCCCGCGGTATTGTCGAATCTGTTCGGCGGAAAGGTCGTCCACGTAGGCCTTGCCGTCCCTTATGAGCTTCAGGGCGTATTCGTATAGCTGCTCGAAATAGTCCGAGGCATAATAGAGACGGTCCCCCCAGTCGAAACCCAGCCACCTGACATCTTCCATGATGGCGTCGATGTATGTCTGTTCCTCTTTGAGGGGATTGGTGTCGTCGAATCGGAGGTTGCACAGCCCGTTGTAGTCTGCGGCGATTCCGAAATTGAGGCAGATGGACTTGGCGTGTCCGATGTGAAGAAAACCGTTGGGTTCAGGCGGAAACCTGGTATGAACGCGACCTTCCCAGCGGCCCGTCCGAAGGTCTTCTTCGATGATGCTTCTAATGAAATTGGAAGGCGACTTGGATTCCTTTTCGTTCATGACTGCTGATCCTCCCTGAACATGACGGAGATGAGGATGAACTGCCCCCCTGTTGCGGCAAGGAGATCCTTGCAAGGCCGAAAGAATAGCACAGTTGGGCCGATCCCGGTAGTGCAAATGAGGCAAGGGGAGGATGAGGTGTATGCCTTGGGGCCTATGAAGGGGGGGCGAAAGTGCGAGGGCCGCAAGGTGCGGAGAAGGCTCTCAACTTCCCAATCTGCAGATGCGGTTTTCCTGAGAATCTGCTATAAGACGATACTTGCACGCTTCCAGCGGGCCGTTTGGGAATCCGGAGAGCCCGGGGAGTGGATCGTTCGCCCCGGAGGGGCGTTGGAAGAAAGATGCGGGGAGGGGGAATGACATGCGCTTGCCGGAAAAAGGGCTGGATCGAAAGGCGTTGTTCGAACGCCTGGAAACATACCGGGAAAGAGACGTGGACTGGCGGTCCGGCCGGGTCTTCGGCTATGTCTTTGACCCGGGGGCCGAGGCCATGGAGGTGGGCAAGGAGGCATACGCCATGTTCCTCACGGAAAACGGTCTGGATTTTACCTCCTTTCCCAGCCTGATGAGTTTGGAGAACGACCTGGTGGGCATGGCCAGGGCGCATCTGGGCGGGGACGAGGCGGTTGTGGGTAATTTTACGAGCGGCGGTACGGAGAGCATTATCCTCGCCGTCAAGACGGCAAGGGACTATGCCCGCGCCACCAGGCCCCAGGTGGGAGAGCCCGAGATGATCCTTCCCGTCACGGCCCACGCGGCCTTCCATAAGGCCGCCCACTACCTCGGCGTCAAAGTGGTGCAGACAGGCGTGAACCCTAACAGCTTTCGGGCGGACGTGGCGGAAATGAGGCGTGCCGTAGGACCACGGACCATACTGCTGGTGGGCTCGGCTCCTTCCTACACCCATGGCGTGGTGGATCCGATCGAACAGATGGGGGCCCTCGCCTGGGAAAAGGGGATCTTGCTCCACGTGGACGCCTGCATGGGCGGATTCCTCCTGCCTTATCTGCGGAGGCTGGGAGAGCCGGTGCCGCCCTTTGACTTAAGCGTGCCGGGCGTCACCAGCATTTCCATGGACCTTCACAAATACGCTTACACCCCCAAAGGGGCTTCCATCATCCTGTACAGGGACAAGGAATTGAGACGGCATCAGATTTTCGCCTGTTCCAGGTGGACCGGCTACACCATGGTGAACAATACGATCCAGAGTTCCAAGTCGGGTGGGCCCATGGCCGCCGCTTGGGCGGTTCTCCAGTTCATCGGGGACGAGGGATATCTCGAACTGGCTCGGAGGAAGTTGGAAGCCGTGCGACACGTTGCGGAGGGAATAGAGGCGATTCCGGATCTGAGCCTCCTGACCCGTCCCGATATGCCCCTGGTGGCCTTCTCGTCCGAGACACTGGACGTTTTTCACCTGATCGACGAGATGAACGGCAGGGGATGGTACATTCAGCCCGCACTTTCCTACGAAAACTCCCCAAAGCATGTCCATTTATCCATCAGCGCCTCAAATGTGGCATGGGTCGACCGATTTCTTGAAGACCTGCGGGCGTGTGTGGATATCGTCAAAAAGACACCGCCCATGGAACCGGCCGCGGTGGTCGGCGCTGGGGCCGAAGGAGTGGACCTGGGAGACCTGGGGGATGAGGAAGTTTCGGCTCTCATGGAAGCCGCGGGGATTTCGGGCGGAGGGCTTCCTTCACGCATGGCGGGGATCAACGACGTGCTGGACGGTCTTCCCCCGGAAGTCCGTGAGCGGCTGCTCACGGCCTACACCAACAATGCCTTCGTACCGGATCCGGAGGAGGATTGAATCGTCCCCCGGCGGTTGCTAAACGATCGGTCCATGTGCCCGCGTGAGCGGGCTTTTCAGAAGGAAGGGAGGTTTCATGTTCTCACTCAAGGACGTAATGGAATCTGAAAACCTGGTGGTCATGGGGGCCTCGAGAGACCCCTACAAACCGGGATCGATGCTGCTCAAAGTGCTCAAGGAGACGGGATTCCGCGGGAAGTTTGCGGGGCTCAACCCCAAAGGCGGAGAGACCCACGGTGTACCGCTTTACCCCAGCCTCGATGATGTGCCCTTTCCCGTGCACCTGGCCGCTTTGATCGTGCCTACGGCCTCCGTGCCCCAATGTGTCAAGGATTGTGCGGAACACGGCCTCAGGGGAGTGGTAATCTCATCGGAGGGGTTCGCGGAGACCGGTCCCGAAGGCGCGGCCTACCAGCAGGAGGTCCGGGAAATCCTCAAGGCCACGGGCATGAGGGGCATCGGACCCAATACCATGGGGATCCTGAACACCCAGACGGGCCTGACCACGGCCTATTTTGCAGACGAGCGCATGGTGAGGCCCGGCCCCATCGGCTTTGCGGCCCAGTCCGGGATCTTCGTGGGGGCGCTGCTGCGCTACCTCAGTTCCTTTGAGGCCTTCCGGGTGTCCAAGGCCCTGGGCCTGGGAAACAAGGTGGATGTGGACGAGTCGGACGCCCTGGAGTTCTTCATGGACGATCCGCAGACGCAGATCGTGGGACTCTACCTGGAAGATATCCGTGATGGAGCCCGATTTCTCGAGGCGGCTCGAAAGGCCGTGATCAGGAAGCCCGTATTGGTGCTCAAAGGCGGCAGGACCTCTGCCGGCGCCAGGGCCACCGCCACGCACACGGCGAGCCTGGCCGTGGATGACGCGGTGCTGGACGGGGCCCTGCGCCAGGCCGGGGTCGTCAGGGTCCGGGGCATCGATGAACTCATGATGAGCCTGCTGGGCTTTCGATTCATGCCCCTTCCACGGGGCGACCGGCTGGCGCTAGTCACCTTCAGCGGGGCCCAGGCCATCATGAGCATCGACGCGGCAGCGGACGAAGGCTTGCAGGTCGCGCGGTTTGCCAGGGAGACACAGGAACGATTGGGCAGGGTGATCACAGCGTCCAGCAAGGCTCGAAACCCCGTGGACATTTACCCGGACATGAACGTGCACGGATTCGAGAAGATCTCCACGGAGATCGTGGGTGCCCTGCTGGAAGACGATGGCGTAGACGGCATTCTTTTCATCTGTTTTGCCACGCCCACCCCGGACCCTTACAGGCCCGTGGTGGACTTGGTCCGGGAGCGTAAGAGAAAGCCCGTGTTTTTCTCCCTGCTCGGTGAACGGGAAAGCGTGGAGATGAACCGCGCATTTTTCGAGGAGAACGAACTCCCCGTCTGCCTTTTTCCCGAAATGGCGGTTCGGGCCTTTGCCAACATGCGCAGGTACGCCCGGGTGCGGGAGAGGCTGGGGTAGGAACCGCGCGGGTTTTTCGTCGCACCCTTGTGCCGATGCGATGAGGCAAGGGAGCGGGGTGAAGCTGCGGCCAAGGGCGGAGAAACAATGGAAACGAATAAATCAAGACGTGACCCCATCATCGGGACAGCGCTCCCCAGGGTTGATGAAGGAACACAGCCGGGGGGGCGAACGAGAGGAATGCACGGCCAGGGAAGGGGTCTTGGCCTTCCCGGCCTTCAAGAGAAAGGACCCGTAGAAGAAAGGAGAAAGGAAGAAATGAACAAGCAAAGGTATTTGATAGAGGGGATTATCGGGGAGAAAGATGGTTCCTTGGCCCTCATGGGGCGGCTTTGTGGGGATTGCGGGAAAAAGATTTTCCCCCCGACTGAATTTTGTCCCTACTGTTCTTCGGACAAACTGGAAAATGTTTTCCTCGGGGATGAAGCGACGGTTCTCGCAGCCACGACAACGCGAATGCCGGTGCCTCCCTACGACCCCCCGTTCACGCTGGCCATCGTGGACATGGAAGATGAAATCAGAACCATAGGCCGTGTTGAAAAAGATGAGAGTGTAAAAATCAAGAAAGGCGACAAGTTGACCGTCAAGTTCGGGAAACTTTTCGAAGAGACCATCTTTAACAAGAAGACGAAATCGAAAGAGACGATCGATGTCATCGGCTACTACTTTGTACCGAAAGGATAAGGGGGGTGAAGAATCATGAGAGACGTATACGTGCTCGGGATCGGGCAGACGAAATTCGGTGTCTTTGAAGAGTATACCGGGGTCGATTTAGGGGTGATGGCATCGGTCGAAGCGGTGAAGGATGCAGGCATCAGTGCCAAGGAGATTCAGGTGGCCTATGCGGGCTATTGCAGAGGCCCTTCAACCCAGGCCCAAATGGCCTTTACACGCCTGGGAATCGGATCCATTCCCATCGCCAATCTGGACAATGCCTGTGCCAGTGGGAACACGGCCATTCATATGTTGTACCGGGACATTGCAGGTGGGTTCTGCGAGGTGGGTTTGGCGGCGGGCTTCGAGTCCCTGACCCAGGCGTCCAAGCAGGCAGGGAAAGGCCTCCTGGCCATCAAAGAAGATTTCGGCGGGATGATGGGACTCACAATGCCCGGGTTTTTCAGTTTCGTCTATCAACGGCTGATGGATGAACGGGGCGCCACTATGGAAGACCTGTGCTACCCGGCCATCAAGAACCATTACAACGCCCAGTTCAACCCCCTGGCTCAGTACAACAAGCCCCTCACTTACGAGCAGATTATGGCCTCCCCAGTGGTGGTGGACCCCATCACGGTTCTTCAATGCTGCCCCCAGAGCGACGGCGGTGCTGCCGTGATTCTCTGCTCGGAAGAATATTTCAAGAAGCATAATGTGAACAACCAGCCCAAAATCAGGATCGCCGCCTCCGTCGTCCACAGCAGTGGATGGCTGTCGACCCGGAAAGACCCCCTGTTCAGCCACGTCAACCGGGAAGCGGCGGACAAGGCATACCACATGGCGGGCATCGACCCGAAGGACCTGGATTTCGCTGAGATCCACGATGCCTTTTCCGGCGAGGAGGTGGCCGCTTATGAACCGATGCGGTTTTGTCCGGAAGGAGAATGCATCAAGTATGTTCGTGAAAGGTATTTTGATCTGAACGGAAAATTCCCCATCAACACCAGCGGCGGACTGCTTTCGCTGGGCCATCCCCTGGGAGCCAGCGGCGCGAGGGTCAACTGTGAGGTGACGAGACAACTGCGGAATCAGGCCGGCGGCTATCAGGTGGAAGGTGCCAGAATCGGTCTGGCGCAGATGCTGGGAAGCGTGCTTTTCGGCGGGAATGAGTCCGCCGTCGTTTGCGGGATCCAGATTCTGGAGAGGGTGGATTAGGGAAGCGGAGGCCGGACCCTGCACGACTCCAGCCGTTCCAGCAGGGGCCCGGGGTCCGTGTCCCAGGCCACGAAGGCCAGTTCCGTGTCCCCAGCGTTTCCCAGGTCGGTCCAGCCGGCCTGCCCCCCCACGTAGTTGCGGAAGCGCGTTTTTTCGGGGAATCGGACCCTGCCCTTGATGCGGAAAACCCGGAAAGGCAGGGAGTCGAGAAACCGGGCGAAGCATTGGGGGCCCAGAAGACCCTTCCCAGCATGGGCCGCGCCCGCCAAAGTTTGACGTCCAGCACCGTGACGGCCCGGTACAGGCTGACGCGGCCCCGAAGCCCCTTGAACCCCGGGGCGGAACGGATCCCCTGGGGGTCCGCCACCCCCGGGGCCTCGATGAATATCCTGCGGGGTGAAAAGCGTTCCGGAACGGCCAGGAGCGTGCGTTCCAGGTCCAGCACAAGGGTGCAGCAGATGCACCCGCTGGTGAGTTCCACCACGTCCGAGGAATCCCCCTGAAGGAAGGATCCGTCGATCCCCAGGTCTCCGAACTCGTTGACGATGACCATGGTGTTCGAGAGGTCCTCCGAAGAAGTCAACAAATGCCGGAGCAGGGTGGTCTTGCCACCACCCAGGAAGCCTGCCACGAGCAGGGCTTTGATGGGTTCGTTTTCCTTTTCGGCCATGATCTTCGCCTCCGCCGGCCAAGGCAACGTACCGCCTCCCTGGGGTTGGTGTGTCTCCAGGGAGTCCACGGTTCCGGCTTTTTTCACATCGGGCGGGCATTCTGTCAACCTGTTTGGTGAGTTCTATTTCGACGTCTGTCCCTGGAGGTTTCCCGGGGCCTTTTCGGGTTCAGTTTTTCTTGCCAAAGGATTAAGGTGCCACCATGCGAGCGAGTGCCTCGGCCGGGGAGGCCTGCTGTGCCCCTTTCCGCCGGGGATTGTGAAAGGACTGAAACAAACATGGCGTGTCAAGTCATCCGAATCACCGGGGCCTCACAGAACAACCTCAAAGACCTGGATCTCGACATCCCACTTCATCATATTACCGTGGTGACCGGCGTGAGCGGCTCCGGGAAATCCTCCCTGGCCTTCGACACCCTCTATGCCGAAGGCCAGCGGCGGTACGTGGAGACCTTTTCTCCTTATGCCCGCCAGTTCATGGACCGGATGGACAGGCCCAGGGTGAGGCGGATCGAGGGCATTCCACCCGCCATCGCCATCGACCGCAAGGCGCCGGTGCGGACCTCCCGTTCCACGGTTGGGACCATGACGGAGATTACGGACTACGTCAAGCTCCTCTATGCGCGGCTCGCCCTGCTTCACTGCGAAAAGTGCGGTGAGCCCGTCTCGAAGGATGCGCCCGAGGCGGTCTGGTCCAGGATCCGGAACACGCCTGCGGGTACCCCCCTGATCTTGACATTCCCCGTACGTGTTGAAAAGGCGGAAGCCCGCCGGACCATCCTATCCCTCCTCCAGGCAGGTTTTCACCGGATCTACAGCGAGGGGCGCGTGGAGTCGTTGGAAGAGGGGGAACCGGCTCAAACCTCTGGGGTCCTTCACGTGGTGGCCGACCGCCTGCCCTTCGACCAATCTCAGCGTTCCCGGCTGATCGAATCCGTGGAGCGGGCCTACAGGTACGGGAACGGAGTAGTGGACGCGTGGATTCCCCCGCGGAGGCATCTTCGCTTCAGCAATCGACTGACATGCGATCGGTGCGGGATCGATTATGCGCCGCCCGGGCCCAACCTCTTCTCCTTCAACAGTCCGGTGGGGGCCTGTGAGACGTGCCGTGGTTTCGGAAGGATCATCGACGTGGACCTCGACCTCGTCATTCCGGACCAAGGACTTTCCCTGGAACAGGGGGCCATCAAGCCCTTCGGGGGGCGGGAGGCGGGCCGGATGGAGTACGAGGACCTTCGGGCCTTCTGCCGCGCCGAGGGCATTCCCATGGATGTACCCTTCCGCAAACTCAAAAAGGCCCACCGGGATGCGGTCATAAATGGAACGCCCAGCTATTACGGGGTGCGGGGCTTTTTTCGTTGGTTGGAGACCAAGACCTACAAGATGCACGTGCGGGTCTACCTTTCCCGCTACCGGGGCTATCGGCCCTGCCCGGACTGCGGCGGTTCCAGGTTCCGAAAAGAGGCCCTGCTCTACCGCCTCGGGGGCCTTGACCTGGGACAGGTGTACGCAATGAACGTGGAGGGGGCCCTTGATTTTTTTTCTTCACTCCGCATGCCTGAAAAGGATGAGGCGGCGGTGCTTGTGCTGGGGGAGGTGCGAAACCGCCTGAGATACCTTTACGAGGTGGGGCTCGGATACCTCACTCTGGACCGTCAGTCACGGACCCTTTCAGGCGGCGAGGTCCAGCGTGTGGCCCTGGCCGGCGCCCTGGGTTCTTCCCTGGTCCACACCCTCTACGTCCTGGACGAGCCCAGCATCGGCCTTCACCCCCGGGACAGCCATCGCCTCGTGCGTATCCTGGAGGGGCTTCGAGAACTTGGCAACACGGTGGTGGTGGTGGAGCACGACCCGGAGATTATCCGCAAGGGGGATTTCCTGTTGGACCTGGGCCCGGGTGCGGGGGAAAACGGTGGGCGGGTAATCTACTTCGGCCCTACGGCAAAGGTAAAAGGGTCCTTGACGGGTCAGTACCTCACGGGGAAACGGAGTATTGCCGTGCCCCGTTTGCGGCGCAAACCGAAGCGGGGCCAGTGGCTCACCGTGGAGCGGGCTTCCCAGCATAACCTCAAAGGGATAAGGGTGCGCATCCCGCTGGGGCTCTTTGTATGTCTCACCGGGGTTTCCGGGGCCGGGAAATCAACGCTGGCCGAGGAAATCCTCTACCGCGCCGTCAAGCGGGCCAAGGGAGACCCCCAGGGGACCCCGGGACGGCACGGCGGGATCCGCGGCCTTGACCTCGTATCAGACGCACTCCTCGTGGACCAGCGGCCCATCGGGCGAACGCCCAGGGCCAATGCCCTTACCTATACCAAGGCCATGGACGCGGTCCGAAAGCTCCTTGCGGCCACGCCCGCGGCAAAGCGCCGGCGCCTGGGGCCGGGGCACTTTTCTTTCAACGTCCCGGGAGGGCGATGCGAGACATGTAAGGGGGAAGGGCACGAAAAAATCGAGATGCAGTTTCTCTCGGATGTCTTCGTGTCCTGTCCCGATTGCGGGGGAGCCCGTTTCAAGGCCAAGGTCCTGGAGGTCACCTACCGGCACAAGAACATCCATGAAATTCTCGCCATGACCGTGAATGAGGCCATGGCCTTTTTTAAGGATCAGAAGAGGATAGTGTCGGCGTTGAGGCCCCTGGCGGAGGTGGGCCTGGGGTACCTGCGCCTGGGCCAGCCCGTGAGCACCCTTTCGGGGGGGGAGGCCCAGCGGCTCAAGCTCTCGCGATACCTTGGGGAAGGCGGGACCCGAAGGCTGTTCATATTCGACGAGCCCACCACGGGACTTCATTTCGAAGACATCCGCGTTCTCCTCTCCTGCCTGGATCGGCTGGTGGCGTCGGGAAACACGGTGCTCGTCATCGAGCACAACATGGAAGTGGTCAAGACGGCAGACTGGGTCATCGACCTGGGTCCGGAAGGAGGAGAGGCCGGGGGCGAGGTAGTGGCCCAGGGGCCGCCCGAGGTGGTGGCACGCGAAAAGCACTCCCACACAGGCCGATACCTCGGGGCTTACCTGTCCCGCAAGGGCCGTTTGAAGACCGGTCGCCGCAAACGGCCCGGAAAAACTTCGGCCGCCCAGACTCCGGCCGCCGGCATCCTCGTACGGGGGGCCAGGGAGCACAACCTGAAAAACTTGGACCTCGAGATCCCGCGAAACCGGCTGGTGGTGTTTACGGGAGTTTCAGGATCGGGGAAATCGACTCTGGCCTTTGACATCCTCTTTGCCGAGGGTCAGAGGCGGTATCTTGACAGCCTGACCCCTTATGCCAGGCAATATATGAAGGTCCAGGAGCGGCCCGACGTGGACCTTGTGGCGGGTATTCCCCCGACGGTGGCCATAGAGCAGCGGGTGAGCCATGCGGGCAGGCGGTCCACGGTGGCCACCCTGACGGAGATCTACCATTTCCTTCGTCTCCTTTTCAGCAAGGCGGGCACGCCCCACTGCCCAAGTTGTGGGAGGCGGCTGACGGCATTGGGGGCGGAAGGCCTGGCGGGTGAGGTCTGCGCCCGGTACCGGGAACGAGAGGGCCTCCTCATGGCGCCCAAGGTTTACGGCCGCAAGGGGTACCACCGGGATCTCCTGGAACGCGCGCTACGAAAAGGGTTCCACGAGGCGCGCATCGACGGTGTCGTCCGGGCCCTTGCGCCGGGCATGAGCCTGGACCGTTATCGGGAGCACACCATCGAGCTGGTGGTGGGCAGGCTCCCGGACCCCGAAGGCGAGGCACTGGTCCTGCGGGCGCTGGAAGAGGGCGGGGGCCATCTCCTGGTGAAGGACCGGGAAGGACGGGAGGAGGTCTTCGGCCGCGAAGGATTCTGCCCCGTATGCGGGGTGGGGGCCGAGCCCCCGGATCCCAGGCTCTTTTCCTTCAACAGCCCCCAGGGGGCATGCCCTTCCTGCGACGGGCTGGGGGAAAAGGAGCAGCGCCGCGGAAACGGGGGAAGGATCCCCTGCCCCCGGTGCGGGGGGAGCCGTCTGCGGCCCGAGGCCCTGGCCGTGAAAGTGGGGGGATTGAACATCTGGGACCTGGTGCGGCACCCGGTCTCCCGGGCGCGGGAGATCATCGTGGGGCTCAGGTTCGGCCCCAGGGAAGCCGCGGCGGCCCGACCTGTGCTCTCTGAGATTCTAACCCGTCTGGATCTCCTGAATCGGCTGGGTCTCTCCTACCTGCCCCTGGCAAGGGCGGGGGACACCCTTTCGGGCGGGGAGGCACAGCGCGTGAGGCTGGCCGCCCAACTGGGCTCCAACCTCACCGGGGCATGCTACATCCTGGACGAGCCCACCATAGGGCTTCACCCGCGGGACAACGGTGTCCTCCTGGAGGCCTTAAAGGAACTGAGGGACCGTGGCAACAGTATCTTAGTGGTGGAGCACGACGAGGAGACCATCAGGGCGGCGGACCACGTGGTGGATCTTGGGCCGGGCGCGGGCCGCGAGGGGGGAAGAGTGGTGGCTGCCGGGACCCTGGAACAGATCAAGAAAGTGCCCCATTCCCTCACCGCAGCCCTGATCCAGGCAAGGGCTCGGCCCATCACATCCAGGCTGCGGGATACGAAGGGCCGAGCCAGGGTGCGGGTGCGGGGGGCTTCGGCTCACAATCTCAAGGATCTGGACGCGGATTTTCCGCTGGGGACATTGATCTGTATCACGGGAGTGTCAGGTTCGGGGAAATCCACACTCCTCAAGGAAACCCTCTTCAAGGGGCTGCGTAACAGGATACTGAAAAAGAAGGGGCCCGAAGGTCCGTGCAGGCGCATCACCGGATGGGAACACCTGGACCGTGTGGTGGAAGTGGACCACAGCCCCATCGGTAGGACGCCCAGGTCGGTGCCGGCTTCATACGTGGGTTTTCTGTCGCACATTCGAAGACTCTTTGCCCTCACTCCCGAAGCGCGTGCCCGGGGGTACCTGCCGGGTCGGTTTTCCTTCAACATGCCCGAGGGCCGTTGTCCTGCCTGCAAGGGGCATGGCAGCCTCAAGGTGGTCATGAGTTTTCTGCCGGATGTGTACGTCCACTGCGAGACGTGTGACGGTAGGCGGTTCGAAAACGAAACCCTGGCGGTCCGGTACAAGGGAAAGACCATTTCCGAGGTGCTGGATCTCACTTTCGAAGAGGCGAGGGTTTTTTTCGGGGCGGTCCCCGCCATCCGCAAGGCCACCCAGTTCGTGTGCGACATCGGCCTGGGATACCTGAGGCTGGGTCAGCCCAGTCCCTCACTTTCAGGCGGCGAGGCCCAGCGCATCAAGCTGGCCCAGGAACTCGCGCGGCCTTCAAGGGGCAGGACCTTCTACATCCTGGACGAGCCCACCACCGGCCTTCACGGGGCAGACGTGAAGAATCTCCTGCGGGTGCTCCAGGCCCTGGTGGATCAGGGGAACACGGTGGCCGTTATCGAGCACAACCTGGAGGTGGTCAAGGAGGCGGACTACATCATCGACCTGGGCCCCGGGGGCGGGGACGCGGGCGGCCGGGTGGTGGCCGCGGGCTCCCCCCAGGACCTGGTGAAGCGTCCGGGAGAATCTCACACGGCCCGGTATCTCAAGGCGTACGTGGGCTCCTGACAGCCCTGGATGGTGCCTTTTTTCTCCACTTGCCTTGGAGCAACACGGAGCGCACGCTGTTGCAGCGGGCGTATCGTGGGCATGATGTTTCGGGAGGACAAAGAGATCAAAGAAGCCGGAATGCTTTGTGCCAATGTCCCTTTGGGGCGAAGCGATCGCGGTGGGCCGATCGAGGTTGAATGTCCTTTTACCTTGACCGGCCCGAGGCTTTGGCCAACATCCTGTTGTCCTTCGCAAAGGAGATCCGGGATTGAAAACGCTTTTGGATCTCCGATTTCACCCCATCTGCTGCATTGCTGAAAGCCGCGGCGTGCGCAACGCAGGCCTTCGCTTCCGGGCGCCGTGCATCTTCCTGCCGCAGGCCCGCCGGCGTCGGGCAGGTGGATCTGCGGCAAACTCGAAAACGCCTCAATTCAAGGAGATATAAGGTTATGGGTCTCTGGCACAAGTACGCGTGGGTGGCCTACCTGGCCGTGTTCCTGGGCGTGTGCGGTCACGCCTCGAGCGAATTCGTTTCCGTCCTGAGCGGGGTCAAGGGACCAGAGCTTTCCGTGTGGAGGTTTCTGCTGGGAGGCGCGGGACTCGTGATTCTGGCACTCATCATGCCCTCCTCTCGGAACCTCCTGGAACCGTTCAAGCGGGAAGGCCTGCGCCTTGTGTGGCTTTCCATCCTCGGCGTGAGCCTGGGTTACCTCCTTTTCCATTGGTCCCTGGATTTCGCCACCGTGTCCCAGGTGGCCACCATGGTCACCACCATCCCCATCTTCGTGGGCCTGGCGAACCTCTGGGTCAACCGCCAGCCTTTCGGTACCCCCAAGATCATCAGCGGGGTGTGCGCCATGCTGGGCGTGGCCCTGCTCATTACAGACGGGTATCTGGCAAAGCTGGCAGGCGAAGCACGCAACCTGGTTGGGGTCTTCATGGCCGTGGGTTGTGCGGCCGTGGTGAGCCTGTACACGGTCATGGTGCGGCCCATCATCGGGCGTTACGGCGCGCTGCGCATCACGGCAATCACCATGTTCATGGGTGCAGTGGGCCTGTGGCTCGTGGTGGGCGTTTTCTGGGGGATCTGGGTCAATCCCGCCACCCTGTTCGCCAGGGCAGGGGGGCAGGTGGCGGCACTCCTGACTCTTTCGCTTTACAACACCACCATTACCCAGTTCCTCTGGATCGGGGGGCTCGCGGCGGTGCCCGATATCACCCGGGGCAGCTATATCTTTTTCCTCAAACCGGTGATCGCGGCCTTCCTGGCCGTGGTATTCCTGGGGCAGGGACTCACCGTGTGGCAGGTGGTGGCCATGGTCGTTATCTGTGCATCAGTCGGGGCGGAGGCCTACCAGGCGCTGAGGGGCGAAAGGGCCTGACAGCGATAAGGCGCTTCAAGTTTTAACGAGAGAATTTCCTGTACTATTTCCAACCCAAATTGAGCGTTTCAAATTTTGATGAGGAACTGTTCCTCATTGTTTTTAGGGAGATCGCTTGCAATGAGGCTGTCTGAATCACCACCCAACGGGGTTTGCCCAAGCGGAGCGTGGGTCTTCATTCGATCATCAAAATTTGAAACCCTCCGGGATTTCCGATTTTGCAGCATCTTCGGTGTTGCCTGCCTGTGCGTGTCCCGCACGCAGACAG
>JAFDIS010000101.1 GCA_019307945.1 Deltaproteobacteria bacterium | reverse complement strand
ACGTTATATATCAGATTAACAAAAGAATCTATTCCCCCAAATAACATAGAAAAAAATTATTTAATAGCTATGAAAAAAAGAAACCTCCTGTTAAGAAGAAAGTGAAGAACGACAAAATTCTTAAACAGGAGGTATATCATGGACGTAAAGGATTGTATCAGAGTGGAGGCGTTTCGTCAACTGAAGAAAGAGATTCGAGGTTCGGAAAGGCATTTGATTGTGGGCATAGACGTTGCCAAGGACAAACATAATGCTTTTTTTGGCACAGCCAGAGGACATACCTTATTGAAGCGATTGGTCTTTGAAAACAACATAGAAGGATTTGAGAAATTGCTTACCTTTTCCGAATCGATGAAAGTGAAACATGCTCTTGAGGAAGTGGTATTTGGATTTGAGCCAACAGCCAACTATCATAAGCCGTTGGGAGAATATCTTGTCAAGCGTGGTCTTAGTGTAGTGTTAGTCTCTGGAAAGGCGGTTAAGAACAACCGGGAGATGCTGGATAATCGGTGGGACAAGAATGATACGAAAGACCCAGCCAACATAGCGGATCTGATCTCACAGGGCAAATTCATGTATTACGATCATCCAGTTCTTCCTTTGAGGGATTTGAGGAATTTGTTGTCATTGAAGAGGCGGTTGAAGAAGCAAGAGCATGGATTGAAGGTGAGGATCCGCAATCACCTGCTGGCCCAGTATTTTCCTGAGCTGGACAGGTATTATGGCCAATGGGAGCGAGGAGGCCTTTCCATAGTGAGATGGTGTTTATCCCCCTCAGCGATAGCGGGGATGGAATATGAGCAATTTGAACGCTTGATTGTCCCAGGTAGCCGTATGAACCTGAGCCAGCAAGAACGATTGAAAGCGATTTGGCAGAAGGCGACTGACTCTATTGGATGTGAAGTTGGTGAAGCTTTGGAATTTGAGGCCCGGATGATGGTAGAAGGTTTAAAACAGGTTAGAGAGGCTATTAGGGTAACCGATGAAAAGATCAAGGGAGTTTGCCTTCATTTTCCTGAATACAGCTATCTGCGCACCATACCAGGCTTTGGTCCTGATGTTTCTTCCAAGGTTCTTGCTGCTATTGGTAATCCATTTCGGTTTGATAATGAAACCCAGGTGCTGAAATTGGCCGGATGGGATCTTAGCGCCACACGTAGTGGAAAGAACTCAAATGCCATAAGACCTGTCATCTCGAAAAAGGGCAAGGCTGAACTGAGATATGCCCTTTACCAGGCAGCTCTTATCGCTTCTACCCGGAATCAGTTCTTTGTCATGTATTACACGAACAAGCTTCGTGGCAGGGAAAAGGAAAAAGGTATCAAGACCAAGATGAGGGTAAAACTGGCTGCCAAGCTCTTGGTGATTGCCTGGACCTTGATGAAGAAGGAGGAGCCGTTTAATCCAGACTTTCTGCATATAGATTGACAGATTTTCAATTTCGGTGAGAGAGCCCGTTTATGGACGTAGGGGCTTTTGACCTCGGGCGGGACAATCCTGGGCCTCTCACTGAACTTTGCAATCTGGATAAGGGATTATTGGTGGCTGTCAAATACAGCATGCCGGATATTGGTAACGATTAGGTGCAGGGTTCGTGAAAAAGTGAGAGACTCCTGGTAGAGCTTTACCAAGAGGTGTGTCTAAAATCAGACGTAATTTTTAAGTTGTTGATCTTACAATCTCTTCATTTTTTTCTTGACAGGATAATATAGGATTGTCCCCTTTTTTTCACGTCCCCTTTTTTTCACGGTCTGTGTCACGAAGCCCTGAGGAAGGACGCCGGATGCACATCCCGGGTGCGCGGATCTGCGAGGGGGTGAAGGTCGGCGGATGAGGGAAGAGGGTGCCGGCAGCCCCGGGTCGCAGGAGAGGAAAGGTTCGGAGGGGCCCCGTCAGGGCCGGGCTCCGGGACCGTGACGGCCTCTCCGGGAAAATGATATCGACTTTGTTCACGGCGGAGAATTGTGTCGAAAATCGGCACCGAAAATAGTATACTGCAAACCGTTGATCGTGCGGATTTCTTTTGTGAATTTCGAAGGCCCGGAGGAGGGCCCGAGGAGGTCTCGAAATGGCCCGCTGCGAAATCGTCGACTCCTGCGCGTTTTTCAAGGATCAAATGAAAGGTCCGCTCCCCATGGCCGAATTGTACAAGGAGCGGTACTGCAAACGGGACAATGCAGAGTGCGCGCGTTATCTGGTCTACCGCGCCCTGGGGCCGGAAGCCGTCCCCGATGATCTCATCCCGAACCAGGCGGACCCGCCCGTTGTGGAGGATTCCTCGACCGGCTATGCGCGCTGCATCTTCGACCGCAGAAACGGGCTGGACAGGAGGACCGCGGAGTCCCGGTGTGAATCGACGGGGGAGCGGCGCGGGGGCGATGAGCGAAGGAAACTCCCTGAGAAGAGGAAAGGGTGGATCCGCACCGGCAGATGGTGCAGTACGTACGGCGGCGGGCATTGTCCGAATTGAGAATCCCGGATAGTGAACTCTGGTTTCCGGCCTCCATGTTTGCCTTTTCTCGTCTGCGCTCGCCACGTTCTTGAATGTCCTGTCAGTGGCCGGGTTCCGCAGATATGATGATTCACCCAAAGCCCTGAACTGCACCGACAACCAAGGCATATTGGGCGATATGCCTTGGTTGTCTCAACGCACCGGCGGACCGGGGGGATTGAAGGGGTGAACCAGGGGGGGGAGAGATCGTCCGTTTTTCCTGGAAAGGAGCAAGGAGATGTTGCAAATCGAAGACCTCAAGGTGGAGCTTGGCGGCTCGGTGATCCTGGAACACATCGATCTGGAGATCCGGCCCGGTGAAACCCATGTGTTGTTCGGCCCCAACGGATCGGGAAAGACTTCCCTGCTGATGACCATCATGGGATATCCTCAGTACCGTGTCGTGGCCGGAAAAATCATGTTCAAAGGCCTGGACATCACGTCCCTGCCCATCAATGAGCGGGCCCAACTGGGTATCGGCATCTCCTACCAGCGTCCCCCGACCATCAACGGGGTAAAAACCCGGCAGATGGTGAGTGTCTGCGGGGGCGGCGCGGTGGACGTGGAGGGACTGGCTCGAAAGGTCAACTTCACGGGTTTCCTGGACCGGGACGTGAACGCAGGTTTTTCAGGCGGCGAGATCAAGCGATCCGAATTGCTCCAGTTGATGGCCCAGGACCCGGACCTGATGCTCTTTGACGAGCCCGAGTCCGGAGTGGACCTGGAAAACATCGCCCTGGTGGGAAAGACCATTGCGAGATTGCTCCAGAAAGACCAGGACGAAGAAACCGTAAACGGCAGGTCCAAGATGCGTCGAAAGATGGAACGGACCAAAATGGGACTCATCATCACACACACGGGATACATCCTCGACTACGTGGCTGCGGACAAAGGGCAGGTGCTTTTCAAGGGTCGTTTGAGCTGCGTGAGCAACCCGCGTGAGATCCTGACCTGCATCGGCGAATCCGGCTATGAGGAGTGCGTGACATGCATTTTAGAGACGAGCTGAAACAAAGAGCGGAAAAGGTCCGGGACAAGGCGGCCGCCATCGGACCGGACGTGGATCTGGAGGTTTTTCAGAAGGACCCGGTTGATCATGCCTACCTGGACGAGGAAGATCTCGCCAGGCTGGAGGGGGCCGAGAGGGAACAACTGGTGATGTCCGGGCTTGACCTGAGCATGAAGGATCGGGGGGGGACCTTTTTTCAGAAAGACACCTCCGTTATTCACTGCAAGACCAAGGCCGAGGGCGTCGAGGTGTTGTCCATCAAGCAGGCGCTTCAGAAACCCTGGATTCAGGATTATTACTGGAAGCTCGTCCCGGTAGACGCGGACAAATACACGGCCGCGGCGGAGCTGGATCTCCATGACGGGTACGTGATCCGCTCCCTGCCGGGAACCAGGAGCGTATATCCCATCCAGGCGTGCCTGTACCTGGATCGCGAGGGGCTCCAGCAGACGGTGCACAACATCATCATCGCCGAGGAGGACTCGGAGCTCCACATCATTACCGGGTGCGCCACGTCCCCTCACCTGAAAAAGGCGGCGCATATCGGCATTTCCGAGTTTTATGTAAAGAAGAACGCCAAACTCAGCTTCACCATGATCCACAACTGGGCCGAAGACATGGTGGTGCGTCCCCGTTCCGTGGCCAGGGTGGAAGAGGGTGGGCTCTTCCTGAACAATTACGTGTGCATGAAGCCGGTGCGCTCGCTTCAGATGTACCCCACCACCCACCTGGAAGGCCCCGACGCGGTGGCGAGGCTCTACAGCATTATCGTGGGATCTCCAGGCTCGGAGTACGACGTGGGTGGACGCGTGTATCTGAAAAACCCGGGGAATCGCGCGGAGATCGTCGCGCGCACCATCACCAACGGCAGCCGAATCATCGCCCGGGGCCACCTGGTGGGGGAGGTGGCCGACATCAAGGCCCATCTCGAATGCCGGGGCCTCATCCTCAACGGGGGCACCATCCACGCCATTCCGGAACTGGAGGGGCACGTGGACGGCGTGGAGATGAGCCACGAGGCGGCGGTGGGCAAGATCGCCCAGGAAGAAATCGCCTATCTCATGTCCCGGGGCCTGAGCGAAGACGAGGCCACCTCCACCATCGTGCGGGGCTTTTTGAACGTGGATATTCCGGGATTGCCCGAGCCGTTGAAGCGGGAGATCGACCGGGCCATCGAAAGGAGCGACAAGGACGTCATGTAGGGTCCCGAGGCTGCCGTGCGCACTGATCAGCCGTCCCAAGACCCCCGCGCCCGGCCGCGGCCTGCGGCTCAGAGGGCAGCGATCAGCCTGAAGAGGTTGTCTCCCGCGAACAGGTGGCAGAGGTGGAAGAGGGGATAGAGCAGAATCCTGCTCAGGATCCCCGTGTGTGCGAATCGGTCCAGCAGAAGGATGCCAAGCAGGAAGAAAGGTCCGTAGCGAGCCATCCGGCGGTAAGTGAGGGAAGCCTTGGGCGAGAGGAGGTTTTCCAGCACGTGTGATCCGTCCAGGGGGGGGATGGGCAGGAGATTGAAGATCCCCAGCCCCGCGTTCATGAGGATGAGATATAGCAGTACCTTCTGGTAGACTTCCATGGGAAACAGAAAATAGCGGATGAAGAGCCCTGCCACGAACGCGGCGGCAAGATTAGCAAAGGGCCCGCTCAGGGACATGAGGATGATATCCTTCCTGAAGTTTTTGAAATAACGCGGATTGACGGGCACGGGCTTCGCCCAGCCGAAGTTGAAGAGAAAGAGACAAAGGGCCCCCAGGGGATCGATATGGGGGAGGGGATTGAGGGTCAGTCGCCCCATGCTTTTCGCGGTGGGGTCGCCCAGGGAATAGGCCGCCTTTCCGTGTGCATATTCGTGTATGGTAACCGCGAACAACAGTACGGGAATCTTGACTATCCATTCGGTAATATCGAATGACATGTGCCGCGCCGCCCTCCGGTGTGGACCCCCGTGGGCCCGTCAACCCAACCAACCCAACAAACCCAAGCAACCCAATGAACCCAAGTAACCCAACCAACCCAATGAACCCAAGTAACCCAACAAACCCAAGTAACCCAACAAACCCAACCAACCCAAACGCTCAAAGGATATGCTTTTCCCTGCTTCCGCGTCAACGCAAAACGGGAGTATGAAAGGGGGGTGAAGATCATGGCAACGCGTAGAGCCGACTTTGCGGGTGCCTGGTACCCCGGTACCGCCTCCGATTGCAAAAGGACCATTGAGGGCCTCTCCGAACAGGGCGTTCAGTGCCCCGAGCTTGGAACCCCGGTTCTGGGGGGTATCGTACCCCATGCGGGATGGTACTACTCCGGCAGGATCGCGTGCAATGTCATCCGGTGTGCGGCCCAGGGTCGATCCGTGGATACCTGCATCATCATTGGTCGCCATCTTCACACGGGCAGCCCCAACTACATCATGACGGAAGGCGCCTGGGACACGCCCCTTGGGCCCCTGGAGATCGACGGGGAGGCCGGTGGGCGTCTGGCCTCGGAGTTTCCTTTCCAGGTGGAAACCGCCGCTAGTTACGATCAGGACAACACCATCGAACTGCAACTGCCTTTTGTGAAGTATTTTTTTCCGGAAGCGAGAATTCTTCCCCTGGGGCTTCCTCCCAAGGACTCCTCCCTGCGCATCGGCGGGCGAGCGGCGCAGATATGCAAGGAACTGGGCCGCGAGACCGTGGTTCTGGGCTCCACGGATCTCACCCATTATGGGTACAACTACAGGTTCGTCCCCGAGGGGGTGGGAGAGGCCGCCGTTTCCTGGGTAAAGCAGGTAAACGACCGGCGTGTCGTGGATCTCATGGTGGCCATGGATGCTGCCGGGGTGATCCGGGAAGCCATTCGGAGTTCCAATGCATGTTGCGCCGGAGCGGCTGGGGCGGCGATCGCTGCGGCGGAGGAACTGGGCGCCTCCCGAGGGGTGGAACTTGACTACTTTACCAGCTATGACGTGAGACCGGACGACAGTTTCGTGGGGTATGTGGGTGTGCTTTTTGCTCCCTGATGGTGCGTGGCTGGTTCCGGCAAATCATCGCACGCCGAGCATGAGAGATAGCCTTGGCGGGAGGTGTCGTCCCGCACGATCAACCGGATGGGCCCTGGGTAGGACTGCCTTGGGATCCCCTTGGAAAACGACGGATTGCGCATCCCAAAGGACGTTTGATTTTTCCCGGGAACCTTGATAGGATGAATCCGTTGAGAACCCTTGCGAAGGGATGCTTCCCGGGCCGGGCGCGGGAGCGATAAACCAGGCGGCAGACGAGAAAGAATAGGACCCATGGGGCGAAACCGGATCAAGATCGACCTCCTCATTCACGACCTCAAGGTCCCACTCTCGGTCATCGAGGCGGGACTGGTCTCCATGCTCACCAGGGAAGAGAAGTACGGCCCTCTAACGGATAAGCAGAAAAAGGTCCTGAAAAGGGTCTTACGCAACACAAGGCGGACCATTACCCTGGTCAACGACGCCCTGGAACTGGGCCGGTCGAGGGAGGGGCGGCTCAATCTGACGTCTTTTCAACTCTCCAACCTTATCGAGCAGTCCCTCGTGGAGATCTTCGATTACGCTGACAGCAATACCGCCGAACGTATCCGGGCCTGCAAGGACCTGCGCACGCTCAAGGCCGAGTTGGCGCGCAAGGGGCTCAAGCTGGACATAGAGGAGCCCCTCTGGTGCAGACAGTACACCCTGGATCAACCCAAGGTTACTCAGATCCTCCGGAATCTCCTGACAAACGCCCTGAAATACAAGCGAAACGAAGTCAGACTCTGGATTGGAGAAGAGGACGGTTTTCTTTGTATTTCCGTGCGTGACGACGGTGAGGGTATTCCCGAGATGTACCACGAGCGGATCTTCGAGTGCTATTTTCAGATGGATCAGACCGGGTCCTGCCCGGTGCGGGGTCACGGCCTGGGTCTGGCTGGGGTATTGATCCTGGTGGAAGACATGGGCGGTACTCTGACGCTGGAGAGCGGGCAGGGGAGGGGCGCCGAGTTCTCCGTGAAAATCCCCCTGGCACCTCCCCGTTCCTGATCCGGCCCCCTTCTTTTAGAGCATTTTCCCTAGTTCTTCGCGGTCGGGTCTGTATTTTTTCTCAAAGGCATCCCAGAAAGTTCGGTCCTGGTCCTGCCAGTTGGGCCCGAATTTCTTGTCAAAGAAAGGTTTCAACTTGGTGAGCCAGCGTGCCTGGTCTCGTTCCCCTCGTTCTGCGGTCCGTATGACGTCGGCGAGGTACTCAGCGACATCGGAGATCTTGTCTTTCGGGATATAGGAGCGGGCGCCTCCCTTGATGGAGCGGACCAGGTTTTCGGGGCTCAGGGCATGTGCGGTGAGCATGAGCGCCGGAACGCCCTTTTCGTTCGCCAATTCGAGCAGATCGTATCCCCTCACCCCCATGATGTCCAGGACCACGGCGTCATACGTGTTCTTTTCCAGGAACTTGCGGGCCGCCTCAAAATCGGGCGCCTTGTCCACGAGGCACATATCCAGGATTTCCTCGAGGGTTTCGAGAATGTCGGGCTCGTCATCCACGATCAGAATCCTTTTCTCCTTCAAAACATCCGTATCCGCCATATTTCGGCCTCCCTCCCCAGGTTTCCGCTAAAAGGCATGGCCCGCGCCCCTGCCCCGACCCGATTCCAAGGTGTTGAAAACTGTTCGCTTTCCCCGGTCCGGGCCTGGAAATAAGGAAGGATATTAGTCGCAGGAGGAGCGATAGTCAACCGATTTATCCCGTGGAGCCCAAGACTGAAACGGCCTCCGGGGGGAGGTTCAAATGTCGTTGACATACACGGGTCTATTTTCTACCGTGAACACCGTGGGGGAGCGACTTCTTACCCCGGGGGCTGCCGCAATCGTCCCCGGAATCAAGGATCGGGAGGCATGATATCAATGGACTTCTTAGAGAAGGCAAGAGTCAGGCTGGAACACTGGCTTGAACATAATGAGGATCACCGGGAAGAATACGAGAAGTTCGCGGAACTGCTGGAAGCGGAAGGAAAAGGGGAGACCGCAGCCTATGTCCGCGAGACGGCCGAACTCACGGCCCGCAGCACAGAGGCCCTTGAGAAGGCCCTCGAAACGCTGAAATCATAGATATTCCCGGACCATTGGGCCGGGGCGGCCCCGGGGTCCGGGGGGAAGGAGAACATCGCCATGTGTGAGGCGCATGCATACATCCTAAGAGACGGAAAAGAGGAAATGGTCCTCGAAAGCGTGGATGCGGTGGAGATCAAGGACGACCACGCCCACCTCGTGAGCATCTTCGGGGAGCAGAAAACCCTCAAGGCGCGTCTGAAAAGATATGACAACCATGAGAGAAAGATCCTGTTTGAGCCGATCGACGCCTGACGGTTGTCCCTGCGGGGGTCGAGGGGGCTGATCCAGTCACAGGGGTCCTGAACGTAGAAACAATGATGCAGGGGGAGCGGGGGATGGAAGAACTGATCGCGAGGGCGGCGGAGGCCATTGTGGGGTCGGAACTCACCATCGCGTTGACGGGCGCCGGTGTTTCGGTGGAGTCGGGGATCCCCGATTTCAGGAGCGCCGGAGGACTGTGGGAGAAGTTCGACCCGGCTGAATACGCCACCATCGAGGCCTTTCGCGCGGACCCGGAAAAGGTCTGGAGGATGTTACGGGAGATGGACGCCGTGGTGCGGGGGGCAAAACCCAATCCGGCCCATACCGGTATGGGCGAACTGGAGCGGATGGGGTATCTGCACTGCATCATCACCCAGAACGTGGACAACCTGCACCAGGAGGGGGGGGCACGAAACGTGATCGAGTATCACGGAAACGCGGCCACCCTTTCCTGCCTGTCCTGTAACGAAAAATACAGGGCCGATGAAAAAAGGGGGAATGAGACTCCTCGATGCCGGTGCGGGGCGATCCTCAAGCCGGACGTGGTGTTCTTCGGGGAGGCGATCCCTTATGATGCCATGAATCGATCGTTTCAACTGGCCTCGGCGGCAAAGGCGTTGATGGTGGTCGGCACCTCCGCCGTGGTGTCCCCGGCCAACACCATTCCCTCCATCGCCAAGCGGAACGGCGCCGTGATCATCGAGATCAACATGGAGCGCACGCACCTGACGGATTCCATCACGGACATTTTCCTTCAGGGAAGCGCGGGGCAAATCATCGCCCGCCTGGTGGAGGCGGTAAAGGAGCGGGCCGGCGGAAAGGGATGATTTCCTTCAACCGCAAGAGTCTCCACCGGCTCCCTACCAAAATCGGCAAGGATGCGGCCTAGCGGGGCTTGAGAAAATCGTCCAGGCGAATCACCTTGTTGTTTTCGCCCACGGCCGCCTTGATGGTCTCCCAGGAACCCCTGACCTTGGCCTTTCTCAACTGACTGATCATATCCTGGAGTTCGGGGTTCTGATCCACGAGTTCCTGGATCTGCCGGGTCAGTTCCTTCCACTTCTTGTCCAGCTCGGCCGTGTCCAGCCGGAATCCCCCGAGGTCCGACAGCACGGATCCCAGGCGCGAGAGCAGACCGTAGTGGGTCTCGCCCTGAAGGTAATAGGGACAATGGCACCAGAGGCTGAAGCAGTCCAACCCTCGTGACTTGCCTTCCGCGTGGATGGTGGAATGAATGGCGCTTGGCCCCTGATAGTTGATGGGCAGAATGTCCCGCTCCTTCATCTTCTCGAGCAGCTCCGGTGTGGACGCTATGCCCGAGATCACCTGATCGGTGTGAAGCACGTTGTCGAACATGCCTCCCAGGGTCACGAGGGCCCTTATCCCCAGGCGATCACACAGGGAGAGGAGTACGTGTACGAAGTGCTCCCAGCGCAGTTGTGGCTCATGGGCCCTGAGGATGACGAGGTCGCGGCCCACGGTCTCCCCCCGGGCCGCGAAAAAGAAGCCCCCCGCAGGGATCAGGTGTTTCAGGATTCCGTCCTCTATGATCACCACCGGACGATTTTCATCATAGCGGTAGTAAGGGTCCGGCCGAAACCTGGCGAAGAACACGGCGTCGGTCTTTTGGATCAGGTATGAAACCATGGATGTGGCCACGTCCAGGGCGTTACCCCACCCATGGAACGCTGCAATGAGCAGCGGATCCTTCAGTTGCGGCAGTTCTTCTATGTGAAGTCCTTCTTCCAGCATGAGAGCACTGTGACACGGGGTCTTCGCGATGTCAAGAGGAGCCCTGCTATTGTTGTTGACAATCCGAAAAAAATAGGTACATTAGCACGAACCGGCCCGACCGCCTTAAGGCCGGTTCATATCGCCGATTGCCGGGGTGCGATCGTCTTGACCATCAGGATCGACAGGAAACTCCTGGAAGGCGCGTGCAAGGAGATCATAGAGACCATTCTCTTCTGCCTTCCGAGCGCGCGAAAGGGAACCGTTTACCTCATAGGCAGCCCGCCCCAGATGGTGGCAACCCGCATCACGTCGGGCATCCTCCAGGAAGGGACCGGCTCGATCAGTTGGGGGCTGCCCGAGAAGTCGGATTACAATCCCCCGGGCAAGCCCTGGTCGGACTACCGGGACGAGCCGGGCCGACAGCCGGAGGCCATGGCGTGGTGCGTGGAAAGGCAGAAGAGCTGGACCGTGCACGATCCCGAGGGGGACCCACGGAGCGCAACCCGCCGCGGCAATGGGTCGGTCCCCGATTCCCACCACATGG
This sequence comes from Deltaproteobacteria bacterium, assembly GCA_019307945.1. Taxonomy (GTDB): domain Bacteria; phylum Desulfobacterota; class DSM-4660; order Desulfatiglandales; family Desulfatiglandaceae; genus B17-G16. The sequence continues at coordinate 15,194 of JAFDIS010000101.1, read as the reverse complement.
AACCTGTCCTGATCCCCAAGAAGGACCTCTTCCCCCGGAGCAACGGCCGCCCGGAATATCCCAGGAACTACGACGGAGAGGTCTTGTGGCGGGACAGTGAATACGTGGTGGCCGCCGTGATCAAGATCCATTTTCAACCCTACCGGATCCGGATCGGGAGTCCCGAGACGCGCCTGATCAAGAGACTTTCCCGGACCCTCGGTACCGAACTCCTCTCCTTCCAGTTGCGCCAGGAATCAATGGAGGCCATGCGCAGGCTGGCGCAGGACAAGATCGATTCCTGCAACCTCCTGGCCGACTCCCTGCGCAATGCGGTCACCAAGTCCGGTCTCATCAACTCCCTTGTGAAGCTGGAACTGGGATTTCTGCGCGACCAGTGGGAGCGGGCACTACTGGAGAATTCGGACAAGAGGAACATGAAACGGGAGGCGGTCGAAGGCCTGAGGGAGTTGCTGGGTCGGGTGAAAGGAAGGCGCGAAGAGATCAGGGGGCTCGCCATGGTGCAGGAAAGGGCCCTGGATCTGCTCCTGCCCCCGGAGCGGGCCGAGACCTGGATTCGGATGCAGGTCGAGGAGCGCTGGAATCGCCTCCTGGAAAACGCCCCGCAAAAGGAAGGCCTGGGGAGGGAGGTTAAGCGAAGGATCGACCAACTGAAACGATCTTTTTACCTGGGAAAGAGCCCGGATCTCCTCGCCGGGTTCCGTACCCTTCCGGACAGTGTCAAGGAGGAGTGGGTGGCGCTTATCTACCAGGAATCGGACCGTGTGGACGGTGCCTTCCTGGATCGCCTCACACACATGCTGGAGCATACCTCCCTGGGACTTCCCTTTCAGGAAAAATCACGCAAGACCCTCCTGCACCTCAAGACCCTTGCCAAGGTGATGGGTGATCTCGAATCCAACACCAACGTGGCCCTCCGCCAGTTCCTCAACAGCCGCAACGGTGAAATGGAACCCCGCGCAGCCGATGCGGGGCGGAACCGGTAGCGGGCTCCTTTGCGGGTGACAAATCCCTCGAAATGTTCTAGCCTACTGTGTTACGCGCCTGTAGCTCAGCTGGATAGAGCAGCGGACTTCTAATCCGCAGGCCGCACGCGCCTGTAGCTCAGCTGGATAGAGCAGCGGACTTCTAATCCGCAGGCCGCAGGTTCGAATCCTGCCAGGCGCGCCAACGATCCGGTCCCCGCCCCTGCGCCGTAAAGATGCCCTTGGGCCGCAACGATTCCTCACCGATTTTTCCATTTCCGAGAGATCCCGTGTTCCGCTCCTTGCGACCCGAATTTGCCCGAAGCGGATGCGTGATTAGGGAATCCACACATACATTTTCCTTGACCTTGGTCTCCTGTTACAGTAGTACCTGCTAATATCCCCATACCGTTTAGGCAACCTGGATTGCCTGGCCGAAATGCGATTCGGGAGCGGGCTCGTCACCTTCCGGGAAGCGGTGCGGCGGCGGTCTGCTCAGACGGAGACGCGCGGAGGGTGATGGCGGCGGCGGTACACGTCAAGTCCTCGGCTCCTTTCCGGCGCAAGCCGGGCAGCCCGGATGAACTTCAGGGCAAATTTCACGGGGAAAACACCCCGGATCCTTTCCACTGGTAACCGTCGCATTTGCTACCGTTTTGCCGAAGCGGGGATTCGACGTGCCATTTGACCTAAAAGGGTTGAGCCTGTATCAGACGCTTCTCAACGACAGGTGCGTCTCCTTCCACATAAAGCGCCCTAAAGAGACTTACGCCGCCACGCCCAGGCACGTCATCGCCCGCCGCGAATCACCCGGCCTTCTACACCTTATTCCCGGCGTGGTCCCGCGAAAAGACCAACTCCTCTTGGAGGAGCTGAAAAGAATACAGAACTGGAAGAGGGTCAAGAAGCACTCGTTTGAACTGGCCAAGAAACTCTATTCCCTGTTATGGCGGTTTAATGGGGACCCCGAAGTAATCATGCCTCATATGGACAGGCCTACCGCCCTGGATGCGAAGAGCGCTCGCCGGGTGAATTCCGCCCTGAGAAGTCACCGGGCGTCTCTTGAAGGCAGTCTCCGGGCCGGGACGGTTTTCCGCATCCCTGATGCGGAGGTCACATTCAGGAACCCTGGGAGGGCCGCAAAGGTTTACGCAAGGCCTGTCTTGATTTTCGAGGTCGTCCGAAACCAGGTTATTATCATCCCGTTCACGACCCGCATCGACAGAATGGACCCGTCCATGGACATCCTCTTTGACGGGTCCGGCCGGGGCGAGGCCCTGCTCCGCAGTGATAGGCCCGTGGTGGAAGATTATCCTTATCCGTTTATTACTAAAAAGACGGCACTCATCCTAAGGGCGTCCCAGCCCATGACGCGACGCGGTTTCCTGGCCGGGGCGCTGACGCACGTGGGAAGCGTCCGTCTTGAGCTGTTGCATTTCATCAAAGACCGCATGAAAAATTCCCACGCTAAACCGTAATATGGGGACAGAAAGCATCATGGTTGGGCACTCCAGGCTGATTCAGGCGCTGAGGAACAAGTGCGCCGGGAGGGCCTATGACGTGGAGCTTTACGTGAACACCATGGACCGACTCATGCGGAACGTCTTTCGTGTATTCAGCCGTTCGTTTTCCTCCGGGGGTGGTGCTGAACCCGATGCGGAATCATTCATGAATTTGTGCTGGGAGAGGTTGGAAGAGGGTAGAGTCGTGTTCAAACTTTCAGACCTCTCTTTCGAGGACGACACCCACCTCGTTCGATACACGCGAAAAATATTCGAAAATCTGCTTCGGGAGACGGCCGAGGCCCGTTCCCCGGGTTTCAGAGCCCGGAGAAAACAGGTGGAAAGGGTCCTCAAGAAACGCTGTCTGTCCACGTGCAGAACTATGTGCCGCTGCTGGAAATTGTCCGAATTTCGCCATAAGGTCTGCGCGCCGGCCGAGCCCCACAAGTTGGCCGAGGCCGCCTTATCCCTGGCCGCCCCGGAACCCAGGCCATCCGCTCATTCCGCTTCACGGGCACCTTCGGTCAAAGACGAAGACATGGCGGACTATCTCACGAATCTGCTCCGCAAGGTGGGCGGCATGGCCCGGCACGAGGACGTGCTCTCGGTCATCACCCGCCGATACAACCTTTACCCGGTCAGGGTAGGCCCGCTGCCTCCCGAGGAAAGGGAAACGCCGTTTTCCGATGACGACGAATGGCTCCTGAGCCCTGAACATGAATTGATGGCGGAAGAGATTTTCGGAGGAATGGACCCACACATGATCGACGTTCATTTTTACCGTGTTGCAAGGGAAATGACCATCGCCGAATCGGCAAGGCGCGCGGGGTGCAGCACGGGAACGCTTTACAACCGTGAGAAGGCCTACAAGGAATATCTCAGGGCCTATTTTCAGGAAAGGGGATCATTTCCGGCCACCGAAGAGATGGAAGCGGTCCTGCGGATCGTATCGGTGAAGGTCCGGGAAATTAAGGGACGAAAATGAAGAGAAAACGAAAAAGGGACCCTGCGTCCCTGCAATACGCAGCCTGTTTCACCGCGGATGAAATGCGTCTGTACCGCACGGGGGGACTGCCCGAGAACAGGCGAGCCGAGATTTTTCATCACCTCAACGTGAAACGCTGCGCTCGGTGCAGGGAAGTCTATGCGCTTACGGCCCCGGGCGATGCCGTAGTGGAATCGGATAGGGGGGGGCCGGGAACCGTATCCGGGCGCGACAAGATGGCCGCGGCCGCGAGGCGCTACCCCCCTGTCTGCGTGCGACGCACAGGCAGGCTGCCCCTGAACCTGGAACCGGGTCAGATCTGGACGACAACCCCCACGCCCAGGGACATCGAAGGACGAACACTGCCAAGCGTGGGGGTCTCTCCACCTGTTCTGATCATTTCGGCGGGAAACGGCGTCAAGACATTGGGCAACATCATCCGCGTCCTTCCTGTTTCATTCGACATTGAATTCGACTTTCCCGGAGAGACCATCCTCCTCGGTGAAAACAGTCCACTCATGTATCCCATCCTGCTCGAAATCTTCAACGAAAGACCTATGCTCGCCGGAAATCTGGATGAATACAGGGGGGCGGTCCCGCCGGATGCGTTGGCCTTGATCATGGAGGCGCGGGGCCGGTTTCCCCCGGCCCGGGGGCCGAGACCCGATCCCGAATTCCTGGCATGGAAAGAAAGAGAGATCGAACTGACCGAACACCTCTCTTTCCCCGTCAACGAGGCGCTCTGGGAGGAGGAAGACAGATCCGTGGACATATCGGTCCGGGGATACCGAAAGGCTGCGGATACCTCAAGGATTGAGCTTTCGGAGGTATCATCGCATCTCCTTCTTGAAACGGCCTCTTTTCGCCTGGCCGTTGTTCAGGTACGTGACCGGTTCCTGCTCCGTTTTGTTCCTACGGTGGCCCCGGCAAAGGGCCCTGATAGGATACTGATAAACGGCAAAGAGGTTTCCATGACCTGCGAGACGCCGGGCATATATGAATACTTCCTGGGCCCGGCCGGGCGAATGTCGGGCGAAATGGAAATCAATGCGGAGATCGAGGGAAGCTCTTATGTATTTCACGCGCGTTTTGTCAGGGAGCCCCGTTGAGTGAACGACGACCCGTTGGAAACAATCCGGATCCTTGATCGCCAGGGCAATTTTAACGGAGTGATAAGAACCGCTGCGGCAAACTATGCGGATCTTTCCACTGTAAAGCCCGAGGTCATGCAAAGGATCGTCTATTACCTGATATCCCACAGGCCCTTAATCTCTCCCGATTCACTGGAAACTCTCACAAGGCTTCCTCCCGGCGACCTTGAGGCCTTCGGCCTGGCGGAGTTGCTGAAAACATATGAGCCGGTTTCTCCTGCACCGGTCATCGGCCGCATTCCTTTCCCCGTGGTCGGCTGGCAAGGAATGGTGCGCGAAATAGTGGTGGAGAAAACGCGGCAGGCGGGGGCGTCTATTCCGCCCTCTTGGCTCCTTACCCTCGATCGCGTAGGGGCCGCCGTGTTCGCTGTCTTGGAAAAACGGCTCGGTAGGCGTTGTATCTGGCGGCCGGGAGATTTTAGCTTCACGGTTATTGACCCTTATGGGAACGAAGACCGCAAGGTGGAAGGTGGCTCCATGGCTCTGCCGCTTGCGCTGGCTCTCTATTCCCTGGTGACGAGTGTCCCCGTTCCTACAAATGTCACCGCCACGGGCCGGGTAAGGCGTGACGGCACACTGGAGCCTGTCGAATCGATCGCGGAAAAGCTTGAGGCCGTTCGGAGGGAGCGGTTTTGCGTAACCAGGGTCTTGGTATCGGACAGACAGGAAATCCATGGGATATACGGGAACATGGAGGTGAAAAGGGCGGCCGCTCTCGAAGATGCAATCGTTGAGGTGTTTCCGTCGCCGCCCGATCCCGCATCTTTTCCTTCGCGAATGGATATCAATGCCGAGATAAGGGCCCTGAACCACCAGTATGAGACCTATCTGATAGATACGTGCATACAGAACGCCGGTGAGCTGATCACGTACCTGGAATCGGAGTCCCTGCCTCTTTTCAAACACGACGTTATCCCGGCTCTTTTTACGTGCTATTGGAAGAAGGGGAGCTGTCATTGTCATAGGGGAGAGGTCAAGGAAACCAAACACTACCTGAGAGCCGCCGCTTCCCTTTATCGCAGGAATCGCGGACTGATCCGCCGGGACGACTATTTTGATGCCGGCATCAGCTACGCGGTACTCCTAAAAGACATATTCCGCTACCAAGAGGCGGAGACCATGCATTTCCAGCTCATGGACGAGATGGAAAAAGGCGGGTGTCTTGATCATACAAGAGGCAAGAATTTGAGCACCCTGAGCCAGCTTTACCTGGCCATGGGCCGGTTTGCGGAGGCGGAACAATACCAGAGGCGGGCAATGAGGCTTATTAACAGGGACGAGGTATGCCGCAATTACGGTTACCTGGCCCGGATCCATACCAGAACCGGCTCCTTTCAAAAGGCCGCCGCGGCCCTGTCCCGGTACAAGCGCCTGCTGGACACTTCCGATGCAGGGGTTCGTGCCGCCCATACGCCCTTTTACCACTGGATCAGGGCGGAATACCTTTACAGGCGGGCCTGCGGAGTAAGGAAGAGACGGCGGCCGCTTTCCCGCGAAGTGGGGGAAATCGCGGAGAAATACCCCGCTCCCGTGTGGTGGCTCCCGGCCCTTGTGCACAAGTTCTGGGGCCTGGCCTGTTTGAAGGCAAAGGAAGAGGAAATGGGCCTGCAACAGCTCGAACGGGTGATCAATTATTTCAGCACCAGGTTCGAGCCCGTTCTCCGGGTGCTGGGAGCCTCGGTCAGGGCGGAAAGGGCCATGTATCTCATTGAACGGGGATCTTACGACGAGGCTGTGCAGGATCTTCAAGGGATCGCGGAGGATCTCTCGCTTCAGCGGGATATCGAACGGTTTTTCAGGAAAGACGTCGCGGCACTGTCCGTCTCGCAGGGATTGCTCGCACGGGGGCCGCGCGCGGTATCGCGGGCGCGAGACACCCTCGAGCGCATCAGGGACAAGATCCCTTATTGACAAGCAATGGGATGATTCTTCGCGGTGGGGAGCCCGGGGGGGGCGAGATTTTTTTGAAAAACGAAGGGGCTATGCCGTAAGGACGGTACAGGAAGCAAGAAAGGCAATACTCCCATAAGCTGAGAGGTTCGCTAAATGCTCTTCGGAAAATATCGATTCATTTGTGAACTCCAGGGGGACGCGATCCTGCCCTACTACAAGGGTTCGACGTTCAGGGGGGTGTTCGGGCATGCCCTCAAGAGGGTGGTTTGCGTGTTGAAACAGCGGGAATGCGAAGCATGCCCCTTGAAGGCCCGGTGTGTTTATGCCACGGTTTTCGAAACGCCCGTCGCCATGCAAGTGCCCGAAGGTTCCAAAATTTCCACCCCGCCACATCCTTTTGTGATTGAACCGCCCTTGACAGAACAGAGGGATTTCAAGAAGGGGGAGACATTCGAATGCGCGCTGCTCCTTTTCGGCAAGGTCAATAAGTACATTCCGCACTTTGTCTATGCTTTCGCCGAAATGGGAAAGCTTGGAATCGGCAAGCGCGTGAACGGAAGACGGGCCGGGTTCCGGCTGGAAGAGGTGCGGAACGGAACAGAGGTCCTGTACTCGGCCAGGGAGCAATACATCAAACGCGACCACCCCATTGAGCACCTTGCACTGAACCGAGAGCAGGTACTGAGCGACGGAAAAACCCAAAAGGCGACCCCGATCCGGGTCACTCTGCAAACGCCGCTGAGGCTCAAATTCAGGAACGCCCTCAGTCGCGCGGATCTTCCATTCCACGTGTTGGTGCGGGCCATGCTGAGAAGGGTCTCGGCTCTCTTCAATGTATGGAACGGCGGGGAGCCGGACCTCGACTATCGTGGACTCGTAAGGAGGGCCGAAGACGTGACTATGGTTCGAAACGACCTGTCGTGGTTCGACTGGCAGCGCTACTCCAACCGCCACGAAAGAAGGATGCTAATGGGCGGTATGGTGGGCTCCGTGGTATATGAAGGACGGCTCGGGGAATTCATGCCCCTCCTTGAGCTGAGCTCCAAGGTTCACCTGGGAAAAAACACCTCGTTCGGCCTGGGAAAGATGGATGTCAATGTTCTGTAGCAGGTAAAGATATGAGAAGAGGAGGCTTCTATGAATTTTTATGTGGGAAGATTCAGGGGGATAGAGAGAAGGGAATTTGAAGTTGAGGTGATAACGCCGCTTTTCCTTGGAGGGGCTGATCCGAAGAAGGCTGAGCTTAGGGCACCGTCGATAAAGGGGGCAATGCGATTCTGGTGGAGGGCATTACATCCTCATCTTTCTCTAAGGGCCCTAAAAGAGAAGGAAGCAGAAATCTTTGGTGATGCCGGAGAAAAAAGTGGAAAAAGCAAGATCCGCATAAGAATCAGTAAAGATCTTTTATATGATGGGAAAAGCAAAAAAAATCCCATACCACACAGGAATGTAACTTTTGGCTTTCCGTGCTTCAATCCTGGTCAAATATTTTCGATCAAGATTTTCGGCACTGATAAAGTGTTCGATATGTTTCAGATCGTTTCTATTCTTGGGGGATTAGGCAAGAGAAGTCGAAGAGGATTTGGTAGCTTCATGGTAACTAAAATTGATGGAACCGATATCAAAAAGACTACTACAACAGAAACAATCTTAAACTTTATACAAGGTATCGTTGGTGAGAGATTCACAAGCGACAATGTCAGGATAATCCGTACAGATAAGGCTCATGGAGATTATCCATATATTAAACGCATCGAGGTCGGGCCAGCACCATTCAAAACATCTGGTGAACTTTTAGCAACGATCGGCCAGGCATCGCATGATAACAATTCAGACTACACAGGATTCGCGAGGGGCCAGAGTCGATTTTCATCCCCGATATATGTTTCAGTAATAAGATCCGATTTAGATAATGGGTATAAACCAATAATAACAACGCTGAACATCGCATTTAAACCTGATAGCCGGAATCATGGAAAGGATACCAGCGAAAATTTCAAGAAAGATATTTTTTCCGGAGGCCAGCGATGACATTTGAAAAACCTGATACAGGCTACTGGGAACGCAAATTTATTGCATACATGCACGATCCCCTTGATAAAGTCCTGCAAATCCCTGGGCACGAAGAAAGGGCTGCTCAGTTCCTTGATAAATATGGACTCCAGAAACCCAACGAAGAGTTCTGGAAAAAGGCGGATGCAATAGCCGCTGGTTTCGAGAGGGGCCAAGTGCCCTCATACAGTTCCGATCCCAACAGGAATGGTGCTGTGGATTTCATGAAACATCCCATTATTACCCATCCAACATCGGCAAAAGCCCAGTTAAGAATTGTTTTGCCAGATGCAGAGGAAGGGGGCCTTGAGTACATCAATGAAAAACTCCTTGAATTCATTGAAAAAGAGATAGGCATGAAACCGGGGCGCGGAGGCTATTCAGACCGCTTCAAAGGGGATGAAGACCTTTTTGCCATTGCCAGGTTTCTATATACCCATTTGATACTGCGATTCAGGCTGGCGGAGAACAATGTTGGCGGTCTGGGTGCTTTCTGGCACAGAATTCCAGCTGATTCGCGGTTTCCGGATCATTCTATTTGGCAACACAATGCCCTTTGCTCTGCGATCTATTCTTCCATCGAACTTGGCGGAAGCAGTTCAGAGCTTGGGCTTATGGTTTTCAGTATAACGCCGGTGCAGGAATTTATAGCAAAGGCCAGGAAGCTTCGCGACTACTGGACCGGCTCTGTTTTACTTTCGTGGCTCTCTTTTGAAGGTATGCGTTGGGTCATAGAAAATCTAGGGCCTGACCATATCCTATACCCATCTCTAATAGACCAACCTCTTGTCAATGAATACGTGAGGAAAAAATGGAAGGTTGCAGAACAAAGCAACCTCAACCCACCGCGGGATATAGCCTCACTGCCGAATAAATTCCTTTTCCTAATTCCAATGAACATGGCTGGGCCAATTGCTGAGGAGATAAAAAAATGCATTCTTGCAGAATGGGTAAAGCTTTGTCAGAAGGTGCGGAACACCTCCATAGACATGCTGGGAGAACTCCTATCTCAGGAAGAGCAAGAATTCATTGGTCAGCTTTTCAAGCGACAAACAAATAGGTTTTGGGATTTCCATTGGACCGCCTCCCATTTGATCTCTGCATCTGACCACAAGGAGATAGAAAGACTTTTACCCGAGGTTGTATACATAGGCAATTTTGAGACATTGTCGACCATGATGAGAATTATCGAGGACAAAGACCACTATGATAAGTCCGGGCGAGGAATACTGTATTCGGTAAGCCATTCTCTTGTCCAAACTGCGCTTGCTGCTTCCAAAGCACATAAAACCGTGAGAAGATTGCCCGAAAATGGGGAAAAATGCCATCTCTGCGGACAATTTGAGGTCTTGCACCATATAAAATACGTCGAGAGGATAGGAGCAAAAAAATACAAGGAAAACGCAAGGGCCTTCTGGGCCGATCTTAAAAAGGTATGGGACGGTGATGAAGAAAGGACACTCCGATATAACTTGAATGAGAATGAAATGCTCTGCTCCATATGCCTTACAAAACGCATGGCCTGTTATGCCCTAGAAAAGGATAAGGATCACATTCTTCACAATATTCTTGGAGGAAAGGGAAGGTTCCCCTCTACAACAGAGGTATCTTTGGCAACCATGTTTGAAAGGGAAAATATCCCCCCAGAGGAAGGACTAAAAATTGCCCAACGAATCCACGACGAGCCCGATGATAGGATGGACAACCAGGACAGGTATTTTGCCATTCTAATCATGGACGGTGACAACATGGGGAGGTTAGTTAATGGTGAGACATTGGGATCAACTTGGGAATCAATAATGCATCCTGATATTGTTGACCGTCTCCGGCAACCTGACTTTGACAAGAAATACCGTGAGCCCTGGAAGGAAATATTTGAGAACAAAACCAGACGACTTGTGACTCCTGCTATCCATGCGGCGATTTCAGAGGCCCTGGGCGATTTTTCTCTATATGGGGTATCGCGGATTATTGAGGAAAACGGAGGGAAGCTGATTTATGCAGGAGGTGATGACGTTTGCGCCGTCCTTCCTGTAGCCAAGTGCCTGGCTGCTGCAAGAGAAATACAACAATACTTTACCTCCACTTACAAACTGATAACAGGGAAGAGCGACCCTGAAGACCTCTCGAAAAGCTGGGAACCCAGGCCCGGCAAGCTTTCCATCAACCTTGGAAAAGCGCCAGAGATATCGATTTCCGCAGCAATACTCATTTGTCACCACAAGGAGAGCCTTACTCAAATGATCGCCAGGGCGCATGACTTATTGGATAACATTGCGAAAAAGATTAAGGGTAAGAACGCGTGTGCCATTGAATTACGGAAGAGATCAGGGGGGGCTCGCTATTTTGTTGCCAAATGGAATGACAGGGCATGGGACGCATTTTTGGAGATAGGGTCTGCTATAAAAAGTAAGAGCAAATCGCGTATCTCATCGTCAGTGGTGTACAGACTGGAGCAGTTAAGGGACGGAGTGGAGGCTATACTCAAAAAAGATGAAAAGGAGCATAGGATTCTCAAGGCCTTCATTAAACAGCAACTGGAACGCTCAGAGGTCGGAGACAAAACTCAAAAAGAGGATCTGGCAAAAAAAATATCTAAAATCGTTGTTCGGGACAATGGAGAAGGAAAGCCTTTGTACAAACCAGAGGGCCTGATTGTTGCTGGATTCATGGCTGAAGGAGGTAGAGACAATGGAATGGTATAAATTCTCTCCTGTTGATACGCTTTTTTTTAAAGGTGCAGATCCTATGGTTATGGGTGAAAACCATACTGCTTCACACATATTCCCTCCTCCGGCTCATACTATTTCCGGGGCTTTAAGAACAGCAGTGCTCATACAAAACGGTGTCTCTATAAAAGAGTACTCCAGCAACGAAACGAAAGCTCCAGCGAAAATTTATAATGCAATTGGAGCGCCTGGTGAACCCGCACCGTTTAATATTATCGGTCCTCTTTTTTTAGTTGAGGAGGATCTGTATGTCCCAGCTCCGTATTCATGGTTTGTAGAGAAGGAAGCAGCAAGTGGCCAAATCGAAGTCATCAAAGGCCAGGTGATCGAGAGCCCTTTACTCAAATGCAGTCATTCGCATTTTTTTTGGGCAAAGGGTAAAGTCAGGGAAGTAACATCGGCAGGCGGAATGTGGATAAGGGCTCAGGATCTTAACAGTCAGGATAGTCTCGTCACCCTAAAAAGAAGCGAAGATTTTTTTGAAATTGAATCTAGAACAGGTATTGCGCTTCTGCAAAATAGGAGAGTAAGGAAAGGGCACTTATATTCATTTAACCATGCAAGGTTGAAAAAAGCCGTGTCTCTCCTTTTTGGAACTGATGTCACATTGCCCTTGGATGACAAGGGTGTCTTGAGGCTTGGGGCTGAGCAACGCTTTGGGTGGTATGAAAAACTGCCAGAGGAACATATTCGGCTCCCGAATGAGGGAGATTTATACATGTCGCTGTCCATCGTGGAGGGATCACAGGAGGCGAATGATACTCTTATGGCCACGGGAAAAATCAAGTACCTCGGAGGTTGGGATCTTCATAAAGGATTCCACAAGCCGATGAAAGGATATTTTCCGGCCGGGACGGTCTTCAAGGAGAAAGTTAACATCAACTGCATAAGGATAAGGGAGGGTTAGTCATGCTGGGAAAAGAAATTTTTTCGATTTGCACTTTTTATGCGATTTCACCCATTCACGCGGGCAGCGGGGCAGCCACTTCTACCGTGGACTTGCCCATTCAGCGGGAGCGTCACACCAACTGGCCTCATATTCAGGCATCTGGCGTCAAAGGATCTATGAGAGACCATTATCGAAGATTTGCAGATGACGCAAAGAGTAACCTGATTAACTTGATTTTCGGCTCCGACAAGGACAATGACAGTACGAGAAAAGGAGCTCAAGATGACCTTCCTGGTGCTATTTCCATCTCCGATGCAAAACTGGTCGCCTTTCCAATGCGGAGCAATGTTGCGCCGTTCGTGTGGGTTACCTGCCCGTCAGTCTTGAAAAGACTGGCGAATGACCTTGAATTCGCAGGGTTTGGCGGGTTGAAAGATATACCTTTTGTAAAAAAAGAAGAGGCAGTTGTTCTGAAGGGTGAATTCAAAGGTGATATCATTCTTGAGGATGCTGTTGTCAGGGTCAATAGCACTGATGACACTAAAACAGATTTCGCACTTCCTGATGGCTTCCCTGAAATCGAACGGCTCCTGCTTGTCTCTGATGATATGTATGATTATTGCGTATCCTCATGTACTGAAGTGCAGACCCAAATCAAGATTGATTCGGCCACAGGAACTGCCGCTGATACGGCATTGAGGTATCAGGAATTTCTCCCGGCCGACTCCGTTCTGTATTCCATCGTCTATTTCAGCAAGTCTGCTGGCCTTAATGAGCTTCAGGCGGAGACAATACAAGGACACATCGAAGATGTGATCAAGAATTTTATTCAGATCGGCGGTGATGAAACACTCGGACGGGGTATTTGTAAGATATCATGGCTGAGGAGCAATAACGGAAAAGGAGATGAAAAATGATGAGAACGCTTGGTCAAAAAAGGGCGGAATTCGCACTTAACAGGGTTTTAAAAGTGACCCAAGATATGGACGAAAAGAAGAAAAAGGAATTCAAGAGCTTTACTGCAGGGGCGCCTTCAATGATTTTGCAGAATGGCTTTGGGCAAACATTAGCCTTCTGGCTTTCAAAAAAGTCAGATAAACACCTCGCTGTTTTTGATATGGTCGTTGAATGGCTATCTTATGACAATGGTAAAGATATCAGGAACACGTTTGCGACAAAAAAAGAACGAAGAGAATTTATGAAGGAATTATCTGAAATGAACCAACCCAAATATCTCACAGCCCAAAAAGAAACGCTTGCTCTACTTGAGTGGGTTAAACGATTCGTAAATGCAGATTTATAGGAGGCCATTATGCCAGAACCGAGCTATCCTTACTACAACGATCTCCAAAAGTTGACCAAGGACTTTGCAAAAGGTAACTTTGGCCTTTGGTTTAACAAGTTCATACCCCTCAATAATTTCGACTCCTGTAATGCCTCCGATGAAAAGGGAAAGAAAGAAAACGCCGTCTCCTATTATCGCCGCCGCTATAGCAGTATGCGGAAGGATAGTATCACCCAGCTCCTTGCCAAAAAGCACCGCGAGCAGGCGGCATTTTGCGAATCCTTCTCTGAGCAATTCGAACAGGTTGTTTTTAAAGCGAAACTCCGGTCTCCGCTTATAACAGGGATCGGTGAATCCCACCCCCATGAGGCCAGCATGGTCTTTGACCATAATATCGGGATTCCCTATATCCCAGCTTCCGGTGTCAAGGGAATTGCGCGATTTGCCCACGCCTTAAGCCTGCTTGATTCTATGCCGAAAGAGATGATCAAGAAGGATAACAATGGTAAAGAATATTTCGACGAGGAGGATGCATGGACAAATATCCCCGAACTTTTCGGGACCCAGAAAAACCGGGGAAATGTCGTGTTTCTTGATGCCTATCCGGAGAAGGTGCCCGAGCTTCATGTGGATATCATGAATCCCCATTACGGAGATTATTACGGTGATGATAAAGGCAAGGTCCCGCCCGCGGACTACCTCAATCCAAATCCCATAAAATTTCTCACGGTTGCCACGGGCACTGTTTTCATTTTCCGGGCACTAGTAGACAGGCAACACCAAGGCCTTACTGATAAGGTGAAGGCGGCCTTCATCAAGGCTCTCACGGAAGAAGGTGTCGGATCGAAGACAGCGGTTGGCTATGGAATATTTGAAGTATTGCAAAAAAGTGGACCTGCCGCCCCAAAGAGCTTGGAAGCCGATTCTGATAACATCAGACAAGAGAAACTATCTAAATTCCGCGATATCCTAAAGAATACACAGAATCTTGCCGGTGATATCGACCACTTTATCGGAAGAGTCAAAGCTCAGGAAGAGGAAGGCCTCAAGCGGGAGCTGTGCAAAATCCTGTTGGACAGGGCAATGAGTCTTCCTAAAAAGAACAAATTTTCCAAGGCGCTCGCAGCGGGCAAGAGTTGGGCAGAAAGATTGAAAGCGCTTTGTGATAAGTTGGGGATCGACATTTCTTATGGAAAATAGACGCAAAAAGTTGGAGCTGTAAATAATGACCATGAATTTTAAGAATGTATTTCAATTTTTGATTGATTTTTTTATCCGGGAGGAGATTGACTATGCATTGATCGGTGCCTTTGCACTCAAGGCCTACGGGTATACAAGAGCCACACAGGATATCGATTTTCTCGTCAGGGGGCGGGATCAGGACAAGATAATTGGAATTCTTGAATCCACTGGCTTTGAAACGATATACAGATCCACCGGCTATTCCAACCATGTGCATCCCATCTCGCGGCTCGGCCGCATCGACTTTGTTTATGTGAGAGGTGAAGCGGCTGATGCATTGTTCGGAGATGCCCGTGAGCTCTTGGTTCTGGGGGATTTGCGGGTGCGTGTGGTGCGCCCTGAACACCTTGTAGCATTAAAGGTGTTCGCCATGAAGAATGACCCGAAACGCTCCTGGAGGGAGATGGCGGATATCGAGTATCTGCTCAAAATGCCCGGCGCTGACAGAGCAGAGATGAGAAAATTTTTCGAAAAATATGGACAAATGGAAAAGTATCATGA
>JAFDIS010000100.1 GCA_019307945.1 Deltaproteobacteria bacterium | reverse complement strand
CGGTGAGCGATCTGGATCCAGAAGTCCTGCGTCAGGCGGTCTTCCACCACAAAGGCGCGGAGCATGGCGACCCGCCGGCTGGGGTCGAAAAGGAACTCCTTGAATTCGACCACGATATCGCCGCGGTCGCCTGCCGGTCGGAAGCGGTCCGGGTCGAAGTGTTCGATACGATATGTCTTCAACGTTACTTCCTCCTTTTCAGGGAGATCAACGTGGCGTTCCTTGTAGAGCCGGAGCTCGAAAAACCGTTCCTGGCCTAAGTCCTGCCACTTTCTTTCGTATTTCGTGGAGTAACGCGGCGGGATGGAGGCCGTCGCTGCCCTGAACCCCGTACCCGGAACGCGTTCCAGGATCCATTGCAAATAGGGTTCATGGTCGGTCACGATGAGGGCTTCGGCCCCGGATGCCAGGCGGTTGTTCAGAACCCCCAGGAAATCAGCGGAGAACAGGCGCCACTTGGCATGCCGTTTCTTGGGCCACGGGCAGGGAAACAAGGCGTAGGCCCGTTTCACGGACCGGGGCCGGAAAAGGTGTTCCAAGGCTACCCTGGCGTCGGCCTGAACAAGGCGGATGTTTTTTGCACCGGCCTGGGCGATTTTTCGGAGGGTCCGTTTGATGGAGATCCATTCCTGATCTATCCCTATGAAATCCTTTTCCGGATGGTCACAGGCGGAACGCACCAGGAAATCCCCGAGCCCGAAGCCGATCTCCACCTCAAGTTCGGCCTCCCTGCCGAAATACTTCTCCCAGGGCACCGGGTGCGGTTCCCGCAGCCAGGGGATGAGGGGGTCCAGTCGGATGTAACGTGGTTTTGTAGGTTTTGTGACTGTCATGATCCTATTATTTTTGTCCCATGCCCTGAACACAACCCTTTTTTCCGGTAAGCCCACGGGGATGAGGGCGGTCCGGAGATCGTGGCAGCGATCACCGTGAAGGAGCGCCCTTTCCTGCCGATGAAATGGATAGAACAAAAATGCGCCCCGGGTCGCCCCGGAGGCCCGGCCAAAGGAGGCTCTCATGCAAGAGACGGCCAGGACCTACAAGAGGGACTTTCGCAATATCACCCTGCGTACCACGGACGGTTCCACCATACGGGGCAGGGTCAATCTGGGCGTCAAGGAACGGGTCTCTGACCTCTTCACCCGTTCCGAACAGCCCTTCATCATCCTGACGGATGCTTCCCTGCGCGACGGGATCGGTAAGGTCCTGTTCATCAACAAGGCCCACATCGTCTGGGCCGAGCCGGAGGATTAGGGGATCTATAAGAGCTGCCCGGATGCCTCATCCGGTGAACAAACAGGACTTTCGGTGGATGTGATCGCCGAAAAAGGGTTGTTTTAAGGTGCAAATTATCTTAAACTAAAAAATTTGGGATTCGACAGCATGCAGGGCAGTAGGGGTCGCAAGGGGCCTGTGTCCCAAAGCGGCCGTTGCACATTGGGAAAGGAGAAAGCCGGATGGGATCTCAGAGCAAGGAAGTCAGACTTGAACAAAAGGCCTACTGGGAGGCCAAACTGGCTCGACGCATCGCGGAATTGGCGGACAAGAGCAGGGACCCCAGGGCCATCTCCGCGGACACGGTGGTGAGGAAACTGAGGGCGGAGGTCCGGGATGCGGGAGCCAGGCTCCGCGTCATCGAGAATCGGGAACAGCAGGCCCTGGAGATGGCAAGAAAGAAGGCGGAAAAGCTCGCGACACCCAAGGTGAAGAAAGCGAAGAAGAAACAAGAGGAAGAAAAGCAGGAACCGAGCAAGCGCCGGCAGAAGAAGCAGAAGAAACAGAAGCAGAAGAAGTAGCTGCCGCTTTTCCGCCCCGGGAGAGGCGGAGGTGGTGCGGCGAGATTCGGGCCACGAAGGGTGACCCCCTGGGACCGTGGCGCATATTCCATTCCACCGGAGGAGGAAAGGCATGGAATGCGAGCCCGAAAGCGAAGGCATGCATTATGAAGGGATGTGCATCAGACCGCCCAGCGAGGCCTTGAGCATTCTGCTTCAGGTGACGCTGGGCTGCTCCCACAACAAGTGCACCTTCTGCGGGACTTACAAGGATAAGCGGTTTACCATCAAGGACGACAGGGTGATTCTCAGCGACATCCGGTTCGCCTCCCGGTACATGCGCCGCCAGGACCGGGTATTCTTGATGGACGGCGACGCCTTGATCATTCCCCAGAAACGGCTGGTCTGGATCCTGGATCAGATCCGCGAACATCTCCCCTGGGTCAGGCGGGTGGGGGCCTATGCCAACGCCAAGAGCATCCGGATGAAATCCCCGCAGGAACTGGCGGATCTCAAGGAGCGGGGGTTGGGGATACTCTACCTGGGCGTGGAGACCGGTGACGAAGAGACCCTGAAAAGGATCCGCAAAGGCACAAGCGCCGCGAACCTGATTCTCATGGGACGAAAGGTGCGCGAGGCCGGCATCAAGCTGTCGGTGACCGTTCTGTTGGGCATCGCGGGACCGGAGAGGTCCCTGGAGCATGCAAGGGCCACGGGGGAACTCCTATCCGCCATGGACCCCAATTACGTAGGCGCTCTGACTGTGATGGTCATTCCGGGAACGCCCCTCCACGAGGAATACCTCGAGGGGAGATTCCGCCTGCTCACCGAAAGGGAGACCCTGCTGGAACTGCGGGAGATGATCGCCCACACCCACTTGAGCCGGGGCCTGTTTTTTTCGAATCACGCCTCCAACTACCTTCCCGTCAAAGCAAAGCTTCCGAAAGGCAAGCAGGCGGCCCTGGACATGATCGACGAGGCGCTGGCAGGACGCGTGGAGCTGAGGCCGGAATGGATGCGAGCGCTGTAGAAGGCGCGGATTCCGAATTTCTTCCCCCGCACCCGGAGCCTCGGCCCGGTTTTTTCGCCGACCCCGTTGTGTACCAACTGGAGGTGGAGACTTGCCGGTTCGATCAGCGCCACCCGGGGGTTGTGGGAACCCCGGGCTGGGATCTGGTCGCGTTTTGCAGTTTTTCAAGGATTTCAGGAGGGATGTCGGCCGCCCGCAATCGGGAGGGGTCGGAGCAGTCCAGACAGATCCTCTCCTCAAACCCCACGGCCAGGAGTTCATCGGCCGGTACCCGCAAGATACTGGTTTCCAGCACCAGGATCTTTCGCTCCAGTCGTAAGATGCGGGTGACTGCCCGAATCCTGTCGCCGTAGCGACCCGGGCTGTGATATCGAAACCCGGTTTCCACAAGACCGAAAATAAGGTGGTTTTTCTCCCGAAGGACTCCGAGACTGAGACCCAGGGCATCGAAGAACCGGTGGCCGCAATCGTCCATCCACTCGTAATAGCGCGGGTAGAACACTATGCCCAGGGGATCCAGTTCCCCCCAAGCGATGATCCTTTCCACCACGTTTTCCATTGCTTTAGGGATCCTCAGTCGAAGATGGCCTCAATGAAATCGGCCGGATCGAAGGGTCTCAAGTCCTCGATGCCTTCGCCGATGCCGATGAAACGGATGGGCAGGCCCAATTCATGGCAAATACCCACCACGATGCCGCCTTTGGCGGTGCCGTCCAGCTTGGTCAGGATGATATCGGTCACGCCCAGGGCCTCGTGAAACATGCGGGCCTGGGAGATGGCGTTCTGCCCCGTGGTTGCGTCAAGCACCAGCCACACCTCGTGAGGCGCCCCGGTCAGCTTCTTTCCGGTCACCCTGTGGATCTTGCGCAGTTCGTCCATTAGGCTCTGCTTGGTGTGAAGCCTACCGGCCGTGTCCACAAGGACCACATCCACCCCGCGGCTCACGGCGGCAGAAAGGGCATCGAAGACCACCGCTGAGGGATCCGCCCCCGTCTCCTGTCTCACCACGTCCACCTCCGCGCGTCGCGCCCACACGCATAGCTGTTCCACTGCGGCGGCGCGGAAGGTATCCGCGGCCACGAGCAATACCTTTTTGCCTTCACTGCGGAAACGGTGGGCGGCCTTTCCGATGGTGGTGGTCTTGCCCACGCCGTTGACACCGATGACCATGGCCACCAGGGGTTGTCCGGGGGCCGGAGTCCTTCGTTCCGGGGAGGGAGCCTCCAGAAAGACCTGCATCTGTTCCTTGAGGGACGCCTTGATCTTGGCCGGGTCGCTTAGTTCCTTGCGCTTCACCTTGTCCTGAACCGCATCGATGAGTTCCTGGGTGGTGGCGACCCCGATGTCCGAGGTAAAAAGGATTTCTTCCAGTTCCTCCAGGAGTTCCCCCGTGATCTCCTTCCTTCCGAGCAGGAGCCGGTCCAGTCTCCCGGCAATGGAATCCCTGGTTTTGGTCAGGCCCTGTCGGAGCCGCTTGAAAAGCCCCGCATCCCCTCTTGCTTTCGGTGCCGGGTGGTTGACCGGGACCGTCGAGCCGGGGTCTGATTTCTCACTCTTCTCTTTTCTTCCAAATAACCGCATTGTGTCTTTCCTGCATGTGCCTCGATGCCCGGCCCCAGGATTCCGGGGCTTGGCCGCGGCCCGCCCCCGAAACCACGGTGGCGGAACCACTCCGGGCCGATATAGGGATCACAAGATAGGGCCGGAGCCGGCGCGCGTCAAGGAGAAAGCTGGTGGACTCCCGGGCGGGTCGACCGGTGGCATGCCCCCTATGGGGGATCAGTTGAGTCGTGGGTCCTGGGGCTTGGTGTTCTCGTACTTGGATACATCCACGGACACGATCTTGGAGACACCGGCCTTTTCCATGGTGATGCCGTAAAGGCGGTCGCTGATTTCCATGGTCCTTCGATTGTGGGTGACCATGATGATCTGGGAGTGTCGCCTGATCTGCTTGAGCAGGTCGTTGAAACGGCCCACGTTGGCCTCGTCCAGGGGTGCATCCACCTCGTCCAGGAGACAGAAGGGGCTGGGCCGGATCATGTAAATGGCGAAAAGCAGCGCCATGGCCACCAGTGCCTTCTCACCCCCTGAGAGCAGTCCCATATGGCTCACGCGTTTGCCGGGGGGCTGCACCTCCACCAGGACGCCGCTTTCGAGGGGTTTGGACTCGTCCGTGAGTCGCAGGCCGGCCGTACCCCCGTTGAACAGGACCGGAAATACCTCTTTCAACTTTGCATCCACTTCCGAGAAGGTCTTCCGGAATTTCTCCAGGGACGTCTGGTTGATCTTTCGTATTGCCTTGCGCAGAGACTCGATGGACTCGATGAGGTCGCGGCGCTGCTCCGAGATAAACTCGTAGCGTTCCTTGAGGGCCTCGTGCTCCTTTATGGCCGTGAGGTTGACCTCGCCCAGTTTCTGCCGGCGCTCCGTCTGCCGCTGGATTTCGGCCTCGAGTTCGGCGGGAGTCCGGGAATCGTCACGGCAGGTGTCGATGACCTGCAGCAGGTCCTGCCCGAATTTTTCCCGCACCAATTCCACGATATGATTCATCTTGAACCGGAGTTCACTTTGCTCCATTCGGGCACGGTTGACCTCTTCGCGAACCGCGTCGATCTCGGCCCGCAGGGTCTCAGCCTCCTTCTCTTTCTCTTTGATCTTTCCCTGTAACTCCTGTCTTTCCCGCTCGGACCGGTGCAGGGCTTCGAGGGCATCCGAGAGGCGGCCTTCGAGGGCCAGGCGTTCGTTGCGCAGTTGTGCCTTGCGCTCATCGCAGGCCTCACGTCGCCGGGCCGCCTCTGCGGTCTCCTCCTCAATCCGCTTCAGCCGCAGGGCCGCGTCCTCTTCGTATTCCTGAATCCGCTCCAATTCACGGGCCAGGCTTCGTTGTTCCTCCTCCAGTATCCTTGCGTCCGCCTTGAGTCGACTCAGCTCTTCCCGCGCCTCCTCGAACTCTCCTTCGCATTCCCGCAGCTCCCGCTCCTTTTCACGGAAAAAGGCCTCTTCGTCCTTTCGCCTCACCCGGCACCGCTCTATCTCCTCTTCCAGCATCCGGAGCTTCTTGCGGTGTTTCCCTTGCTCCCGGTCTTTTTCTGCCAGGTCTTCTTCGATCCTCCGGGAAAGCTGTTCGAGCTGGTCCAGTTCCTGTCCGAACCTGTATGTGATCTTGTCAAGTTCGTTCAGTTCCTCCCGGCAGGCCCACTTCTCCTCGTCCAGATCCCGCAGCTCCGCCTTCTTTTCCTCGATTTCTCCTATTAGTTCGGCCAGCGTCTCCCTGCAACGCGCCACCTTCCTGCGGCCGGTCTCGATTTGTTCTTTGAGTTCCTTGAGTTCCCGCTTCCTGGCCAGAATGCCCCGGGAACTCCGTGAGACCTTCCCGCCGGTGATGATTCCCCTCCGATCCAGGAGGTCGCCTTCCAGCGTGACGATGGATCGTTCCTTTCCGTTGCGTCGCCACAGGGCGACGGCCTCATCCAGGTGATCCACCACCACCGTGTCACCCAGGAGCGCCTCCAGGACGCTCTCGTATTTTTCCGGAACCGTCACCAGTTCCCGTAGCAGGCGCTGCCCTTGGGGGGGGCCGCCGTTGCCCTCCCGGTTGAGTTCCCGGAGGGGTATGAAACTCCCCCTGCCCCTGGCCTTGCTCTTGAGGTAGTCGATGCCCGCCCGACCGTCGTCCATGGATTCCACTATGATGTATTGCAACTTGTCCGCCAGGACCGCCTCCACGGCCTGTTCGTAGCGCGGCTCTACGCGAACGATGTCCGCCACCAGCCCCAGGACCCGGCCCTGTTGCTTGGGCGCGAGGTCGTTCGACTTCATAACCGTGCGTACACCCATCTCATAGCCCTCAAAGTTTTTCGTGAGGGACTTGAGGCTCCCATAGCGGGATTCGTTGACGTCGAGCTCTTTTTCAGCGGCCCTAAGGTCGGCGGCCGCCCGGTCGCGGAGGCTTTCCTGTTCTTCGCAAAGAGAACCGACCTCGGCGATGCGCTCCTCCAGGTCATGGAGCTTTTCCGCGGCCAGGTCCCTGGCCGATCCTTTGTTCTCATAGGCCTTGAGGACCTTTTCGGCCCGTTGCCGGGCCGCCAGGCGTTCCCGCTCCAGCCGGGAACGGGTGTCGGTGATCTGATGAAGCAATTTATTGAGATACCCGGACTCGTGGTTCAGCCCCACCTCCTTGTTGACCCCCTCGTTGACCGCGTTTCGGGCCTTTTCGTATTCCTCCTTGACCTGGAGGAGCAGTTTCCGTCTGGAACGGACGCGCTGGTCCAGGACCGACGCCTCCCTTTCCATGTGCCGGAGTTTGTCGCGACCTTCGGCGATCCTCGCCCCGAGGCCCTGTTTTTCCTCCCCCAGGGATTCAAGTCGGCGGCCGATGGACCTGCGTTCCTGGACGAGTCTTTCGGTAATCTCCTCCTGGAGTTTCATTTCCACGGCCTGAGACTCGATGGCGCTTTCCTTGGCTTGGACCCGTGACCGGAGGTGTTCGTAGGCCTCCCGGGCCTTGGAAAGTTCCCGGTCCTTTTCCTCCAGCTCGAGACCCAGGGTCTCGATTTGGGCCGCCACAGAAGAATAGGCGGCGGCTTTTTGCGCCTCCCGCTGCTCCAGTGCCTCGGTGTTCCTAATCTTTTTCCTGGACTCTTCCTCCAGCAGACGGTACCGATTTCCGTTCAGTACCAGTTCCAGCCGCCGGATCTCCTCGGTCAGGGCGTTGTATCGGCGTGCCTTGGCCGCCTGTCGCTTGAGGGACCGCATCTGACGCGCCACTTCCCCCTGAATATCTTCCACGCGCTGCAGATTTTGCTCCGTGCGCTCCATCTTGCGCCTGGAGGCTTCCACCTTTTTCCTGTACTTCGTGATCCCGGCCGCTTCCTCCAGCATGATTCGGGTGTCTTCGGGCCTCTGCTCTAGGATGGAGCCGATCATCCCCTGGCCGATGATGGAATAGGCCTTGTTGCCCAGGCCCGTGTCCATGAAGATCTCCTGGATGTCTTTCAGACGGCAGGGGACGTTGTTGATCAAATATTCGCTCTCGCCCGAACGATAGAGCCGGCGGGTGACGGAGAGTTCCGTCTGCCCGGAAAAGGAGGGGGGAAAGGAGCCGTCGCCGTTTTCGAAGGTGAGGGTGACCTCCGCCATGCCCAGGGGTTTGTGTCCCCCGCTGCCGCTGAAGATGACGTCCTCCATGTTACGGCCCCGCAACTGCTTAGGACTCTGCTCACCCATACACCACCGGATGGCGTCCACGATGTTGCTCTTGCCGCAGCCGTTGGGACCCACGATTCCGCTGATTCCATCCGGGAAACTGATGTTACACCGATCAAGAAAGGACTTGAACCCGAGGATCGTAAGCCTCTTGATTTTCATGGCGACCTCCGCGGGCCATCCGCCCCTACCGGTGATCGGGGCGGTCCCTGACCCGACCTTGGAAACAACGATACCCCATTTACCAGAAAATGCTCCTCTTGTAAAGACTAAATACCACATGCTGTGGGTAATGGGAATCAAAATAACAATATATGGTGCGCTATTTCCATGAATCGAACGTTGACAAATTCCCTTTCCAATCATTATGATGAACAATCGGCTCAAACGCCAAACCGGGCCATGGTCCTGAGCAATGGCCCTGATGACCAGCACACGAGGATGCCGTGGGTCGCTTGACGATCGTCTTTTTGGTGATTCTGGGTTTCATGAGCGTGGGGACGGTTTCCCAGTCCGCGGCCAGTGTCGATGAGGAGGGGGAAAAGACCTATGCCATCTCCCTGACCCGCACGGCAGATCTCCAGGAAGAGATCTACGAGTTGGAGGATCGAAAGGTCCTGGCCAGTCCACATCTCGTGGGCAAGGGTGACTACTTGTGGAAGATTCTGAGAAAAAAAGGCTTGTTACGGAGAAAAAACCTAAAAGAACTCCTCTCGATCCTCAAGAAACTCAATCCTTCTTTGAAAAATCTCGACCTGATCCATCCGGGCGAAACGGTGCTGATTCCTCTCAAGATCGTGCCGGTGGGGACTGCCCGGGCACGGACCGCGGGGCCTCCACCCGAGGTGAAAACCGTGGCGGTCTTGAAGGATATGCCCTTTGACCTCTACACCGTCAGACCGGGGGACAGTCTCACCAAAGTGATACAGGGACGGTATGATCTTCCGGCCAGGACGTTGTACAACGAGTATCTGGACCTGGTCAAGAAGCTCAATCCCACCCTGAAGAACCTGGACCGGGTGCATCCGGGTCAGAAAATCAAGCTACCCATCTATTCCCCCCGGGTGGTGAAAAAGGCCATCCCCGTTGCGCCGAAAGAGCGGCCCGGAGCGCCTCCGCCCGCCGAAAAGGTCCGCGCCGCCGGTTCCCACCCTCTCCGAAAAGCGCTGGGGGAGATTCTGAAAGAAATGGGAGAGGAATGGATCGAGACCGGTGAGCACTTCGTGCCCTTGAAGTCCGGGGGAGAGATCGATCTCAAGGCCGAATCCTATCCCATCATCAACCTGACCAACGGCCGTCGGGTGATCGTGGACCTGGAGCATGCCCTGCCCGAAGGGATGGCCAAGCTCATCGAAGCCAACTGGAAAAACTATCGCGTGGTCCATCTGGAAAAGGGGGAAGGGTTGAAGACCGCCCTTGACCGGATCCTGGATGCATGCGGGTATGCGCGGATCCGCAGGGCCGGAAAACCCTTGACCGTGGGCGGAGAAATCCCGGTTCAGCTCACGGCCGACTGGATCGTCATCCCGTCCGAAGATCCGAACCGCACGGGAGATATTCTACTCATCACCCTTGCCGACGAGCAGGCCGCCACCCCGCGCTCGATACGGGAATATCTGGCGGGCGTGGGGGTGCGCGTCATAGACTATCCGGGGGGGATGGGGGGGGAAGAAGAGCCCCTGCCGGAAGCCCCCCGGATGCAGGCCGGGAATGACGCCCGGGCCCTCGTGGAGACGGTGCTCACTCTGCTGGGGGAAAAATTTTCCAGGGATATGGAGATCCCCGTGTTTCAAAGCCGCAACGCGGACCTGAAACTCACCGTGAAGGCCGACTTTTTCATGAATCGGGGAGGACGGGACTGCGTAATCGACTGCACTGGTTTGGGTGCGGACATCCTGAGGTTCCTGGAGAAGCATAGGTTCAGGACCCTGACCCTCGGCTCCTTCAAGGATGCCCAGCGGCTCCTGGAGCGACTCCTGGCCTATCTGGAGGTCCCTTTCACGCCGGGACCCTATCGTATTCCTGCCGCTCAACGTGAGGATTCGAGGAATATCCTCCTGGAGATCCCGGGCCTCACGTTTCGAAACGCCCAAGGGGAAGTGATATTTGCCTCGAAATTGGAACTCCCCGCGGGGATCGCTCTGTTCCTCCATGAGAAGGGCTACCGGAACCTCAAGTTGCCTGCCCTATAGCAGGTTGTTGAAAAGTTGCTTCGCCTGGGTCCCCCGGGTCTTCAATATCCCGCGGGGGCGGCATCCGGGGAAAGGGGACATGTTGAACGGGACCGTGTCCATGCCCCTCCTTTTCAAGCCTGTGGAGATCAACGGGGGGCTTTATGTCGACGGGGGAGTGGTCAACAAGGCGCCGGTCCAGGCCCTTGCGGACCTCCTTCCCCTGGACCGGATCCTTGTTCATTTGATCCCCTCCCGGAACCTGGAACAGGAAAAAGACGCCTTTCTCCGCAAAAGTATGCCCCCCCTTCATATCCATACCCTGGCCATGAACATCGCCCGGCGTGTGTCCTATGAGCGGCAGGTGGAGGCGGTAAGGATGCGGGGTGTGGAGGAGGTGGAGATCGTAACCCGGACACCCTCCCTGGGTCCTCATAGGCTGGACCGGGGCCCGGCCGCTTATGCCGCGGGGCGGGAGCAGACCTTGAGTGCCCTTGTGTCTCAAAACTCTTGAAACAGTTCGTCGAACGCCTCCCGGATGGATCGAACGCCCGCCAGGCGTATGTTCCCGGGCGCCGGGGTGCCCTCGAGGTTGGAGGCGGGAAGGATACAGCGTGAGAATCCCAGTTTTTCCGCCTCCCGGATGCGCATCTCGGGCCGACTCACACCCCGGATTTCCCCGGCCAGCCCCACTTCGCCGAACACGACCAGGTTTCTTTCCACGGGTCGGTCCAGGTAACTCGACATCATGGCGGAGATGATCCCCAGGTCTGCGGCCGGTTCGTCCACCTTGAGTCCTCCCGCCACGTTGACGAAGATGTCCCGATCCCCCAGTTCGAGGCCCATCCTTTTGCCCAGAACCGCCACCAGGAGAGAGATCCGGTTGGAATCCACGCCGATGGCGGTCCTGCGGGGCATGCCCAAGGGGCTGCGGCCCACGAGACCCTGAATTTCCACCAGCACCGGCCTGGTTCCCTCGACGCAGGGTATTACCACCGAGCCGGACACCCCTTGAGGCCTTTCCTGGAGAAAGAGTTTCGATGGGTTTCCCACAGGTTCAAGCCCCGAGTCCTTCATCTCAAAGACCCCGATCTCGTTCGTGGGGCCGAAACGGTTCTTGACGGCCCGCAGTACCCGGAAGGCATGCCCCCCCTCTCCCTCGAAGTAGAGCACGGTGTCCACCATGTGTTCCAGCACCTTCGGTCCGGCAATTGCGCCCTCCTTGGTCACATGCCCGATGATGAACACGGGCACCCCCGATTTCTTGGCCAGCATCATAAGCCGGGAGGCCACCTCGCGGACCTGCCCCACGCTACCCGGGGCGGAAGCCAGAGATTGGGTGTACAGGGTTTGGATGGAGTCCACGGCTGCCAGGGCAGGTCCCAGGGTCTCGAGGCGTTGGAGGAATTCCTCGAGACAGGTCCCCGCCACGATGAACAGGTTTTCGGCCGCCACCCCGAGGCGGTCAGCCCGCAACTTGATCTGCTGGGGAGACTCTTCCCCCGAGAGGTAGAGGGCCACGTGCCCCTCAAGCGCCAGACGGTGGAGTACCTGAAGGACCAGGGTGGATTTTCCGATCCCCGGATCTCCACCGATCAGGACCAGGGATCCGGGAACGAGCCCTCCGCCCAGTGTCCGATCGAATTCCTCCAGACCGCTCCGCAGCCGCATGACCGGTTCCATGGGGATCTCCTGCACGGGCATGGGTTCGGTCATGGAGGATGCCTCTTCCCTGATTCCCGGCGGCGGAGATGCCTCTTCCACCATGGTGTTCCATCTGCCGCACCCGGGACACCGGCCCAGCCACTTAAGGGTCTGGAAACCGCATTCCCTGCACACGTGAACGGAACGGTTTTTTTTCGTCATAGGGTTCACTCCAAGACGGAGGGGGAATTTGGAAGGCACCGCGGTACCCCCATTTCTCTTCCCATACCAGGATCTCGAGGAAAAATCAAAATCCCGGGGAAGCCAAGCCTCCATCCTCTCCTGACACGGCCGGCCTTTTCCCTGTTTGGTATGGACATCGAGGGGGGTTCGTGCTATTGGGTGTTCCCACGCAAAAATGCGTCCCGGCCGGGCGTGACTCAAACCCGAGACGCCTTGCGATCCCTCGGCCCTCAGGGAGGACAGCCCAGATGGTTCTGAGCCTGATGCGCAAGCATGCGAAGTCGTGGTTGATCAAGTTTCTGATAGCCATTATCGCTCTTGTGTTCATTTTCTACTTCGGCTACTCGTTCACTTCGAGGCGAGCGGTGAAGGTGGCCCAGGTCAACGACGAGGTCATCACGGGGCTCGAATTCCAGAAGACCTACCGCGATATGCTCGAGGCCCTGCAACGGCAATACCGGGACATGTGGAACGACAATCTGATCCGAACCTTTGACCTGAAAGGCAAGGCATTCAATACCCTGGTTGAGCAGAAACTGATCAACCAGGAGGCGCGTAGGCTGGGATTCGAGATCACCGAGGACGAACTGAAACAGACTATCATGAATTATCGGGCCTTCCAGGTGAACAATCAATTCGATGTGGGTCGGTACCGCGCGATACTGAGCAGAAACGGGATGAAACCGGAGGATTTCGAGGACAGCATGGCCCAGGAACTCCTGCGGCGCAAGCTGCGGGAGTTCCTCCTGACCTTTTCGCCCGTGACGGAGAAGGAAAGCTGGAGCCATTTCACCTTTGCCAGCGAGAAGGTGCAGATCGCCTACATCCTGTTTCGCCCCGAATCATTCAAGAAATCCGTGAAGGTCACCGAGGAGGAACTTGCCTCGTTTTTCAAACAGCACGTGGAGAATTACCGGGTCCCTGAAAAGATCAAGGTCTCTTATTTGGAACTGGATCCCAAGGACTTCGAGGACAAGGTCGCTATCGATGATCAGAGGATCCGGGAATATTACGAATACAACATCGAAAGTTTCAGGGAGAAGGAGCGGGTCAGGGCACGCCACATCCTGTTTCGGCTCAAGGAGGGTGCCGAAAAGAGCGAGGAGGAGCGTGTGCGAAAAAAGGCGGAGTCCGTTCTCAAGCAGGCAAGGGAAGGAGAGGATTTCGCCGAGCTGGCCCGCAAATACTCGGAAGGCCCCACCGGACCCAAAGGGGGAGACCTTGGCTATTTCCAGCGGGGCACCATGGTGAAGGCCTTCGAAGAGGCCGCCTTTGGCCTGAAAAAGGGTCAGGTGAGCGATCTCGTCAGGACCCCTTTCGGCTACCACATCATCAAGGTGGAGGACGTCAAGAAGGCCCGGACCAAGCCCCTGGAGGAGGTCCGTGAGCAGGTGAAAAAGATCCTGGTTAGGAACGCCGCCGCCGAACTGGCCCATGAAAAGGGGCTTACTTTGATGGACCAGATGCCCTACGACGTGGACCTGGACGCCTACGCCGCCGAGCACGGGATCAAGGCCAAGACTTCCGCGCCTTTCTCAAAAGACGAACCGATCCCGGGCGTGGGCGGTACGGCCAAGCTTCGGGAGTCGCTCTTCGCCCTGGAAAAACGAGAGACGAGCGATTTGATCGAACAGGGGGGCAAGTTCTACATTTTCCAGGTGGTGGAGAGGATTCCTTCTTTTCTCCCGAAACTGGCCACGGTGCGAAAGGACGTGGAGGGGGACTGCGTGTCTGAGCGGGCTGCGGCTGCGGCTCAAAAAGCGGCCCGCGGGTTCCTGGAAAAGGTCCGGGCCGGAGGAGACTGGGAGACCTTGGCCAAGGAGCAGGGACTCAAGCCGGTCAAGACCGGCTTTTTCGGAAGGCAGGGGGGCGTTCCGGGCATCGGCGCTGCTGGAGAACTTCAAGAGACCGCCTTCAAGCTCGGAGCTGAGCGGCGGTATCCGGATCGCGTCTTCCCCACGCCGAGGGGTTCGTACGTGATCCGCTGGGAGGCGTACCAGCCCCCCGACAAGGAGAAATACGCCAAGGAGAAAGTGCGCTTCGAGCAGATGCTCTCCCAGGCAAAGCAGTCGAACCTCTTCCGGCGGTGGCTGGAGGCCCTCAAGGGCGTGGCGCACATCGAAGTCCTGGCACCGGAGATCCTGAATCAGCCCAGGGGATAGAGGTGCGAGCCCCGAGCAGGTGGGAGGTGCCTTGGGGGGAGCCGGGGATCAGGGCGCTTCGCGGATCGGATACTTCCTGCCGCCGAGTGGAAGTACGAACGTGCCTTCCTCCTCCCGGATATGGGCGGCCACCTGGTAGTAGGCCTGTCGGGTGAACCGGGCCGGAAACATCTCGTTCTTCACTTTGCAGTAGAGGACGTTTCCATCACCCACCCAGAGCGTTTCCGGGGCCAGAGCCTCCAGGGTGTCGTCACTCAACCTAATCAAGATGCGTTCATTCCCGCCGGTGCCTCCCGGATCGTAGTCCACGCTCCGCACCACGAAGGCGGTGTCTTCCACCTCCACGTAACAGCGTTGACCCCGCCAGGTGATCACATAGCGTCCCCGGGCGTCCAGTTCCATGTGTTCGTAAAACATCCGGATCACGTCACGGTGGATCATCTCAACGCCCTGGTGGTACCATCTGCCCTCCTTGTCGATGAAGATGAGACAGGGGGGCAAGGTATCGGCTTCGTCTTTTCCATTCACGGTCTTTTTCTCCTGCGGCCCCGTTTTCTCCGCCCCACCGGCCGAGGGACGGGGGGTGCGATGCCTCTTTCCTCGAGCCAGGCCCGGGCCTCCTGGTGCAGGTCTTTGAGCGGAGACCGGATCATGATCGTCTTGTACATCTCGATTTCAGCCAGCTCGTCGCTTAGCCCAAGGCAGTGAGAGAGTCTGCCCGCCTGCCTGGGGTGTGCCGCCACCAGCCGTTTGAAGGCCCGAATGTCTTTTTTTCTCAGCACCCGGTTCATGCTCCGGTGAAATTCGGCAAAACCTCGTTCGTATTCCCGCTCGTCCATGGGTGATGAGAGTCCCTCCTTCGCAAGGAACAGGGCCGCGCCCTGGGCCGACCTCCGATCAGGATGACCCTTGCCCGGCGTGAACGGCGGCTGTCTGGGTTTTGGCCCACCGTTCCAGGAAATTCAAGACCTGTTCCGCATACTGCCGGGGGTAATGTTCATGGATGTTGTGGCCGCACTTGGGGAACACGGCGA
Source organism: Deltaproteobacteria bacterium (assembly GCA_019307945.1). Taxonomy (GTDB): domain Bacteria; phylum Desulfobacterota; class DSM-4660; order Desulfatiglandales; family Desulfatiglandaceae; genus B17-G16. Next base: position 1,265 of record JAFDIS010000100.1, on the reverse strand, counting down.
GTTCCCCTGCGGGAAGATGCCGGTAAAGGGCCAGGCCCTGTTCGACCTCGAAAAAGTACCCGCGGTCCGGGTACATGACCAGGACCGGACAAGAGATCTCACCCAGCAGCGGCCGTAGGTCGAAGACGCCCCGGCCGTAGGCGCCTCCGTACCGGCTGCAGAGGTTGAAAAAGGCCTCGGCGCGTTCCGGTCCGTGCCACCGGACATATTTTCGTTGGATCTCCGACGTCAATCCCCGGAAGGAATCGGGAAATTTTTCCCGGTTGAAGATTTCCATGGACGTCTTGCTGAAACATAGGGTGCTGGCCATGGTGAGTGTTCGGACCCTGTGGGGATGGGCCAGGGTGAAATCCACGCCGACCACGCCCCCCTCGCACTGACCGACTATGTGAAAGTCTCCTATGCCCAAGATGTCCAGAAGTTCCTCCATGGCGGCCACGCTCTCTTCACGAAACCGGGGGCCGGTGTAATAGCCCTCGAAGTCGGGACCCTCCTCGGATCTTCCGTATCCCCTCCGATCGTACAGGATGACGCGGTAGCCCTCTGCCGTCAGGATCGGAAAAATCTCTTCCCACATCATGGCACAGGAAAACCCGTTGTGTAGCAACACCAGGCTTTCACCCTCGCCGTGGGTTTCGTAATAGGTCCTGATACCGCGGATGGTCATGAAGGGCATTGCAATAGCCTCTCTGTGCCGGGAATCGGGGCAGTGCCTTCAGATACACGGTCCCGCAACCGCTCAAATAATTGGTCAAGGCCGGTATTTCAAGCATAAAATGGATCCGGCTCGACTCTCGCTGTTCATTCGGAGGCAGTGAAATCCAGATGGATGCAGTGGGCGGGGCAAACGTTGTCGGCGCAGGCGGGAAGAAGCCCCTGGTCGAGCCTCTCCCGGCACAGGTCGCATTTGAAAACCTCACCCGTATCAGCGTCCACGGCCACCGCCCCGTAGGGGCAGGCCTCCACGCAGGCTCCGCACCCCGTGCAGAGTTCCGAGTCGATCGTTACTATGCCCGTGTCCAGGACCGAGAAGGCCTCTGTGGGGCAGGCCTCCAAGCAGGCCGGCTCCTCGCACTGGCGGCATACCCTGACCCTGTAGATAAAGTGGGGCTTACCACCGCGCCACTCGGGCCCCTCCTCCGTCACCGCGATGAGTCTGACGCCGGCGGGCGTATCCTTTTCTTGTTTGCAGACCACCTCGCACGTCCTGCATCCCCAGCAGGCCTCCTCGTCGATACAGAGAGAAAAACGTCTCACGGCCTTCT
>JAFDIS010000099.1 GCA_019307945.1 Deltaproteobacteria bacterium | reverse complement strand
CCGCCCTGTAGCCTGGTGAAACTTGTAAACAGCGGCAACCCTACCGGATACAAGCTAGCCTCCGGTTGCAAAAACATCACCGAGACGGTCAACAAGAAGCTCCGCCCTGAAGGGACCCTTCTCATGGACAGGGAGGTCGCGCAAATGGCCAAGATCATGGTGGGCATCCTGTTTGTGGCGGCCTTTCTATGGGGAACAGAGGCGCTGCCGATTGGAGGAACGGACATCCTGGTAGGCGTGTTGATGTATCTTTTCTTCATCCTTCCCATCAATGAAATCGCCAAGGCCTATATGAAGGATGCCGTGTTTTTCATCTTCGGCATCCTGGCGGTGGCCGTCGGTGTGGCGAAAACCGGTCTTGACAAGCGTATCGGGCTCATACTCTTGAGCCGAATCAAGAGCGCCAAGGGGTTTGCCTTTATTTTCTTACCCGCGCTTGCCATTTGTGCCGGTTTTCTCTCCGAGCATGCCCTGGTGGCCCTCCTGATTCCCGTCCTGATGGGTGTGTACAAGGTAAGCTGCAAGATGTACGGGGTGGAAAAGGACAGGGCCCTGGCCGTTTTTCTTTTGCTGGGCGTGTGCTTTGCCGCTAATCACGGCGGTCCGGGGTCACCCGCGGCGGGCGGCCGGAATGCCATCATGGTGGGCTACCTCATGGAGTACGGCGCCCCCATATCTTTTGTACAATGGATAAAATTCGGGATGCCGTTCGTCCCCCTCATGGCCGTAGTCATAGGCGCCTACATGTATATCCGCTGCAAGCCAAGCTTTAAGGTAAAAGATGTCAACCCGAGCGAGGTCGTCAAGGCGGAGGTGGCCAGGATGGCCAAATTCGGGGGAAAAGAAGCCGCGATGGCGGTCATCCTGGTCCTGCTGGTCGCGGGCTGGATTATTCTGGGGAAACAATACGGTCTGGGAGGCATAACGCTCTTTGCTGTCATTGCCATGTTCCTGTGCCGTATTGTCGACTGGGACGATATCCAGAGCGGTGTAGCCTTCGACGTGGTCGGGCTTTATGCGGCCGCATGTGCGATGGGCGTGGGACTCAAGTTTACCGGGGGGGCCCTCTGGCTGGCCAACACCTTCGTGGGCCTGTTGCCTGACTTCATGGCCCACGGTGATATGCTGACCATAGGCGTCAGCCTCCTGACAGGGACCATGACCAACTTTATGAGCGACGGGGCAACAGTTGCGGCGTTAGGGCCCATTGTCCTGCCCATGGCCTCGCTGGCCCATGTGCATGTGTGGAAAGTGGCCCTTGCCTGTGCCTTCTCCTCTTCCTTTGCCAACTTCCTGGTAGTGGGAACGCCCAACAACGCCATCGCATTCGGAATGGGCAGGGACCCTGAAACGGGAGAAAGATTATTGGACGTTTTTGATTTCGTAAAATACGGCCTCCCCGTGACCATCCTGGCATGGCTGATCCTCTGGTTCTGGGCCGTGTTCGGGTACTGGCAATTCATGGGCTGGCCCGTGCTTCATTGATTGAGGGGAAACGGCAACAGGATATGGAAACATCACGGTATACAGGACTCCAAAGAAAAATCATCCTTCTCACATTGCTGGTCTCCCTGGCCCCCCTGATCGTACTCGGGGCGACCATCTACTACCAGTTTGCAGGCATGTATAGGGCAAAAATCACCCAGCAGATAACCTACCGCTCAAGGGGCCTGGCACAGGCCGTGGAACTTTTTCTGAAGGAACGAACCGCCATCCTTTGTTCCATGGCCGATACGCATCATTTTAACGAAATGATCGATGAAGCAAATCTCTCGCGTATATTTGAGATCATGAATTCCAGGGCCGGGGCCTTTGTGGACCTGGGTGTCATCGACGGCAATGGCCGGCACCTGGCTTATATCGGGCCTTATGACCTCAAAGGGTTGAATTACTACCAGCAACCCTGGTTTGGGGAAGTCATGGCCAAGGGGGTATACATCAGTGACGTCTATATGGGTTACCGCAGATTGCCCCACTTCATCATAGCCGTTCGCCGCCAAGAGAAGAGCCATAGCTGGATCTTAAGGGCCACGATCGATTCAGGGGTCTTTGAAGGCATCGTAAAAGCGGCTCAGGTAGGAAAAACAGGGGATGCCTTTATCGTGAACAAAAGCGGAGTATATCAGACACAGCCGCGCTTTGAAGGCAGGATATTGACAAAATCAAAGCTGGAAACAAGCTCGTTTGGAGGCGGCACGACGGGCGTTGAAAAGAAGAACAGCGAAGAAAAGCAAATACTCTTCGCAGGGACATGGATAAACCACGGGAAATGGCTCGTGGTCATCAGGCAGGGTGTTACCGAGGAGATGACCGGCCTGTTTTCAACAAGGAACATGGAAATTGCAATCGTCCTTTCCGGCATTCTGGCCATCATCCTGATGACCGTATTTACCACACGCATGACGATCAGCCGGCTAAGAGCAGCGGATGTCAAGGCCGGCGAGATGAACGCCCAGCTCATGCAATCGGACAAGCTGGCGGCCCTCGGCAAGATGGCGGCCGGGATCGCCCATGAGATCAACAATCCCCTGCAGGTCATTGTCGAGAAGACAGGCTGGATGCAAGACCTTCTTAACGAAGAGGAACTGCAGCAAAGTAAAAACATAGATGAATTCAGGACATCCATAAACAAGATAGAGGAACATGTGGAGCGGGCCAGAAAGGTCGTACACGGCATGCTCGGATTCGCTCGGAAGATGGAACCACACATGGAAGATGTGGACATAAATGCCGTTATAAACCAAACCATAGATCTCCTGGGAAATTATGCCAGGATCAACAACATCACAATCACTTCCGAGCTTTCTCCGGACGTGCCGATTATTGCCGCGGACGGTGCGCAATTACAGCAGGTGTTTATGAATCTCGTATCCAATGCCATAGATGCAATCGGCAAGGATGGACGGATCGATATAAAAAGCCGGAGAATGGGTCCCCAAATCCATATCGAGGTATCCGATAACGGCCCGGGGATCCCTGAAGAAAAACAGAAGAGGATCTTTGATCCCTTTTTCACCACCAAGGAGACCGGGAAAGGGACCGGCCTCGGTCTGTGGGTTACGCACAATATCGTTGAAAAGATGGGCGGCGCTGTCAATATGAGGAGTGAGGAGGGAAAAGGGACCACGTTCACGGTCCGGATTCCCATTGTGATCCCGGAAAAAAAATGAATGAGTCCGGCTAAAAATAAGGGGGGAGGGCAATATGGACACCATGCACTATTTTAGAGTCTTGGTCGTGGACGATGAAAAGGACTTCCTGGAAACCATTGTGAAGCGTCTTGACAAAAGAGGAATTGGTACCGAAGGAGCACTGAACGGCGAAAAAGCGCTGGAGCTGATGAGAGAGAAACGCTTTGACGTGGTCCTGCTGGATATCAAGATGCCCGGTGGGATGGACGGGATAGAGACCCTGCGTGAAATGAAAAAGATTGCGCCCCTTACCGAGGTGATCCTGCTGACGGGGCATGCCTCGGTGGAAAGCAGCATAGAGGGTATGAAGCTGGGGGCCTTTGATTACCTGCTAAAACCCGTCAAGCTGGAGGATCTCGTCACAAAATTGGCACAGGCCTTTGAAAAAAAGGAGGGCCAGGACCAGAAGATCCGGAGCGCCAAAATCAAGGAACTGATGAGATTTCCCGGAAGGGTCTTTCAGCAGGAAAAAGAGGAAGAAAAATAGACCGCAAAGTTGCTCGAATGGATAAGAAGTGTAACCGATGGGCGGAAATCATTATGGGGTGATGAAAAGGATTATTCTCTCATGCATGATCGGGCTTCCCCTGGTCTTGCTTCTCAGCGTCCTGTCTATCAGTTACTATTTCTTTACCCATTCCATTGAGTCCGCCACCACAGCCAGTATCGTGCGCATTGTCGAGGACCACCGGGACATGATAGACACTTTTCTCCGGGAGCGAAAGGCGGATCTTGCATTCATCCTCCGTTCATACACCTTCAAAGCCCTCTCAAACCCCCGGGAACTCGACGCTGTCTTTGAACGGTTGCAGGAAAAATCCAATACCTTTGTAGACCTGGGAGTCTTTAACGAGGCGGGCCTCCATGTGGCGTACCACGGCCCATACAAGCTCGTCGGCAGGGTCTACAGGGAGGCCACGTGGTTCAAGGAAGTCATGAAAAACGGGTACTACATTAGTGATGTCTTCCTGGGTTATCGCCGCCTGCCCCATTTTGTCATTGCCGTCGGCAGACAGGAAGGAGGGAAAACCTGGGTTATTCGCGCTACCATCGATACGTATATGTTTAATCATATTGTTGAGGGAGTACATATAGGCAAGACCGGGGAGGCATATCTCCTCAACGCCAAAGGCGTTTTCCAGACCCAACGGCGGTCCGGAGGCAACCTGATGGCAGGAGACCCGGAGGCGCTGGAACTTCCCGAGTCGCAGAGCAGTACCAGGACATTCATGCAGAAAGATTCGAGAGGGGAAAAATTTCTCTACGCCACAACATGGCTGAGGGAGAAAAACTGGCTCCTGGTCGTCAGGCAGGAAAAATCAGATGCCTTCAAGGCCCTCTACACTGCCACCTACCTGGTGCTTATGGTCAGCGTGCTTGGAGGCGCCGTCATTATATTGGCAGCTTTTTTTCTTACCGGACGCATTGTCAGCCGGATAAAACGTGCGGACACAGAGAAGAAGGACCTGGGTGAGCAGCTCATCCGGGCGAGCCGTCTTGCGGAGCTGGGTGAAATGGCCGCGGGCTTTGCCCATGAAATCAACAATCCCCTCCAGATCATCAGGTCCGAACAGGCGCTCATAGAAGCCATCCTCTCGGATTTAAAGGAGGCCGGTGGGCTCAAGGAGTCAAAGGACTTGGCGGAACTTGAAGACTCCCTCGGACAGATACGCCTGCAGATAGACCGTTGCGCAAAGATTACCCAGTCGATCCTTAAATTCGGGAGGCAGAGTGAGCCTGTTTTGGAGGACATAGACCTTCGGGATTATATCCCCCAGGTTACGGCCATGATTTCCAAAAAGGCCAGTGTGCACGGCATAAAGCTGGTCCACGATATCTCTGAAGACAGCCCCCTGGTAAACGCTGACCCAGGCCAGTTGCAGCAGGTGCTTATGAATCTCCTCAACAATGCCTTTGACGCCATCGTTTCAAGACATGGTTCCGAGGGAGGCGAATTGACTGTCGGGGTTGCCCCAAGAGATTCCGAAAAGGTGGAAATCTGGGTGAAAGACAATGGCTCCGGGATCAGCCCCGAAAACCTCAAGAAAATCTTCAGCCCGTTTTTTACCACCAAACCGATCGGCAAAGGTACAGGCCTTGGACTTTCCGTATGCTACGGAATCATAGACAGCATGGGAGGCACCATAGAGGTCGCCAGCGAAAAGGGGGTCGGGGCCACTTTCACCATAACCCTGCCGGCAGCAGGTTAACCCATGTTGAATGTTCAATTGAACCAAATGGGAGGCAACAGATGAAAGAGATGAAGATGATGCTGGTGGATGATGAAGAACGATTTCTCTCCACCACAAAAAAATTGCTCGCAAGGAAGGGACACGATGTCCTGACGGCGACGAGCGGTCCGGAGGCCCTGGAAATGCTGCGTGAACACAACATCCACGTGGTCATCCTGGATGTCAAGATGCCCGGCATGGACGGCATTGCCGCCCTGAAGCAGATAAAGAGGCAATACCCCATGGTGGAGGTGATCATGCTCACCGGGCATGCCACCGCCGAATCTGCAGTGGAAGGCCTCAAATCGGGGGCCACGGACTATTTGATGAAGCCGACCGATATCGAAGAACTTCTCGGAAAGGCGGAAGAGGCCTTTGAAAAACGAAAAAGGCTGGAAGAAAAGATCCGAGTGGCCCAGATGCGCACATTGTCAGGGTCACCGAGGGATATCATCAGGGAAACGGAAGAACCTTAACGAATTTGCTGTTCCAGGCGCCCCCTCCGGGAAAGTCCGGGGGTGTGCTCAGAAAGGAGGGCAGGGATGCCGGAAAATATAAAGGTATTGATGGTGGATGATGAAGAGCAGTTCCGCGTTACCACATCCAAGATACTTTTCAGAAGGGGATATGAAACCACGATGGCTGGAAGCGGGGAGGAGGCCATTGAAACCCTGAAGAAATCGCCGCAGGACGTGGTGATCCTGGACATCAAAATGCCGGGGATGGACGGCCACGAGGCCCTCGCCCGTATAAAGGAAATAGATCCCAATGCCCAAGTCATCATGCTGACCGGCCACGGCGGACTCGAATCCGCCAGGGAAGCATTGAAACTAGGGGCATTCGACTACCTAACCAAACCGTGTGAAATCGATCTGCTGGCGTCTAAAATCAGGGATGCCTATCTCGCCCGTCAAGGGGGGAAAAAGGAGGAAAAAAGGACAGGGGACATCATGATCCCCATTGAAGATTACACCACCATCGGCCCGGAAAGCACCGTCAGGGAGGGAATTGACCGGCTGCGTGAATCATTCCAAAGTTCCATTTCCACCAGCCGGATCATGGAGACAGGACACCGTTCCATTGTGGTGTTTGAGAAGAACGGGGAGATGGCGGGAATCCTGAGCATCCGTGATTTGATTGCAGGGGTTCGCCCCGGCTACCTCTCAGCACCGAAACCCTCCATGGCCGACAGCATTGTGTACTCACCCATGTTCTGGACAGGGCTCTTTACCAGCCAGGTAAAGGCTTTGGCCGAAAAGAAGATACGCGACGTGATGTCCGAGGCCCCTCCGGCAGTGGAGAAGGATACCAACCTCATGGAGCTGGCCGATCTCATGTACAGGGAAGGCGTCAGACGAATGGCCGTCACCCGGAAAGGCAAGGTGGTGGGGATAGTGAGAGAGCAGGAGCTGTTCTTCGAGATGGCCAGGATCATCTCCGGGGCGTGATTAATAGACCGGCTTTCCCGGTCATACTGCATAAAGTGATTCACCGTGCAACGGAGAAAAGGAGGGAGGAAATGCCAAAAGCCAAAAAAAAGGCGGTCGGCTATGACAAATATGTGGACTGGAAGCTCTTCATCATACCGGTGGTCCTGTTTTTTCTTATACTGGTATTGCCCACGCCTTACGGGATGAAGGATGTGGGGACCGAATACAACGTGGGGCCAAAGGCCGTGGTGAATTTTTTGACGACCGAACTATTCGGCCAAGAAAGCGCAGATGTGGCCCAGTGGCAACTCCTCACGGCCCGGATGATGGAGAGAAATATGAGGATGGGAGCGCTTTCAAAAGACCGATTTCTAAAACGTGATCTCAAGTGGTGCAGGAAGTACAAAATAGAGGCGGATGCAACAAATTTCAGCAAGGCCTACAATTATATCAAGGACAACATGAGTGACAAAAGCTTCAGAGAAATCATGACCAAGGCCCTGCACCTCAGGAAGGACGGTCTCAAGTACGAGAATCTCTCTGAAACGGACAGAAAGGCGGCGGACAAAGGGGCCTGGCATATCAAGGTGGCCATAGCCATGATGGTCTTCGTGGTCATCTGTTTCTTGACGGAATGCATTCCCCTGCCGGGTGTTGCCTTCTGTATCGGCCTTATTCTCGTATTCACGGGCGTTGTCACCAGAAAACAGGTGGCCATGCTTTACTGGTCTGATGCCTGCTGGTTTATTATGGGAAGCCTGATGTTTGCGGCCGCCTTCGTAAAAACAGGGGTCGACAAACGTATGTGCATGATGATGTTCAAAAAGCTGGCCGTGCCCAATGCCAGGTGGATCACCCTGATCTTCTTCCTCATCATCACCCCTCTCGCGGCCTTTATCTCCGATCATGCCCTTGCGGCCATGTTCCTCCCCATCGGCATGCTCCTTTACCAGAACAGCCTGACGGAGGAGACACCCGAAGATCCGGAGCTGGGCAAGATGCTCATGATAGCCATTGCCATGGCCTGCAACATCGGGGGCCCGGGGGCCCCGTCAGGCGGCGCCAGGAACGTGATCATGATGACCTACCTCAATGACATGTTCGGCTTTGATATCGGCTACTTCCAGTGGGTCACCTATTGCTTTCCGTTTCTCCTCGTCATGATCCCTATCACCTGGTTCATTGTGAACTGGCGGTTCAAACCCCGGATAACGTCTCTTGCCCCCGCCATGAAACAGCTCGAGGCGGAGATAGGCAGGATGGGGAAATGGAACCGTAACCAGATATGGGCGCTCATTATTTTCCTCGTAATGGTGTACGGATGGTTCACCGAAAAGGTTTTTTATAACTTAGGCATCTACCCCGTGCGCCTCGGGATAGGCGTGATCGCCGTTGCGGGCGCGGTGGCCTATATCCTGGCCGGTGTGGTCAACTGGCGTGACTACCAGGAAAAGGTGGACTGGGGCGTGGTGTGGCTCTATGCAGGAGCAATCATTTTCGGCAGGACACTGGATCAGACCGGCGCCGCCTATTGGCTCGCAAGATCGGTCATCGACCTGCTTGCTCCACTTGGTATGTCTTCAGGACTTCCGCTCATGGCCACGGCAAACGGACTCACTGCCTGTCTCACAAACCTCATGGCTGACGGACCCGCGGCCGCGGCGGTGGGCCCCATTACCCTCAATATGGCAGGCCTTGTCCATCCGGGCACCACGTTTCTGCCCTTCATGGCCATGTCTACAGCAATAGCATCCTCCTTTGCCTATTGCCTGATCATAGGGACGCCGCCGAACGCCATAGTTTATGCCAGCGGATACCTGGAGCCCAAGGACTATCTCAGGGTCGGAATTCCCCTCTGGTTTATCGCCAACATTGCCATTGTTCTGCTCACCGCGGTGTATTGGTCTCTCAGGGGATTCGGGGGGTTGCCGGGGTTTTAGACAGGTTGCAGCGAAATTCCCCCCCCTCTAAGGGGTTGAGGGGGATAACGGAGGATGGGCGTGGAAAACGTAAAAAAAGGCACGGGATCCGGGGCGAAAAAGGCCTTGTTCCACTCAAAGGGGATTACCTATTTCAGCAAGAAAACAGAGCGGACCATTTTCTTTATCCTGACGATCCTGATGCTCCTCTGGGGCGTTCTTACCAAGCTCGGGATCCTGTAGTCTTTACGATGGTATCATGACGGAGTCGATGGAGACAACAGAGGCGGACAAGTTCAGCCTCGGCTTTTATATGCACGTCCTGACCGGGATGCTGGGGGCACCGGGACGGTTTTTCAAGGAGCTCCCCGATGAGACCGGCTACAGGCGGCCTTTCGGCTTCCTCCTGGTCTCCAGTCTCTTTTTCACGGGAGCCGGCCTTACCCAGGTCCACGAAAGGCCGCTCCTCATGGCCGGGATATTGCTGGTCAATGCCATAGGGATGCCTTTTGTCACCGCGGGCGTCAGTTTCATGGCCATGACCATGTTCATAGAGAAACGCGTCCCGTTTCAAAGGATCTTTGCCGTATATGCCTTTTCTTCAGGAGTCACCATGCTTGCATCCTGGATTCCCCTGTTCACCTGGATCACCGAGCCCTGGAAATGGGTAATGGTTTCCATCGGCATGGCCAGTGGATGCGGACTGAACTGGAAACAGACAGCACTTGTTATAGGCGTTTCCATATTGATCATCGTCCTTTTTTTCTGGTCCCTCACGCCGGTTATCCTGTGGACCAGCAGTTTGAGATTGTTTCAATGAGAAAAACATACCCCAGAACCAGAAAACGTGTTGTTATCGCCGTCGCGGTCACAAGTCTCGCCTTTCTCGCGGCAGGGGGGATCCTGGGGTTTTGGTCCGCCAGGGAGCTGAAGGATGTGGTGGCAGACCAATTCAATGAAGAGCAGCTCACCATGGCCCGGAATGTCGCCCGGCTGATAGAACGGGAACTGAGATTTCTGGAACGGGAAATCCTGATGCTCCAAAAAGATGAGGCCCTGAAAGCCCTTGAGCCGACAGAAAAGTGTAATAGAATCATACAGAAAACCCTTTCACGCGTGATTGAGAGTGGTGTCTGGAAGATAGAGATACTCAATCTCAGCTCTCGACAAACTTATATCTTCACCCCCTACAGGCATTGGCGCTCAAAGGAAGCAATGGACACAGGTTCCCTGGACCTGCCTCCCCTGAAGGACTTCAAAGGCGAAACCGTCGGGGTGTCCAAGCCTCGCATAAGGCCGTCCGCCATCACCCTGATAATGGCATCCCCACTCCCGGGTGAATCGTCCAGGCTCCTTCTCTTCAATATGAATATCTCATGGTTCCTGAGCCCTTTCCTGAAAGACATCCGCTCCGGAAAGACAGGATATGCCTGGCTCATTGACGAGAAAGGGCGTTTTCTCTTCCATCCCAGGGTCGATTTCCTGGGCAGGGACGCCTTCAAGATCCGGGAGAAAGCATACCCGGGCATACCACTGGGGATCATCGATTTTATCCAGAAAGAGCGAATGCTGAAAGGCAAGGAAGGCACGGGCTGGTATTTTTCGGGCTGGCACCGGGGGATCACCGGGAAGATCAAGAAGCTGATAGCCTATTGTCCTGTTGCAATATCGAAAAATCCATCCCAATTCTGGTCAGTGGCGGTTGTGGCCCCCATATCCGAAATACAAGGCGCCGTCCACAAGGCCTATCTCAGGCAATTCCTCTTGCAGGGGTTGGTTATTCTGGCCATTTTGGCGGGCGCTGCGGCACTCCTGTATTTCGAATTGAGGTGGTCCCGCATCCTGGAAAGGGAGGTGGAAAACAGGACGAAAACCCTTCGGAAGTCCGAAGAGAAGTACCGGTCCCTGGTCGAAAGCGCCGAGGATTTTATTTTTACAGTAGACCAACGGGGTATGCTTCAATCCATGAACAGCTTTACGGCCGCGTTTTTCGGCGGCTCTCCTGAAGAATTCCTGGAAAGAGACCTTTCCTCATTGTTTCCCGAAAGGATTGCAGAAAGGCAGATGGAATCCATACATCTGGTCCTGAGCAACGGGAAAAGCGTGCGCGACGAATTCGAAGTGGTTGTGGCGGACCGCACGATCTGGCTCAGCGCGAACTACATGCCCCTGAGGACTGACCGGGGAGAGGTGAGCGCGGTGCTCTGTATTGCCAGGGATATCACCGAAAATAAGAACCTGCAGACGCAGCTCATCAATGCGGAAAAGCTGGCATCCCTCGGGACCCTGGCTGCCGGTGTCGCCCATGAGATCAATAATCCACTGAGCATCATCCTCGGCTTTTGCGATCTCCTGCTGGAAAAAGCGGAGAAAGATTCCCAGCAGTTCGAGGACTTGAAGACCGTTGAGAGGCAGGGCCTCCACTGCAAACAAATCGTTGAAAACCTGCTGAGCTTCGCCCGTGCGGGAGAAGAGAATGCACAATGCTCCGATCTGACCCGAACTCTGCAGGAAATAATTGATGTTGTAAGGCACACACTGGAAATGAACAACATAGACCTTGTTGTGGAACTGCCGGAGACCCCTCTCCTTGTGAAGGGTGATTCCCACCGGCTTCAGCAGGTTTTTCTCAACCTGATCAACAATGCCGTGGCGGCAATGGAAGGCGGAGGAATATTGACGATACGCGCCATGCGGCGCCGTAATAAGGCCGTCATCCAATTTCATGATAATGGTGTGGGGATTCCGGAGGAAAATATGGACCACCTCTTTGAACCCTTTTTCACGACCAAGCCGGAAGGAAAGGGAACCGGTTTGGGTCTGTTCGTGAGTTACGGCATTGTTGCCAAGTACGGCGGGAACATAGCCTGTGAGAGCAACACCGGGGATACACCCGGCGCTCCCCGCGGGACGGTCTTCACCATAACGCTTCCCATCAAAGCCCAGGAGAAAGAATGGCCGGAACAATCTTGATAGTAGATGATGAAAAGGACATGCTGACGCTCCTGAAAAGGATTATCACAGAAGGCACGGACCATGAAGTGCGCACCTTTTCAAGCCCGTTGGCGGCACTGGAATGGCTGAAAAACAATCCTGTTGAACTGGTATTCACCGACCTCAAGATGCCAGGGATTGACGGCATTCAATTTCTGAAGGAGGTCAAAAGGGCAAAGCCGAGGACCTGTATCATCATCCTGACTGCATACGCGACCATCGAGACAGCGGTTGAGGCGATCAAGATGGGGGCATACGAATATATTTCCAAACCGTTCAAGCGGGAGAGAATTCTTTTGACCATCAACAAGGTCATGAAATGGGAGGAGATGGTGCGGGAAAACCTTGCCCTCCGCCGGGCCCTTGCTGAAAAGGGGGATTATCTTCCTTTGGTCGGGGCCACGCCGATCATGAAGGATCTGTTCGATCGCATCAGACAAGTGGCGCCGACAACGGCGACCGTCCTGATCACCGGGGCCACCGGCACCGGAAAAGAACTGGTCGCCAGGGCCATTCACCAGAACAGCTTGAGAAAAGAGAAGAGATTTATTGCCATCAATTGCGCGACACTCCCTGATCAGATCATGGAAAGCGAGCTTTTCGGGCATGTAAAAGGGGCATTTACCGGGGCCTGGAGGGACAAAAAAGGACTGGTTGAGGAAGCCGATGGAGGGACCCTCTTCCTGGATGAAATCGGTGACATGGGCCAGGGACTCCAGAGCAAGCTCCTGAGGTTGCTCCAGGAAGGCGAGTACAGGCCTGTTGGCGCCACCGTATCAAAGTATGCGGACGTGCGTATCATCGCCGCCACAAACCATGATTTGGGAGAGGATATCAGGAAAAAACGCTTCAGAGAAGACCTCTATTACCGCCTGAATGTTGTCCGGTTTGAACTGCCGCCCCTGGCGGCGAGAAAGGAAGACATTCCCCTCCTGGCCCATCACTTCCTGAGAAAGTATGCACGGATCTACCAAAAGGACGTCCTGGACATCTCTCCGTTGGCCGTTCAGATCCTTGTCTCACACGATTTCCCGGGCAACATCAGAGAACTGGAAAATTGTATTGAAAGGAGCGTCATCTTTTGCCGGAACATGACATTGAAGGCGGAAGACCTGTTGCTCGACAACAAGCAGGAAACGCCTTTTCCGGACCTGAGCGAGGGTATATCCGATCTCTCCTTCAAGAAAGCCAGAGAGGTCATGCTTCAAAGGTTTCACCGGCAATATCTGCATATACTTCTCCGGGAAAGTGACGGAAACATAACCAGGGCGGCGGACATTGCCGGTATTAAACGACAATACCTCCACCGGTTGATGAAACAGTCGGGTCTCAGCGGCGAGGATTTCAGGCACAAATAACCTATTCCTTTGCCGGGCTTTTGAGGCCGAGCTTTTGAAAAGCGTCTTTGAGGCACACCATACCGATCGGCCTTCCCTTCCTGACAACGGCGATACACTCCCGGTTATGCTTCGCCATCAATTCGACCGCATATACAAGTCTGTCACTCAGGGCCACTGAGGGACGGAGCGGCGTGTCTTCCCGAAACGGCACCAAAATATCCTGGACCTTTTTCTCCTTCATTTTGCCCCCTCTTTCGTGCCTCTTGACTCCCCGTTGTTAGAAAAAGACTATCCGCCGCTATAGTAGATTCCCCGCGAGAAATGCGGGATAGTTATTATGTTATTCGCGGATGGGCGCCCATTACGTTTTTTGCAAAAGAAGTGCCATACAAATTCTCTTAACAGAGGTCCATTGCACGGATTCATGCCTATCTGTCTGTAAATCCCCAGGGGACAGCTCTCCCCCAGGCTGTCACTTCTTGGGGGCTTATCACTTCAACCCGTACATCATCACCATTTCTCACTTGCCCCATAATCTATATTTTATCAGCATGTTATAGCTATTGCCGTAGGTCCCCACCGCAGAATGCCGATGGCACATATCTTGAAATCCAAGTCTTATGGAAACTGAATAATCCAATCAGGCCGTAAATGCCTTTGAACGTGTTGAGCTGAGAAAGGAGAGACGATGGTACACGCTATTTTTCGATTCATAGGGGATGAAACCGTATTGCGAAACCTGGTGGCGGGCCTGCCTTTACTGGTTTTACTCGCGGTCATCGTGGTATGTATTCTGGTCCTCTCAAAGGGTGCGGACTGGATGATTGACGGGGTCGTTCAGCTTTCCCGCAGGACCGGCATGCCGAGGATCGTCATAGGGGCCACGATTATTTCCCTCGGCACCACCATGCCGGAGGCGGTTGTCTCCGTGATGGCCGCCTGGATGGGCGACCCGGGCCTTGCCCTGGGGAACGGCGTAGGTTCCATTATTGCCGACACGGGCCTCATCTTCGGATTGACGTGCCTCCTGGCCACGGTGCCCGTCAACCGATATATCCTCAACCGCACCGGTTGGGTGCAGGTAGGCGCCGCAACGCTCCTGGTGGTCGTGTCCGTCATCATTCTCGTGGCGACAAAAGGAAACCCCATACTCTATCGCGGAGTCGGCTTCTTTTTTCTGGTCCTGCTGGGGATCTACATGTACATGACCTACACCTGGGCCAAAAAGGGGGGAGACATGGCCCTGGAAGGGGAGGAATCCGATGATTCCGAACTGGTGGGGCTCGCCAAATGCTGGCTCATGCTCTTGGGTGGGCTTTTCATGGTGGTGCTGGGCGCCAGGGTCCTGGTGCCCAGCGCATCGGAGATAGCGCTCAGGCTGGGGGTGCCCAATGACGTCATTGCGGCCACCATGGTGGCCTTCGGGACGTCTGTTCCGGAATTGATGACCGCTATTGCGTCGGTCAGAAAGGGACATCCTGAAATCACGGTGGGGAATGTCGTGGGGGCGGATGTCTTGAACTGCCTGTTTGTCATCGGCGCCGCTTCGGCCGCAAGGCCC
>JAFDIS010000176.1 GCA_019307945.1 Deltaproteobacteria bacterium | reverse complement strand
GGTTGAACATGAAGATGTCGTCCACCTGGTTCAGCATGCCGCTTTTCACCAGCAGGCTCCCCAACTGCCGGATCTTCTTGTACCAGATGGTGTGGAACCAGTGCTCCACCCAGAATAGGTGGTCCTCGGCGTAGCGGTAGATGGTTCGGATGGTCCCGTATGCGTCCTCAAATGCCTTTCGGTCTTCGTCCGTCTCGATCAGTTCACGGTATTTGGTGACGATTTCATCACGTTCCTTGAGAAACCGTGGAGTGATTTTCCCCCAAATCGTAAATTAGCTGTGGGGTACCATGAACCAGGGAGAAAAATGTGTCAAATTCCTTTTTTTGTGGTATCTATAACTTTTATTTAATGAATTGAACGAAAAGAGCCTGGTGGCGCTTCCCGTGCGGGGCGAAAAACCTTACCTGGACGTGAGCATCGCATACCTGAAGGGGCAGCATCTCTCACCGCCTGCCCGGGCTTTTCTGGATATCCTGGGGACCATCTCACCCGCGGAAATGACTCCCCAGGGGATCGGAACTCTGATGGCCAGGATGCTGGCCAAACGGGATGCGAATCACCATAAAGAGGGTCAATAGAATCCGCGGGCCTTGAAAAGGCCTCGCGAATGAATATATGGACAAAAAATAGGAGGAAAGATCGAGATGTTTGCAGTCATCATGGCAGGGGGTTCCGGCACCCGCTTCTGGCCCGCCAGCCGAAGGTCAATGCCCAAGCAATTCCTGGACATTACCGGGAAGGGACCCATGCTGGTGGAGACCTGCAACCGGCTCAAGCCCCTGGTGCGGGACGACCAGATGGTGGTGGTGTTGGGCGCCCCGCACGAAGCCCGGGCCCGCTCACTCCTGGGGGATCGGCCCATACGCCTGGTTGCCGAACCCGTGGGACGCAACACGGCGCCCTGTATCGGGTTGGGGGCGATCATAGCAAAGAGCATGGGCTGTGAGGATGCGGTGGCGTTTCTGCCCGCGGACCATTTCATCGCAGAGCCCGAGCGGTTCCTGGACGACCTGGAAGAGGCGGGCAGGGCGGCTCTTGACGGCGGGATCGTTACCCTGGGCATCGTGCCCACCCGACCTGAGACGGGCTACGGGTATATCCACGCTCCGGGCGATGGAAAGGATTCCAGCCGGATCCTCGCCGTTGACCGGTTCGTGGAAAAACCGGACCTCGACACCGCCCGCACTTACATGGCAAGCGGCGAATATTACTGGAACGCGGGCATATTCGTGGCCACCCCGGATACGATTCTTCGGGAGATTCGGGAGCACCTGCCGGAACTTTCGCGGGGGCTGGAGGAGGTGGCGGAGGCCTTGGACGAAAAGCATTTCGAGGCCGTCCTCTCAGGGGTTTACCACCGCCTCCAAGGTGTTTCTTTCGACTACGGTGTGATGGAAAAGACCCGGGGGCCGGTGAGGGTGATCCCATCCCGGTGCGGGTGGAGCGACGTGGGGTCCTGGATGGGGCTCTACGAACTCCTGGATGACCGCCGGGACCTCAACGGAAACCTGGCCCGGGGGGAGGCCCTCCTGGAGGACTGCCGTGGGGTGCTCGTTTCGGGCGGCTCCGGGAGACTGGTCGCCTGCCTGGGGCTTCAGGATTGTCTCGTGGTGGAGACCCGGGATGCGGTGTTGGTGGCTGACCTCCGCAAGTCACAGGGTGTGCGGAAGATCGTTCAAAGACTCGAGAGGGAAGGAAAGGAAAAATGGCTATGAAGGCACACGTGTTCAGGGAATACGATATCAGGGGCATCTGTCCGGAGGAACTCAACGAGGAAACGGTTCGGCCGCTGGGCCTGGCCGTCGGGACCTATTACCGCGAGCATGGCGTTTCGAGGATTTCCCTGGGCCGAGACTGCCGGCTGAGTTCGCCTGATCTTTCCAGATGGCTCTCAGCCGGTTTGCTGGAAACGGGCCTGGAGGTGGTGGACGTGGGCATGGTGCCGACGCCCTTGCTCTACTTTTCCCTGCATCATCTGGATGTCCAGGGGGGCGTGCAGATCACCGGCAGCCACAACCCGCCAGAGTTCAACGGGTTCAAGGTCTGCCTGGGTGCGGCCTCCATCTATGGGGAGGAGATCCAGAAATTACGGCGCATCCTGGAGGCTGGTCGGTTTCGGCGCGGCGAGGGTAAACTGGAAACAGCCGACGTCATCGACCCTTACCTGGCCTACCTTGCGGAGAATCTGGAACCGGGCGACATCCCCAGGAAGGTGGTGGTGGACGCCGGCAACGGCACGGGCGGCATGGTGGCACCCGGCATCTACGAAAATATGGGCGTGGAGGTGATCCCTCTGTTTTGCGAACCGGACGGGCGCTTTCCCAACCATCACCCGGACCCCACGGTACCCGGAAACCTCGAGGCACTCATCTCCAAGGTGAGGGAGACGGGCGCCGACCTCGGGATCGGCTTCGACGGGGACGCGGACCGCATCGGCGTGGTGGACCATGAGGGAAACATCATTTGGGGGGACCAGTTGATGATCCTCTTTTCCCGTGACCTCCTGGAACGCCACCCGGGCGCAGTCATCATCGGGGAGGTGAAGTGCTCACAGGTCCTCTACGACGACATAGAAAAGCACGGAGGCCGCGGCATCATGTGGAAGGCGGGGCATTCCCTCATCAAGAGCAAAATGAAGGAGGAAGGGGCCCTGCTGGCAGGCGAGATGAGCGGGCATCTCTTTTTCGCGGAACGCTATTTCGGGTTCGACGACGCCATATACGCGGGCGCCAGACTCCTGGAGATACTCACGCGGAAAAGGCCCGGGGTGCGGGAAATGCTGGCGGATGTGCCCAGGATGGTGAACACGCCTGAAATCCGGATGGACTGCCCTGATGAGAAAAAGAAGGAGATCGTGGCCTCCATGGTGGAGGCCTTCAAAAAGGACTACCGCGTGATCGACGTGGACGGAGCACGGGTCCTGTTCGACGGAGGGTGGGGGCTTGTGCGTGCCTCCAACACACAACCCGTGCTGGTGCTCAGGTTCGAGGCCGATAACGAAAAGCGGCTCGAGGAAATCCGAACCCTTTTCATGGAACGGCTTCGGGCGCTCATGGGATCGTGA
>JAFDIS010000098.1 GCA_019307945.1 Deltaproteobacteria bacterium | reverse complement strand
ACAAAAAATGCGGCAACTCTCTTGCAATGTGCGCTTGGTCTTTGACTATTTGCGCATGACTCAAAACTCATGTGTCCTCCCCTTGCGACATTAGAATAAAATCACCGTGCCCGGTTTCAGCAAGGGACCAGGGGATTCCTGGATCTGCTCCTTCCTTCCTCTCCCACCGCCCGCAGGGCCCGTAACATCCTTTTCATGTCTTCGGGAAGAGGAGCCCTGAATTCGAGGAAATCCCCTGAATCAGGGTGTGTGAATCCCAGCCGCTCGGCGTGAAGCATCTGCCGGTCGCAAGGAGGCAGATGTCCCGCCCGGTACAGAGGGTGTCGCCTGAACCTGGCCCTGCCCTGCCCGTAGAGCGGGTCTCCCACGATGGGATGGCCCTCATGAGATAGATGGACCCTGATCTGATGCGTGCGGCCGGTCTTTATGGAAACGTCCAGCAGGCAAAAGCCCCCGGCCAGGTTCTCCCTCTTTTCCCAAACGGTCAGCGCCGCCTTTCCTCCTCCTTCCGGCCTCACGGCCATCACTTTTCTTTTCCGGGGATGCCGGCCGATGGGCAGTGTGATTTTCCCTTTGGCGGCCTTAACCGGGCCGTAGACCAGGGCCAGGTATCTTTTCGTCACTTCTCCGGCCTTGAACTGCCGTGCCAGGGCGGCGTGGGCCCGGTCATTCTTGGCAACCACGAGAAGGCCGGAGGTGTCTTTGTCCAGTCGGTGCACAATGCCGGGCCGCAGCTCCCCGCCTATGCCGGAAAGGTCCTTGCACAACCGCAGGATGCCCTGGACCAGCGTGCCCGTAGGATGCCCGGGTGCCGGGTGGACCACCACGCCTGCAGGCTTGTTGAGTACGAGCAGGGCACGGTCTTCATGGAGCAGTTGAAAGGGGACGGCTTCGGGCTCAAGCCGCGGCGGCGTGACGGGCGGGATTTCCAGTAGAATAAGGTCTCCTTCCCGGAGCCTTGCGCTTGCACGGGCGGGGTGTCCGTTCAGGATGACCCGGCCTTTTTTGATCAGGGACTGAATCCGTGAGCGGGACAGCCCCGTGTCCCGTTGCGACAGGTATAGATCCAACCGGACCCCATTGCCTTCCCCAAGGACCTGAAAGTAAAAGGTTCTTGCCGGTTCCGGTTTCACGTGGACAGCGATCCTCCGGGCGGGTGACTACTGGAAAATGCCGTCCAGATCCTTTTCCACTTGCTCTTCGCCGACGTTCCTGGCCAGTGAGATCTCTTTGACCAGGAGACTCCTGGCCGTGTCCAACATTTTTCGTTCCCCGAAGGAAAGCTCTTTTTCCAGCTTCAGCATGATGAGATCGCGGTAGACCTCCGCGACCTCGAAGGCGGATCCCGTCTTGATCTTGTCCATGTATTCACGGTAGCGCCGGTTCCAGGTTTGATTGTCGATGGACACGTTCTTTTTTTTTAGGATGGAGTAGAGCTTCGGGACGTCGGTCTGACCGATGATCTCCCGCAGCCCGACACTCTCCACGTTGTCGGTGGGAATCATGATCAGCATGCCGTTTTCAAGGATGCGCATCACGTAGAAGTCTTGACAACACCCGGAGATCTCCTGGCTTTCGATTTTTTCGATTACACCAACGCCATGCGCGGGATAAACAGCCAAATCGCCGACACTAAACATCTGTCCCCCCTACATCGGAAATCCTTTGATAAAGAGAAAGGCTTCGGGCCCACGAAACAGATCAACTCCCGTTTTGCGCATCCCGGAGGGGCCTTTCTCACGGGTTGTGATTATTTGTGAAAGGGAAAGGAAGATGCCCCGGCCTCCAGGGGCATCCTCCTTCCCCGGCCGAATCACGTCACGCGGGCATTTTGCTCAGAAGCCCATGAAGTATCCCACTGCGGGAAGAATGGGTGCGATCACCAGTGAAACCACGGACATCAGCTTGATCAGGATGTTCATGGCGGGACCCGAGGTGTCCTTGAACGGGTCGCCCACGGTATCGCCCACCACGGCGGCTTTGTGATTGTCGGAACCCTTGCCGCCCAGGTTGCCTTCCTCGATGTATTTTTTCGCGTTGTCCCAGGCGCCTCCGCCGTTGGCCATGAAAAGCGCCAGGAAGGCACCCATGGTGGTGGCCCCCAAAAGCATACCTCCCAGGGTCTCCTTACCCAGCAGGAAACCCACCGCCACGGGGGTCAACACGGCCACCAGGCCCGGTTTCACCATCTCCTTCAAGGCGGCGGTCGTGGCGATAGACACACAGGCGCCCGGATCAGGCTCGACCCCTTCCTTTCCTTCGAGAAGACCGGGGATTTCACGGAACTGGCGCCGGATTTCCTCCACGATGCTGAAGGCGGCCTTGCCCACGGAGGTCATGGTCATGGCGGCGCACACCATGGGGACCATGGCCCCGATGAAGACCCCGATCACCACGAAGGGATTCTTGATGTCGATGGAGGTCAGACCCGCCGCCTGGGTGAAGGCCACAAAGAGGGCCAGAGCCGTGAGGGCCGCCGAACCGATGGCGAACCCCTTACCAATGGCCGCAGTGGTGTTGCCCAGGGCGTCCAGGCTGTCCGTGATCTTCCTGGTCTCCGGGCCCAGGCCCGACATCTCGGAGATGCCTCCCGCGTTATCGGCAATGGGACCGTAGGCGTCCACGGTCATGGTGGCCCCGACGGTGGCCAGCATACCTACGGCGGAAAGTCCGATACCGTAGATGCCTGCAGTCTGGTAACCGATGAAGGTGGCCACGCAGATGCCCAGCATGGGCAGGTAGGTGGACTGCATGCCCACGGCCAGTCCCGCAATGATCACCGTGGCGGGCCCGGTGGCCGACTGCTCGGCAATCCGCCGCACGGGGGGACCCGAGGTGTAATATTCGGCCAGGAGCCCAATGGCGATCCCGCAAAGCAATCCTGAAAAAACGGCCCAGAAGGCTCCCATGGGCATGCCGATGGACTTGGTGATGATCACGGTGAGAATGATGAACACTATGGCCGCCACAAAGGTGGTGTACCGCAGGGCGCCCGCCGGGTTTCCCTTCTGAAAGACCTTGATGGAAAAAACCCCTACAAAGGAGGACAGCAGACCCGCCATTACCACCAGGATCGGCATGGCCATGTATTTCAGTTTAATGACGGTGGGGTCCAGGCCCTTGAGCACCGGGTACTTGCTCAGGAACTCAGGGGTGATGGCCAGGGTCGCAGCGATGGCGATGGTGGCGATCACGGATCCCACGAAAGACTCAAAGATGTCCGCCCCCATGCCGGCGATATCGCCCACATTATCCCCCACGTTGTCGGCGATTACGCCGGGGTTGCGGGGGTCGTCCTCGGGAATGCCCGCTTCCACCTTGCCCACGAGGTCCGCACCCACGTCAGCGGCCTTGGTGTACACGCCACCTCCAACACGGGCAAAAAGCGCGATGGAACTGGCCCCCATGGCGAACCCGTTGATGTATTGGGCCGTGTCCGGACTGCCGCCGTAGATCCAGAACCAGAAGCCCAGACCCAAGAGCCCGAGGCTGGCCACGGCCAGTCCCATGACCGAACCCGAAAAATAAGAGACGTTCAAGGCCTTGGCCTGCCCAAACTTGTTGGCGGCCTCAGCCGTGCGGGAATTGCCCCGGGTGGCCGCGGTCATGCCGGAATAGCCGGCAAGCATGGAACAGAAGGCCCCGGTCACGAAGGCGATGGACGTCTTCCACTGGCCCAGAAGGAGCCCCAACAATAAGAAGACCGCAGCTATGAAAATTACCAGAACCGAGTATTCCTTCTTCAAAAAGGCCATCGCGCCTTCATGAATCATTCCCTCGAGTTTCTGCATGAGCTCGTTTCCGTTGGGCTGTTTTTTCACGTAACCGTATATCAGGAACGCGATAATCAGACCGAGAATCCCTAGAAACGGCGCGTAAATGGTTAATCCCTGCATCAGCTTCATACCTCCTTATCCGCTAGATTTCGGCAATTTATAAGGTTCATTGCCTTCTCAACCCCCTGCAAAACAAACAACTCACACCCCCCTACCGCCAGATCAAGCACGGCTTGCCAGGTTTCCCTCTCGTCCGGATAAAACGGGCTCAGGACGAAGTCGGAAACGGGCTCTTCGTGTCGGGGGCGGCCTATCCCGATCTTGAGTCGAGGAAAGTCCCCGCCACCCAGCTCCCGGATGATGGAAGAGACGCCCTTGTGGCCCCCGGAGCCGCCCTTTCGAGCCAGCTTGATTCTCCCTAATGGCAGATCCAGATCGTCGTGGACCACCAGGAGCCTTTCAAGCGGCACCCCCAGGGTCCTTACACAGGCCCGCACTGATTTCCCGCTCTCGTTCATGTACGTCAAGGGGCAGAGCAGCACGACCTTCTTGCCGTCTATCATCGTGCGGGCGTTTTTGGAAGCGAAACTGCGTCCGGTCAACCGGACCCCGAGTCGTTGGCACAGAGTCTCCACGACCCGGTAGCCGGCGTTGTGCCGGGTGTCGGCATAGTCGGGGCCGGGGTTCCCCAGGCCCACAATCAAATACGCCGTTACCGCCCAATTCACCCCCTTTCCTTGTCTTTTCACTCGAATGGTTATTCTTCAGCCGCCGGTTCCTCCGCGGCTTCCTCCGCGGCCTCAGCCGCGGCCTCTTCTTCCTCCTCTTCCTCTTCCGCCGCTTCCCTTGATACCGTGGGTGCGGCCACCACCGCGACCGTCAGGCGTCCTTCCTCTGCGGGTCGGACTCCTTCGGGAAACGGGATGTCCTCCACGTGAAGAACATCCCCGATATCCAATGCCGATACATCCACCTCCAGGGTGTCCGTCATCCGGTCGGGTAGGCAGACCACGGATATCTCCCTGCGCACGTGTTGCAATACGCCGCCGTTGGTCACGCCCACCGGCGTGTTGACGAGCTGTACGCGAAGATTGATCTGGATCTCCTTGTCCATGGAGATCTCATAGAAATCAGCATGCAGATACGTGCCCTTGACGGGGTCCACCTGCAACTCCTTGAGGAGCGCCTTCTTGGTAGCCTTGCCCTCGGGCGTTTCGAGGTGAAGGTCCAGGAGGAGATTTTCTCCGCCGGTCCGTTTTATGAGTCCTTCCAGCGCTGAACGATCCACCGCGAGCATGATCGGCGCCGTCCCGGGACCGTAAAACACGGCCGGTATCCGGTCCTGTCTCCTAAGCTTTCTTGCCGCCCCTTTTCCCGTAGCCTCTCTCGGGCGGGCGGCCAACGATGGTTGATCCATGAGACTTCCTCCCAAAACGAATAAATAAAATTTTTCACAAAGTATAAAAAAAGCCCGCCTTCACGGGCCGTATCTTTCCTAAACGAACAGAGTACTCACCGAGTGGGACTCGTAGATTCTCTTGATGGCCTCTCCCAGGAGCTCCGCCACGGAAAGCACGGAGATCTTCCCGCACCCTGCGGCATTGTTGTTGAGCGGAATCGTGTTGGTCACCACCAGGGAGTCCATGTGGGATTTCTGGATCCGTTCAATGGCGGGTCCCGATAAGACCGGATGCGTACAGCAGGCGTAGACCTTGGCCGCGCCGTTATGATGAAGCGCCGTGGCCGCCTCTGTCAGAGTTCCGGCGGTGTCCACCATGTCATCGAGCAGGATGGCGGTCTTGCCCTCGACCTCGCCGATGATGTTCATGGCCTGGGCCACGTTGGGCGCTTCGCGGCGCTTGTCGATAATGGCCAGAGATGCATCCAGACGCTTGGCAAAGGCCCGCGCCCTCTCTACGCCGCCCGCGTCAGGGGAGACGATCACCAGGTTGTCCTGGTAGTGGTCCCGAATGTGCTTGAGGAGGATCGGTGCAGCGAAGAGGTTGTCCACCGGAATGTTGAAATAGCCCTGGATCTGGCCGGCATGCAGGTCGATGGAAACCACCCTGCTGGCTCCGGCCGCCGTGATAAGGTCAGCCACCAGCTTTGCGCTGATGGGCACCCGGGGTTTCACCTTGCGATCCTGGCGGGCGTAACCGTAATAGGGGATCACGGCGGTGATCCGTTTGGCCGAGGCCCTGCGTGCCGCATCCATGATGATGAGCAACTGCATGAGGTTGTCGTTGACCGGTGTGCAGGTGGACTGGAGGACGAAAACGTCCTTGCCGCGGATGTTCTCCCCGATCTCCACCAGGGTTTCACCGTCGCTGAATGTCCGCACCAGGATTTCGCCCGGCGGTATTCCCAAGTATTCACACACTTCCAGGGTCAACCCCGGATTAGATGTGCCGCCGAATAGTTTCATCTCTGCGTTGGATCCCATATGCCCTATCGATCTGATCTATACTATAGATACCGTCTCCCCCGCCCGACGGGGGCTGCCTTATGTCTCCCCCCCAAAGGGGCAGGGCATGCCTGGCTGGGGTGGGAGGATTCGAACCTCCGAATGCGGGCTCCAAAGGCCCGTGTCTTACCACTTGACGACACCCCAGCATGGGAACGGTATGCCTTCTTCCGAAGACCTTGGTTTCCCGTCAGCAAATCGGGGGGACGCTGTCACCGTTTTTTCCTGAGTGGGGTTTCCGTCTTCAGGGAGAATCCCGGGGGCGGTGAAGCGGGCCGGCACGCGGGTCATGCTCTTTCAGGCTTCCAGGGGGACGCCGAAAAGACTTCTCCCACGTTCTTTCGGATCAATACTTCCCTGGCCGCAAGGGCCCGGGTTGTTGAATCAAAAATGCCGAAGACACTGGGCCCGCTTCCTGTCATCAAAGCCCCATTCGCCCCTGCTTCCATCATGCATCGCTTGATCGTGTCAATGACAGGAAACCGCGAGGCAGTGACCGCTTCCAGGTCGTTTTCCAGGATCGCCGACACATCGATGCGATCTTGCCTCAGGTGCCGCACTATATAGTCATATTCATTACTTGTCAACTTTTTTAATTTGACGTTATCGTATGCCCATGCCGTGGAGACCGCGAGGGGAGGGGTGACGATCAGGTACCGAAACGGGGGCCAGCCGTGGGCGGGCTCCAGGATGTCTCCGATGCCCCGGGCCAGGCAGGGGCGACCCTTGAGAAAAAAAGGCACATCCGCCCCCAATTCCCGCGCCAGATCCTGCAATCGCGCCTCGGTCAGGGGGCGTCCGTGCAACCGGTTGAGGGCCCCAAGCACGCAGGCCGCGTCACTGCTGCCGCCCCCGAGGCCTGCGGCTACGGGAATCTTCTTGATGAGCGTGATGGAAACCGCTGCGGGAATCAGGGTCGCCTGGAAAAACGCGCGGGCCGCCTGGTGCACGAGGTTTTCCCGGCCCCCCGGCACGGGCCGCCCCTCGCAGTGGAGCGCCATTCCGTTGGGCCCGGGGCGAATCACCAACCGGTCGCAGAGGTCCACGGGCACCATGAGAGAGACCAGGTCATGATACCCGTCGGGCCTTCGCCCCGTGATCTTGAGACGGACGTTGAGTTTGGCCGGGGCGGCAAGGGAAAGGGATGAGGCGTCCATGGTGCGAGGAAAAAGGGCGTCCCCGGAGATGGCGGGGGCCTGGGTAGAGCCCCCCGCTCCCCGCAGGAAGGTCAGTCGTTCAGCTTGACCGTCAGGTAGATGGTTCCTTCTCCCCGCCGGACCAGGAAGAGGATCGTGCTTCCCCCTTTGTACTGCCGGATCCTCCGTTCGAAGTCCCGGACGTCCCGCACCGGCGCCTGGTCCAGCTCAAGGATCACGTCCCCCTGCCTGAGACCTCCTTCGGCTGCAGGAGAGCCGGGCCTCACGCGGGTGATCACCAGCCCCCGCGCGTCCTCAATCCGCAGCCGCGAGGCCAGTTCGGGGGTGAGTTCCTCCACCGTCAATCCCAGGTCCGGCGCGGACCCGCCCCCCGCGACGGTGGTCCCCGGCTCTTCCGGCATAACCCCGATCTTGACCCGAAATTCCTTCTTTTTGCCTTTGCGCAGGACCGTTACCGTGACCTTCTTGTTCGCGGGTGTTGAGGCCACCAGGTAGGGCAGTTCGTTCATTTCCCTGATCCGCTTCCCGTCAAAGGCCGTGATCACATCCCCCCGGCGGATGCCGGCCTTTTCCGCAGGCCCGCCCCGGGTCACGTCGGCCACGAGGGCTCCCCGTTCCGTGCGAAGCCCCAGTTTCTCTTTGAGTTCGGGCGTGATCTTCTGGATCATGACCCCAAGCCACCCACGCACCACCTTGCCCTTCTTGAGCTGGGGCAGCAGGTCCCGGGCCATGTTGCTGGGTATGGCGAAACCGATCCCTATACTGCCGCCGCTGCGTGAAAATATGGCCGTGTTGATACCTATGACCTCCCCATCCGTATTGAGCAGGGGTCCCCCGCTGTTGCCCGGGTTGATGGGGGCGTCCGTCTGGATGAAGTTGTCATAGGGCCCGGCCCCGATGTGCCGGTACTTGGCGCTCACTATCCCCGCCGTGGCAGTGTTTCCCAGGCCGAAGGGATTGCCGATGGCCACCACCCAGTCTCCCACCCGCAGGCTGTCCGAGTCGCCGAACCGCAGAGGCTTGAGGGGCCGATCGGCGCGGATGCGGATCAGGGCCAGGTCCGTTTTGGGATCACGACCCACGATTTGCGCATCGTATTCCGTCTCGTCGTGGAGTTTCACTTTGATCTCGTCGGTCTTCTCCACCACGTGGTTGTTCGTGAGGATGTAGCCTTCCTTGTCGATTATGAAGCCCGAGCCCAGACCCCGCTGCTTGAACTCCTTGGGAACCCGATCCCCGAAGAAGCGCTCGAAAAAATCGCGCATCGGGTCGTCCGAAGGGCCTCCGAATGGCAGGGGAAGGCCCCCCCGGCCCTTTACGATCTTCACGGCGCTGATGTTCACCACGGAGGGTGTGGCCTCTTTGACCAGGTCCGCGAAAGAGGGCGGGGCGTCGGACAGGACCCGGGCCCAGGCCCCCCCGCCCCAAAGGACCGCAAGGAACAGCAGGACGGCGCACATGGTGTGGGCTCTTGCGCGGGATACGCGGTCGGACTCGATTCTTTTTCCCATGGTTTTCTCCTTGCAGGGCACGTTCGGGCGGATGCCGGCGCGCGCCCCTTTTTCCGCCTAGCCTGCGGCCTTCACGTAACGCCACCTGAGGTCTGCCAGGACGTTTTCAATGAATTTCTTTTCTTCGTCCGTCAGGTTGCCCTCCGTCTTTTCCCGGAGCATGGCTATGGTGTCGATGGCATGTTTGGCCAGGGGCAGGTCCTGTTTTTTTTCTCCCGTCTGAGGATCTGCCACCTCGCCCAGGTGAAAGAGGGCGGATGAACTCAGACTGAAGATGAGGGATGTGAAGTTCACCTCGGGCAACGGAGGCGGCGCCTGTTTTTCTTCCGTCGTCTCGCGCGTCTCCCGCGGTGCCTCCTCTTTCCTTTCGCTCTCGGGTTCCGGCGGAACCTCCCTTTTCAGTTCCCCGGACTCGTCGAAGGCCCTTCTGTCCTTGATGATGAAACCTTTTTCCTCTTCGTTCATGGTCCTCTCCTTGCCGTTTCATGCCCGATAGGGGAATTTGGAGGAGGTCCAGCCCGGGGCCCCGCGCACGGTCCCGACCATGGCGAGCCCGGAGATGCGGCCCATCCTGAGTCATAAGGACATGATAATTCCCCCTCGGGAAAATGCAACCGCGGGGGCAAAAAGCCGGTAGCGCGGTTGCCCCCGGTCGCGGTCCTCCGGGAGCCTGCCGGACTGTGAGCACTTCTCGAGGCTGGTGGAAAATGTTCATCTCGCAAGGTGCGCCGCAGTGACGTGGGACCGGGATAATGCGGCTGACGGCGTTTTCCCAGGACCTCCTAAAGCTCGATCCGCCTTGCGGAGAACACGTGGTCCAGGGCCCGGATTTCTTCCAGGACCTCGTCCGGGACCACGGAATTGGTGGTGATCAGGTTCACGTTCTGCTTTTCCTCTCGCTTCTGGCCCACCTGCATACGGCTGATGTTGATTCCATGCCGTCCCAGAGTGGTGCCCAGCAGCCCGATCACCCCCGGTGCGTCCTGGCTATGGATGAAAAGGTTGTGTCCCTCGGGGATGGCCTCGAAATAGAAGTCGTTGATCCGGATTATGCGCGGCCGGGTCCTGCCGAAGATGGTCCCCGACACGATGTTCTCCCCTTCGATGGTCTTGACCGTGAGCTTGATTAGGCTTGCGAAATCCTCATGGGTCTTGCTTCGGGACTCCACCACCTTGATCCCGCGTTCGGCCGCGATGAAGGGGGCGTTGACGAAATTCACGTCGTCCTTGAGGATGGGGGCCAAGAGCCCCTTCAGCATGGCGGTGGTCAGCGGCGCCAGGTCGTAGTCCGTGACCTTGCCGGAAAAATCCACCCGGGCCTCCACGATGGCGCTGTCGGCAAGCTGGGTCTGCATTGCCCCCATACGCTCCAGGAGCGTGACATAGGGTCTCAGTGTGTTCATGAGCTCGGCGCTGATGCTGGGCACGTTCACCGCGTTTTTCACCGTGCCGTGAAGCAGGTAGGCCACGATCTGCTCCGCCACGTCCTTGGCCACGTTGTCCTGGGCCTCGGCCGTGGAGGCCCCCAAATGGGGTGTGCAGATGAAGTTGGGAAGATCCATGAGCTTGAGCCTGCCCGGGGGCTCGGTGGAAAAGACATCCAGGGCCGCGCCCCCGAGATGCCCCGAGGCCAGTGCGTCGTAGAGGTCGTCCTCGTTCACGATGCCACCCCGGGCGCAGTTGATAAGCATGGCCCCCTTTTTCATACGGGAGAGGGCCTCGCGGTTGATCATGTTCGCCGTTTCCTCGGTCTTGGGTGTGTGGATGGTGATGTAGTCGGCGCGGGCCAGGAGTTCGTCCATGGACACGGGCTCGAGATCCAGTTTTTCTATGGTCCCGGGACTGATGTAAGGGTCATAGACGATGACCTTCATTTTGAGTCCCCGGGCACGGTCGGCAACGATGCGACCGATGTGCCCGGCGCCGATGAGCCCCAGGGTCTTGTTGAACACCTCTCTGCCCTTGAGTCGCTTCTTCTCCCATTTTCCTTCCTTGAGTGAGGCCGTGGCTTCGGGGATGTTGCGGGTGAGCGCCAGGAGCAGGGCGATTGCGTGCTCGGCGGTGGTGATGGTGTTGCCCTCAGGGGTGTTCATGACCACCACGCCCCGCTTGCTGGCGGCCTTGATGTCCACGTTGTCCAGGCCGATCCCGGCCCGACCGATCACCTTGAGGTTACGGGCCTTTTCAATGACGTCCGCCGTAACGCGCGTGGCGCTTCGGATCACCAGGGCGTCGTAGCGTCCGATGACGCCCTGGAGTTCTTCAGGGGTAAGGCCCGTATTGACGTCCACCTCGATGCCGGGGGTCTCCTCGAAGATCCGGACGCCCACCTCCGACAACGGATCACTGACCAGTACTTTCATGGCATGTCTCCTTGGCCTGGGGAGGGGGAGGAAAAGAATCGCCCCAAGTCCCCCGGGGGCGGCCGCCTCCCTCCCTGCGGTCGCATTTCTTTTTGGGTCCTTATACTGCACCAGGACTGGGTTCGTAAACCGATTTTTGTCCGCCGCCGCAGAAGCCGGGGGGGGGCTTGCCAAGGAAGGGGTTCCGGGAATCATGGTCCTGCCCCGGCGTAAAGTCCCGCCGGGCCTGAGGCGGATGACCCACTACGACGCCGCCCCCGGGCCACCGCAGGGACTCCCTGTGGGACGTCAATTCAGGCCTGCCATGGGCAGTGTGGCTCCGCTGCCACACCCGCGCTTCACGGGGGCGTAGGGTCCTGAAAGGGGTCATGCGGAAAGGAATCCTGGAAAAATCCTAGAAAATCAAGAGGATGTCCCCTTATTCAAATGACCTTCCCTAAGGCGGGACGGGTGATTGGTACGATCTTTGCATTAATCCTTGCTGAATTGACCTTTTGGAAACCGTTGGCGGGGCCTGGTCCTGGTGGCCCGGGGGGGCGACGGCCGGTACGTGGCCCCAGGAATAAGGAGGCCCCCCGGAACCCCACATCCTGGGTTCGGTATGAAGGCTGACCACCAGATGTCGTTTCGTGAGGGACCCGGGGTAACAGCCAAAAATTCTTGACAAATCCACAAACGGCTGGTATGGCCTTATGTGATTTGGTGCCCGTAGCACCTGTGGCTAAAACGCCGCGGGTAGCGGGGCGGGGGGGCGAAAGGCGCCTTCCGTGGGAATAACGAAGCGTTAGACGAGAAAGGAGGTGGGACGGACAAGGAGGATTTGTGGATTGTGTGTGTAGGAATGGTTCTTAGGGGGAATTCATTTCAAACACCAACACTTTCAGGGAGGAAAGAGTAATGAAGAAACTGTTTGTACTGGGTGTTGCGGCCCTGTTGATCGTGGCCTTCACCGTCCCGGCCATGGCCAAGGTGAAGCTGGGCGGCATCATTTTCACCGATGTCTACTACATGACCCGGGACAAGGAAAACATGGCGGGTGGTGTGGCCAAGGGTAGCACCACCAACGAAGACGACTGGAGCGCGACCGAGATCCAGGTGCCCAAGATCACCAGGTTCAAGGCCCGCTGGACCAACGAGCACAACGTGGGCATGTACATCGAGTTCGGCCTGGGCGACGATACGTATGGCGACTCAGGTAATGCTGATGCCAGTCTCCGGCATGCCTATGGATGGTGGGACGCAAGCCCCTCCTTCCGCATCATGGCGGGTCACAGCACCACGCCGTTTTCTCCCCTCACCCCGACCCAGATCGTCGGCGAGTTTTCTGAGGGCGGCCTGCACATAATCGGTGCCGGTTACGGTGAGTTTTACTCCGGCCGTTTTCCCCAGCTCCGCTTTGTTTTCAAGTTCGGCGACATGGGCAAGCTGGGCATCGCGCTTGTGGACCCCCAGAAGGGGACCGATGCCGCTCCCGCCGCGGAGACCGGGACCACGGCTGACAACGACAGCACCATACCCCGCATCGACGTGGGCCTGGACCTCTACCTGGGTCCGGTAAAGCTCTACCCCAGCTTCTTCTATCACAAGAAGACCTGGGACAATGCCGCAGCCGGACAGGAAGATGAGCTGACCGCCTACGGTTACTCCCTGGGCATCAAGACCGGGTTCGGCCCGGTCACCATCGCGGCCGAGGGCCAGATCGGTCAGAACTGGGGGAACACGGCCGGCATTTCCAACGTCGTGACCCCGGTGGTCCTGGCCTCCAGGGCGTGGAATGACCAAGCCAACGGCAAGATGTACGATGCCGACTGCTGGGCCTACTGGCTGGACGTGGGCTTCAAGGCCGGTCCCGCCACGCTGCATGTGCTGTGGGGCCAGAGCAACGCTGAAAACGAGCGTGCGAGCGGCAAGGGCGACGACTACGAAGCCACCTCCACCATGTACGGCGTGAGCGCCATCATCCCGCTTTCCAAGACCTTCCTGCTTCGTCCCGAGATCATGTTCTATGACTGGGACGACGGCGCGAAAGTGGCCGGTACGGAAATCGATTACGGCAAGCAGGCCATCTACGGCGTGTGCTTCATGATCGCTTTCTAAAACGAAACATTCAAACCTGCGGGGCGCAAGGCGAAGGCCCTCCCCCCCGCAAAAGAACCAAGAAGCCTCCGATCCATGGGGTCGGGGGCTTTTCTTGTCCAGGGCCGGGGCGTCGTGCCGGGGGGGGAACTCCGGGCGCAGGTGCGGAGCCCAGGGTTGGTTTTCAAGGGGTCTTGGCCGTAAAGGGAACCAGGAGGGATGGATGAAAGGCCGCAAGGATTCCAGAGGGCCCAAGTCTCATCGCCACAAGCCGAGGCGGGGCGGTTTGCAGGAGGCCGCTTCAGGGCATGGGAGGCCCCCCGGGCGGGTCGGGGCGGCACGGCGAAAATCCACCGGCTCGGCCCATGCACGCCCCCCGGGGCCCGCCCTACTTCAAGTCGTACATCACCAACTGGCTTTTGGGTTCGCCCATGGAAAATTCAGACTGCTTCACCACCGCGATCACCAGCTCGGGCCTGGCGTCGTGGTCCACGTCCGCCACCCGGTAGCCCACCACGGCCCCCGACATCTTCTGGGACTGCCACTCCGTGGATAGAGAGAGACCATCCCAGGTGAGGAAGTGGACGATGCCGCTAGAATACTCCCGGTAGATCAGGGTCATGCGGCCGGTCCGGGAGTAGTTCCTGCAGACCACCACCTCCGGGGTGCCGTCTTCGTTGACGTCCGTGAGGAAGAGGGGTGAGGGCAGGAACCGGACATTGTATCCGCCGGGGAGCCTTCCGTCCCCCGTGCGGTCTTCCATGTAAGTGAAGGTCCCCCCGAACAAATCGTCGCTCTTCCAGATCTCTTCGCCTTCCGGGTCGATGAGTACGAGGCGGTCATAGCGAGTGAGCATCACCGTGTGTAGTTCCCCTGATTTTCCCAGGGGCATCTGAACGAAGTTGAACACGTTGGCCTGGCGAGGGAGATCCAGGGTTTCGACCTCGACAAGTCTTTCCCCTTCCCGTTTCAGGATCTTGACCGGTCCCCTGTAAGCGCCGTCCGGGATTCGCTTCTGCCCCAGGAGCACCAGGCCTTTCCCTGGGATTTCCGCCGCACGCAACAACCAGCGGAGGCCGGAGAGTATCTTCTTGAAGCCCCGTCCCTGCCACTCGTAGGCCAGGGATGAGACATGAGACGCGGTGAGGTTGGTCACATAGATCTCCGCCCGGCCGTTGCGGTCCACGTCCGCAACGCTCAGGTACACATAGTTGGGGGCCCAGCCCCCTTTCAGGGTCCTGAAGGGGGCAAAGCGCCCGGCCTTCCACTTGTAGACGTGAACCGCGTCCTTTTCCAGGATGACCACCTCGTTTCGGCCGTCCCCGTCCACGTCCCCTGCGTCCATG
>JAFDIS010000097.1 GCA_019307945.1 Deltaproteobacteria bacterium | reverse complement strand
GATCACCACGGCATCGTTGATGTAGAGGCTCGATTTGAGCTTGTTTTCGATATACTGAGGCGTGATGTTCTTGCCCCCCGCCGTGACGATGATGTCTTTCTTGCGATCCGTGATCCGCAGGAATCCATCCTCGTCTATTTCCCCCACATCGCCTGAGTGGAGCCAGCCGTTCACCACCGTTCGGGCCGTGGACTCCGGATTCTTGAAATATCCCTGAAAGACTCCGGGGGACCTCACCAGGATTTCCCCGTCATCCGCCAGCCGGACCTCCACCCCGGGCAGAGGCATACCCACGGTGCCGAACTTGAGGGCCCCGATGCGGGAGGCGGTGGTGACCCCCGTCCCTTCCGTCTGACCGTACCCTTCGATGAGGTTGATCCCGATGGACTGGAAGAAATGGAGTACGTCGTGGCTGATGGGTGCGGCGCCCGAATAGGCGATCCGCATGCGGTCAAAACCCATGCGCTCCTTGAGTTTCCTGAAGACCGCAAAATAGGCCAATCCGTAAAGCAGTTCCAGAGCACGGGGGACCGGCTCGAAGTCCATCTGGAGCTTCGCTCTTTTTTTCCCTATCTTGAGGGCGAGGCCGAAAACGAGACGTTTGAACCAGGTGGCATCGGACATCTTGATCACGATGGCCGAGTAATACTTCTCCCATATCCTGGGAACCGCGTACCCAACGGTGGGGGAAATCTCTGTCATGTTGTCGGTCACCGTGTCCAGCTTTTCCACGAAGTTCACCGTATAGGCATAGGTGATGTGCACGAAAACGGAAAACATCCGTTCGAAGATATGGCAGAGGGGCAGGAAACTCAGGACCTCGTCCGTGTCGTAGACGGGATTCGTGCTCTTGAGCGCCCTGGCCATCCAGGTGACGTTCCGGTGACTAAGCATGGCCCCCTTGGGAGGGCCCGTGGTCCCGGAGGTGTAGATCAGCACCGAGAGATCCTCGGGCTTGACCTCCTCGGCCCTGCGCTCGAAGACGCCCGGATCCTCGCCGGCGGCCCTGCGGCCCGTTTCCAGCAGTTCGTCGTAGGTCATCACCATGGGATCTTTGAAATGCCGGAGTCCTTCCGTGTCCCACACGATCACCTTTTTGAGCCGGGGCACCCGGTCCCTGAAGTGGAGCCACTTGTCCAGTTGCTCTTCGTTTTCCACGAAAAAGAACTTGGCGTCAGAATTGTCGATCACATACTCGACCTGCTGCCAGGCATTGGTGGCATAGACACCCACGGCCACCCCCCCGGCGCCCTGAATCCCCATGTCGGCGATCACCCACTCGGCACAGTTGTCCCCGATGACGGCCACGCAGTCGCCGGGCTCCAGACCCATGGAAATCAGGGCCGCCCCCACATGGCTTGAAAGGCGATAGTATTCATTCCACGATATGTCGTGCCACAGGCCGTATTCCTTCCTCCTCATGGCGACCCGGTCCCCATGCCGGCGCACCGTGTCCCGGAAAACCCGGGGGACCGTTTCCCGGACTTCGCTCATCTCCACGCCTTCTTCCTCTTCCATCGTTGATATCCCTTGAGAGAGGCCTCGGACCGAACGCCCATGTAGAACTCCTTGACATCCTTGTCTTCCTTGAGGTCCTCCGACTTGCCTTTCATCACGAAACGTCCGTTTTCCAGGATCAACCCCGCCTGGGAGACATTCAGCGCCATGCGGGCATTTTGTTCCACCAGCAGGATCGTGACCCCCTCGTCGTTGATTGTTCTAATGATCTTGAAAATTTCCTTCACCAGTATGGGAGAAAGACCCAGAGAGGGCTCATCCAGAAGCAGGAGCCTGGGTCGCGTCATGAGCCCCCGGGCGATGGCGAGCATCTGCTGCTCCCCCCCCGAAAGGGTTCCCGCCCACTGTGTTTCCCGTTCCCTCAGCACGGGGAAATACTCGTACATCCTCTCAAGATCCCCCTCGACCCCCAGCTTGTCCTTACGGGTGTAGGCGCCCATAAGCAGGTTTTCCCTCACCGAGAGTTCCTCGAACACCTCCCTTCCCTCCGGCACGTAGGAGATACCCAGTTGCACGATGTCTTCGGTGTCCATCCCGTCTATCCGCCTGCCCATGTATTCGATGGCGCCCTTGTCCGGCTGGTCTTCGATCAGGCCCATGACCGTCTTAAGAATGGTGGATTTACCCGCCCCGTTGTTTCCCAGGATAGCCGTTACGGTCCCCTCCTCCACCGTGAGGGACGCGCCACGGATGGCATAGATGAGACCGTAGTAGGTCTCGATGTTCTTGATATCAAGCAGCGTACCCAATGTCTTCTTCCTCTCCCAGATAGGCCTTCAGCACATCGGGATGCTTCCTGACATCTTCCGGTGTTCCCTCCGTAATGGGGCTTCCGAAATTGATGGCCAGGATGCGGTCCGAGATGTCCATGACCATGTTCATATCGTGCTCGATAAGCAGGATTGTCACACCCAGTTCATCCTGGATATCCTTGATCCAGAAGATCATGTCCTGCTTTTCCTCCGAATTCATGCCGGCGCAGGGCTCGTCCAGGAGCAACAATTCAGGCTCCAGGGCCAGGGCCCGGCCCAGCTCGATCACTTTTTGGGTACCGTAGGGAAGCCCGCCCACGAATTTGTCCCGAACCGCGTGAAGGTCCAGCAGGTCGATGATCTCTTCCACCTTTCTCCGGTGCCGTATCTCTTCCTTGCCCGCAAAGGATCTCCGCCCCCACATGAACGCCCCATGAAATAGGCCGGTCTTGAGGTATAGGTGGCGGCCCAGCATAATGTTGTCCATGGTGTTCATATTATTGAAAAGCTCGATGTTCTGGAACGTGCGGGCGATGCCCATCCGGGCGACGCGGTCGGGCTTCTTACCCAGCACCGGTTCGCCCTTGAACCACACCTTGCCGCGGTCCGGCCTGTAGATGCCGTTGATGCAGTTGAACAGCGTCGTCTTGCCGGCCCCGTTGGGACCGATGATGGCGTAGATTTCGCCTTGGGCGATTTCGAACGAGATGTCATTGAGGGCACGGAGCCCACCGAAAGAAATGGCCAGGTTTTCAACCTTGAAAAAAGGCATGAGGCTCTTTACCTCTCGGCCCGTTGAAATCCGCAGGCACACAAACGACCCTTCCCCGGAAAGGGCTTCGATCAAGAGGGTCCTGCGTAGTTGAAAGTACTCCAGGTGACCAAGACCCCCGGAGGGGCGGGAGGAACGATCCCCTCCGCCCTCCCCCGGTGGAACTCATCACCTGATCTCGATCCAATCCGTAATGACCTTGTACTTGCCGCCTTTCTGGCACTGGACAAGGAAGACCTCGTCCTGGCCCTGCCTGCACCAGGGGTCCTTGGGATCGAACGGAGCGAAGTTGATATGCCCCGTGATGCCCTTGAAATCCCGGATTCCTTCCATGGCCGAGACGAGTTTCTCCCGCGTCAGATCCCTGCCGGCCCGCTTGAGTCCCTCCACCAGAGGCTCTGCGAACCCGAAGCCTGCGTAATAAAAAATGCCCCATCGCTCCTCCTTGGTGGCGTACTTCTTATAAGCGGCCCGGTACTTTTTCATGAGTGGCAGGTCCGAGTCGGGAAGCTCTGCGAACGTGGCGGCGATGACCCCTTCCCATGCCCCCTTGGTGATCTTGTACATGAGGGGAAAATCGGAGCAGGGGCTCGAGGCCATCCACTGCGTATTGAAACGCATCTGCCTGCCCGTCATGACGATTCGCGCCGCATGCATGGGAGTCAGGCAAATGAGCGTCGCCTGGGCTTTGGCTTTCTTGAGCTTCCGCACATGGGGTTTGAGGTCCGTATCTCTGAATTCCACCGGAATGGCCTCCACCAGCTTCAGCCCGTACTTGGCCAGTTGCTCCTTGGCACCCTGAAGGTACGCTTTTCCATAGTCGTCGTTCTGGTAGGCCAGGGCGAACCGCTTCAGCCCTTGCTGCTCGTACGCGTATTTGCAATGCACCTTCGCCCCCGTTGAGTAGAGGGCAAACGTGGAGAAGAGATACTTCTGGGGCGGGTCGATCCAGTGCCGGGAACCCGTGGCAGGGGTCACCCAGGGGACCTTCTTGGCCATGAGATAGTTTTTCACCGCCAGGCCGCAGGCTGTGCCCACGCCGCCCACCCAGGCGAAAATTCCCACGTCCTCCTGCAACTGCTTGACGCCCGCCTTGGTCTTGGCCGGGTTGTAGGCGTCATCGAACATGTGGTAGACGATCTTGCGGCCGTGGATGCCGCCTTCGTCATTGAGCATCTGAAAGTAGTGCCCCGTGGCGCGGGGAATCGATCCCCAGGCGGCCGCAGGACCGGTCTGCGGACCCCACTGGGCGATATGGATCTCCGTATCCGTCACCCCCTCTTCGGCCAGGCCGAACCCTGAAAGACCGAAAACCGCGGTCAACAACAGCACACAGACTCCAAAGACTTTTTTCTTCATGACCCACTCCTTTCCGTAGAGGTTCCTCATCCGAAAGCCTCAAACCTTCTTAACGTAGTGCCGGGTGAAAAGCCCGCTGGGTTTGATACACAGAACCAGGACAATGATGGCGAAAGCCACCACGGATTTGAATTCTATCGACACATAGGCCCCGAACAGATGCTCAATGACGCCCACGATATAAGCGCCCACCACGGAACCCGGCAGGGAGGTCATGCCCCCCACCACCGCAGCGGTGAATCCCTTGAGCATGGGGTCCCACATCATGTAGGGATCCATGACCACCGGGGAGATGAGGAGACCCGCCACGCATCCCACCACTGAAGACATGCCCCAGGTGAGGAGGTTGATGCGGTTGGTGCGGATCCCCATGAGGCGGGCGGCCACCTTGTTCTGCTGGGTGGCCTTCATGGCAACGCCCAGTTTGGAGAAGCGGTAGAACAGGAAGATAGCGATCATGAGCACCAGGGCCGTCAACATGGTGAGGAGTTCCAGGCCGCTGATGAAGATCTCTCCCAGCGCCACGCTGTCATACGGAGAAATGGGAAACGGCATGGTCTTGGCGTCGGCCCCGAATTTCCACGAAACGATCCCCATGAGGACCATCTCGAGCCCCATGGTGATGACGATCAGACTCAGTATATTGGGCTCCTTGGCCCTTCTGAGCACGGCGAATTCGAGGAAACCCCCAAGCACGGCTGCAAAAGCCAGGGCGCAAGGAAACGCCACGTAAACGGGGGCGCCATAGGAGTTGATTATCATGAACGCCAGGAAAACGGAGATGAGCGCCATTTCACCCTGAACGAAGTTGGGCACCTCGGTGGTCTTGTAAATGATCACCATGGCCAGTCCCATCAGGGCGTAGGAACTGCCCACGGCGATACCGCTCACGATGATCTGTAAGAAATCAATCATCAACTCCACCTCGACAGCTTATTTTTCCCTTCAGGCCCGGAGTGAGAGGATTCGCCATCCTCACGGCCCCGCTCACGCAGAGTCTTGCTCCCGCTAGAACGGCCACGTCTTCCAGTAGATCTTGGTCCGTATCCACATGCCGAAGATCCCCAGCGGCTCGAACACCATTATCAGGACCATGATAAGACCGAATACGATGAACTGGATGTTGGACATGCCCGTAAGTGTCATATAAGTCTTGGAAAAGGTCTCCAACCACTCTCCCAGGTACGGAATGGCCACGATGTTTCTGAGCTGTAGGTCCAGCCAGGCCAGCAACGTTGCCCCGGCGATGGAGCCCATAATGGATCCCAGTCCCCCCACAACCACCATGGCCAGGAACATCACCGACATGAACAGGTTGAATACTTCGGGCTCGATGAAGCGCAACACGAATGCGTAAAGTCCCCCGCCCACACCCGCGTAGAACGCGCTCACGGCGAAGGCGAGGGTCTTGTAGAAGACGAGGTTGACCCCCATGGTCTCGGCCGCAATGTCCGCGTCCCGGATGGCGATGAAGGCACGACCCACCTTGGTCTTGATCAGGTTTCGGGCTGCCAGGGTGAGCAGTACCGTCAGGGTGATAAGGAGGTAATAGAACTCCTTGTCCGTGTTCAGGTGCCACGGACCGATGGTCAGCGGCGGGGCATGAAGTCCCTGGCGGCCTCCAAAGAAATCCGTCCGGCCGATCACCTGGGTTACGGTCAGCCCGAAGCCCAGCGTGGCGATGGCCAGGTAGGGCCCTTCCAGCCTGAGAGCGGGGATGCCAACCAGGAATCCGAACACGGCCGCCACCAGGCCCCCCAGCGGCAGAGCGATGATAAAGGGCAGGTGGGCTTTGGTCATGAGGATGATGGTGCCGTAGGCGCCTATGGCGAAAAACCCTGCATGCCCCAGGGAGATCTGACCGGTGTATCCCACAAGGATGTTCAGGCCCAGCACCACGATGATGTTGATGCAGATGTAGTTGACCACATAGACGTAGTAATTCTTTGCCACCAGCGGGAAAACGGCCAGGGCCGCCATGAAAAGCACAAACCAGAATACCACCACGCCCGAGCGGAAGAGCTGAACATCCTCGTAATAATTTCGCTTCATGTCCATGAGCCGGTTCTCCTAACCGCCCACTCGGGGGACCCATCCCTCCGTGGGGGCGTCTTCCCGATTCCGATCCCGCGTCTTGAGGGCCCCTATCAGGCTGTTGAAAATCGACCGCGCTTGTCGAGGCTCAGGTTGAATTTCGACTCCAAATACTCGTCTAGTTTCTATGATATTTTTGAAAAATGTTCAATTCTGTTCAACTTCAAGTCTTATATCCCGGACTTAGAGCTTAGAGTGTGTTGACTAATGCCCCCTTCTTGGGGATCCGGTCTGTCACACCATAACTCTGGGAAAGCTGAAAATTGGACAAAAAAGAGGGCATTTTTCAAAAAAGTTCCCATCTCTTGCCTTATCTTGCCTCTCCACGCCTGCTCTCGCCACCTTCCTCTACAACGCCCTGCCGCAGCGAGGCCGGGCGTTGATTTCGGCTGCTTTTCTCTCGGATGGCCGGAATCGAAAAAACGCCCCATACCGCGCAGGCAGGGGGCACCGGGATTTTCCTGAGATTATATGAACTCCGGCCGGATCAACGAGGCCCGTGTTTCCGGCCGAATTTTTCCACCAGTTTGTCGTAATATATCTCCGTATCTTCCAGCAAAGGGCTCGCGCCCCTCATCATGTTGAGTTTCATGATCTTGAAGTTGATCTGCTTCATGAGGCGGTATTTTTCCTTCTCGTCAGGGGCGCTTTCCAGAAGATCTTCCATCCGCCGGATCTCTTTCTTGAGTTCCAGTTCCGGAGGAAGGCAGTCGGCATTCTTGAGCACTTTGTAGGCCAGGCGAAGATCCTCCGGGATATGGCTGTCATCCTCCAGTTCCAGGGGCCTCCCCTTGCCGGGGAGATTTTCGAAAAACCCCTTTTCCTGGGCTTCGTGGATCTTTCTCTCAACGATCTTCAGGAATCCTTCAATCATAGGCCCTTGCTCCGGCCCCATTCTCGATGTGTCCGCCCCCGGCTCCCCCCTCCCCCCCCGGTCGTCTCGGCGCCCGGGGGACTACCGGGGGGCGCGCCGGTACATATCCCAATAGATGATCCGCGCCACATTTTCAATGGAAATCCGCCCCCTGCCGGCCTGGCATCGAACCGAATCCCCAGCGGCCGGGCCTTTCTCTTGACAAGAGGCACCCCATGGGATATTCCCAACCATCGAATGCACTTCCCGGAGTGGTGCGGGGACGGAAAATGATAGATGAAAGGGACAAACAAGTCATCCGCCTCATCCAGGGGGACATCCCCGTGGCTCCCCGGCCCTTTGCCCTGCTTGCAGGGAAAACGGGAATGGACGAAGAGGAGTTCATCCGGCGGGTCCGGAGGCTTCAGGAGGAAGGGATCATTCGGCGGTTCGGCGCCACCCTGCGACACCAGGAGGCCGGTTTTCGTTCCAACGCCATGGTCGCCTGGCGTGTCCCGGACGATCGGGCCGAGGAAATCGGCAAGGTCCTGGCAGGCTTCCAGGAAGTCACCCACTGCTACCAGCGGGTTCCGCAGGATGATTGGCCCTACAATCTGTACACCATGATCCACGGCGAGACGCGCGAGGTTTGTCGCGAAATCGCCCTGAGGATGTCGAAAGCAATAGGGATCGACGACTATCTCCTGCTGTTCAGCGAAAAGGAATTCAAGAAGACGAGCATGCAATATTTTTGATTTTGAACCAAAAAAGGAGCACGTGGCGATTCATGGAAACGCAATCCGGAACCCTTTTCCAACAAGCCAAGGACCTCATACCGGGGGGGGTGAACAGTCCGGTGAGGGCCTGCAAGGCCGTGGGCCTGGACCCGCCCTTCATCGAGCGGGCCGAAGGATGTTTCCTGGTGGACGTTGACGGCAGGCGGTACATCGATTACGTCTGTTCCTGGGGCCCCATGATTCTAGGGCACGCCCATCCTGCCGTGATCCGCGCCGTGGAGCGGGCGGCGGAAAAGGGTACGAGTTACGGGGCGCCCACGGAATTGGAGGTGGCCGTTGCGGACCTCATCGTCCGCATGGTCCCTTCCATAGAAATGGTTCGAATGGTGAACTCAGGGACCGAGGCCGCCATGAGCGCCGTCAGGCTGGCACGGGGATTTACCGACCGCCCGAAAATCATCAAGTTCGAGGGTTGCTACCATGGCCATGCCGACAGCCTCCTGGTTTCGGCGGGCTCCGGCGTAGCCACCCTGGGCATCCCCGGAAGCCCCGGGATTCCGGAGGATATAGCCCGTCACACCATCAGTCTGCCCTTCAACGACAAGGAGGCCGTAACGGCCGCGTTCGACCGGTGGGGCCCA
Source organism: Deltaproteobacteria bacterium (assembly GCA_019307945.1). GTDB lineage: Bacteria > Desulfobacterota > DSM-4660 > Desulfatiglandales > Desulfatiglandaceae > B17-G16. The sequence goes on along the minus strand of JAFDIS010000097.1, from coordinate 24,775 downwards.
CAGATCGCAGCCGTCATCGTAGAACCGATCCCGGCCAACATGGGGGTTGTCCTCCCACGGGAAGGCTTCCTGCCCTTTCTCCGTGAAATCACTCGGACCCACGATGCCCTTCTCATTTTCGACGAGGTGATCACCGGTTTCCGCGTGGGGGCCGGCGGGGCCCAGGAACTCTACGGGATCCTGCCGGACCTGACCTGCCTAGGAAAGATCATCGGGGGTGGCCTGCCCGTGGGCGCTTACGGCGGAAGACGCGAAATCATGTCCCGGATGGCCCCGGAGGGAAATATCTACCAGGCGGGCACCCTCTCGGGAAACCCCCTCGCCATGGCCGCGGGTCTTGAGACCCTGAAACGCCTGCAGGAGCCTTCGGTCTACGATCTACTTGAAAAAAAAGGACAAATGCTTTTCGACGGCCTGCGCGATGCTGCAAAAGCCGCAGGTCTGCCGGTGACGGTGAACGCGGTGGGCTCCCTGGGCTCCCTATTTTTCACGGAAGGCCCGGTCACGGATTTCGCTTCCGCAACGGCCGCGGCCGGCGAGCGTTTCACAGCATTTTACCGCTCCATGCTGGAGCGGGGCGTCTACCTCGCCCCTTCACCTTTCGAGGCGTGGTTCGTGTCCCTGGCCCACGATGAGCCCGAGATACGACGGACGCTTGGATGTGCGCAGGAGGCCCTGCGTTCCATGGCATGAAGAGGCGGCAAGGGGCCTGACGGGCCGGATACGAACGCCGGTTCCCCTGCCGAGCACGACAAGCCCAAAGGCTAGAAAAATTTATTGACTTTCCGGAAAGGCCTGTGTTAGAGACATCACGATTTTTGCAGGTTTTCCCGGAACAAGAGCCCGTGACGGCGCCCCGTGGATGAAGACCTGAAAAAGACGATCAAGGACCTGGCGTTCATCAGCACCGTGGGCCTGGCAATGGCGATTTCCATTGCCCTGGGGGCCTTCGGGGGTTACTACGTGGACAAGAAGTTCGAAACAGATCCCTGGGGTCTTTACGTAGGGCTTGCGGTGGGGATCGCGGCCGCGTTCCGAAACCTTTACTACATGTACAAGAAGGCCAAGGACCTGTAGTGGAACGAGACCGCCTGTTCAGGAAATTCAAGAGGGAATGCTGGCTCATCCTGGCGGTGCTGGGGATCGCCAGTTTCTTCTTGATGCGGCCTGATTTCACCCTGGGAGTCCTCATGGGAGGATTTTTGGCCATTGCCAACTTTGCGGCCCTTCAGCACACGGTCCGCAGGGCCTTCAACCCCGGGGGCGCGGTGGTCTTCAACAAGAAGGCTATCGTCCTCAAATATTACCTCAGGCTCTTTGTGCTGGGCCTGTTGATCTACATGCTGGTCACTCGGGATCTGGTGAACCCGTTGGGGCTGGCCGTAGGCCTGTCCGTCATCGTAATCGATATCGTCTGTTACGGAGTACGCTCGGCGTGGAAATCCAGTATAGGGGAGGCAACGTAACGTATGGATCATCATCCCATATTTTTCATTGATTCGATCCTTTCGGCCATGGGCTTTCATCCGGCGCATTACACGCATGTGACCCATGCCTGGCTCGTGATGCTCATCCTCATCGCGGCGGCCCTCATCTTCGTCCGCGGGGTTCAGCTTTTGCCCACCAAGGGGCAGAATTTCTTTGAGGTGGTCATCGACGGTCTGGAATCGTTCATGGTGGAGATCACAGGTCCTGAAGGACGCTTCTTCTTCCCGTATATCGCCACCATTTTTCTATTTATTTTCGTAGCAAACCTCATTGGTTTGATCCCGGGCTTTTACTCTCCCACGGCCAATCTGAATACGACCCTGGCCCTGGCCCTGTGTACCTTCGTGTACACTCACGTGATCGGTATCAAGTACCACGGCGTCAAGTATATCAAGCACTTCCTCGGGCCTGTCTGGTGGCTGGCGCCCTTGATGTTTCCCATCGAGCTCATCGGACACCTTGCGCGGGTCATGTCGCTCAGCGTGCGGCTGTTCGGGAACATCTTCGGCAAGGAAACGGTGCTGACCATTCTGTTCGCCCTGGCCGGTCTCTACCTCGCACCTCTGCCCATCCTGTTCCTGGGCATCCTTGTCAGCTTCATCCAGGCCCTGGTATTCATGCTCCTTTCCATCATGTATTTCGTGGGATCCATGGAGCATGCTCATTAGGTCGAATCGGTGCATTACGAGCCTTTTTGGAAGAAGGCCAATAAACTAAACCAAAGGAGGATCAAATGAACAAGAAGACGTTTGTGGGCGCCCTGACCGTAATCATGGTTCTGGGGATGGCTTCCATGGCATTCGCCGGGGGAGATGATGTGAAGGCGGCCGGACTCTGGGTGCTTTTCGGCGTGGCCATTGCCTGTGGAATCGGTATCGGCCTTGCGGCCCTGGGAACCGGCGTGGGCATGGGTAACGCCATCAACGGCGCCCTGACGGGCACGGCGCGCAACCCCGAGGCCGGCGGCAAAATCATGACCACCATGATCATCGGTCTGGCGCTCATCGAGTCGCTCTGTATTTATGCCCTCGTGATCTGCTTCATCCTCGTGGGCAAAATTCCGAGCCTCGAGGAAATGTTCAAGATCGCCGGTCTGGGCTAACCGCGATCTTTACCCTGGTATGAAGAGGGTCCAGACGGCGGACCCTCTTTTTTTCCGTACCTATGTGCAATATTTCACAATTTCTCTCTACGCGGTGCCTTCCGGGCACCCCGCAAGTCGTGTCTCATGGGTAACGAAACCAAGATCCCCGCCCCCACCATCGAGAGGCTGGCCCAGTACTCCAGGCCCCTGGAGTCGCTTCTCGAAAGCGGGACCACGGTCATCTCTTCCGAAAAGCTGGCTCGCCTCTGCGGTGTCAACCCGGCTCAGGTGCGTAAGGACTTGGCTTATTTCGGAGAATTCGGGGTGCGTGGGGTGGGCTATGACGTGGCGGACTTGCTGGCCGCCATCAAGAAGATCCTGGGATCGGATCAGGAATGGGCCCTCTGCATCGTGGGTATGGGCAACCTGGGCAGGGCGCTGGTGGAAAACGAAAACTTCAAGAAAAGGGGTTATCGCTTTGTGGCCGCCTTCGACTCGGACTCCCGACGGGTGGGCACCAGACTCCCCTGCGGACTCACGATCCAGCCCATATCAAGGCTCAAGGAAGAGGTGGAATCGCTGATGGTGGACATCGGTGTCATCTCCTGCATTCCGCCGGAAGCCCAGCGCGCCGCCGACCTGCTCATGGATGCAGGGGTCAAAGCGATCTTGAACTTCTCTCCCGCACAGGTGCGAACCCCTGAATGCTGCGTGGTGCAGAACGTGGATTTCTCCGTGAAGTTGGAAAACCTCGTGTATCACCTGCAGAAGATCGAAGAGACGGGCCGCCCGGGCTGAGTCACAGATCATCAGGCGTAAAGGTCACCACGTCATCGATGCACCCCCGATCCGCCAGGATCATGGCCAGCCGATCCACGCCCAGGGCAATGCCCGCCGCATCCGGCATCGCGTCAAGGGCCCGCAGGAATTTGCGGGGCAGCCCATAGTCCATCCTGCCCGCCGTTTCACGTGCCCGTCGCTCCTTGCGAAAGCGTCGCTCCTGCTCGGCCGGGTCCTTCAGCTCCGAGAAGGCGTTGGCCAGCTCCACGCCGCCCACGTACAACTCGAATCTTTCCGCCAGGTGGGAAGCACCGGGTTTGAGCCTGGCCAGGGCCGCCAGAGGTGCCGGATAGTCGTAAAGGAACACCGGGCTTTCCCCCTTGAGGCGAGGCTCGATCCGATCCACCATGAAATCGTCGAAAAGGCCCCGTTCCACGGCCTCTTGTGCGCTGACCTCCGCCCAACGTTCAAAGGCCTCGGAAACGCTGATTCGTTCCCACGGCCCCCGCAGGTCCACGGGACGATCCCGGTAGCGAAACTGCTCTCCCAGCCCCAGGCGGCGGCACACGAAGCGCATAAGCAATTCGCATTCCTCCATCATGTCCCGGTAATCGGCCTCGGCCCGGTACCACTCCAGGAGGGTGAACTCCTGCAGATGCAGGGATCCTCGCTCGCCCTTTCGGAAGCAGCGGGCCACCTGGAAGATGCGGGAGTAGCCTGCTGCCAGGAGGCGTTTCATGCACAGCTCGGGCGAGGTATGAAGAAGCCCTCCATCGGCCGCAACGGGCTCGATGTGGGCTTCCGGGGCCACTTCGCGAACAAGGTGGGGTGTTTCCACCTCCAGGTAACCTCGCTCCTCGAAGAAGCTTCGCAAGGCCTGGATGAGGCGGGCGCGCAGGAGGAGGTAAGGACGGCGGGCGCGCAGGCGAAGGGCCTCCGTTGCCGGGGCCCTATTGTTTGACCCGGGTGACATACTCCCCGGTTCTCGTGTCCACGGTGATCCTGTCCCCTTCTTCGACGAAGGGGGGGACCCGGAGTTCATAGCCTGTTTCCAGAGTCACGGGTTTGGTGTCACCCGCCACGGAATCTCCCTTGGCCCACGGATCGGCCCTGGTCACCTCCAGGTTTACGAAATTGGGAAGCGTGATCCCTATGGCGCGACCCTCGAAAAGCAGGATGTCCACCTCGAGATTGTCCATCATATAGTTGCGGGCGTCTCCCACCTGGTCTGCACTCAACGCAACCTGTTCGTAATTCTCAAGGTCCATGAACCAGAATTCGTCATCCTGGTTGTACAAATACTGCATTTTTCGTTCTTCCAGGTCCGCGGGCCGGAAGGTGTCGCCGGAGCGGTAGGTGCGGTCGATGATCACGCCTGAGATCATGTTCCTCAGCTTGCAGCGATACAGGGCCTGCCCTTTTCCCGGTTTGGAAAATTGAAATTCGATGATAACGTACGGTTCTTCTTCGATCTGGATCTTCAGTCCTTTTTTCAGATCACTGGCATTGTACATTTCCCTTCTCCGTGATGCTTTTCCGGAACATGCAGCCGCAGGTCCCGGCCCGCTTCATGCTCCAGGCCGCCTTTTACCACGGAATCCCCCTTTAGTCTACCGGAATGCGTCCCGGCGCGGCTTTGACCGGTATAGGGCCTCCCGGACTTCGGGAGTATCTTCGCGGTGCTTCATCTTCCCGAGACGCGAGACGATGAACCGGGCCACTTCATCATAGGCGTCCTGGGCCGTGTTGTACTCGATGTCGGACATGTCCACGTAAAGACGGTTGACGGCAGGATAGATGTCTCTTTGCGGGTCCACGTGCATTGCCAGGTAGGCCCGCTTCCCCCTCAGGATGCCGCTTCCCCCTCAGGATGACCACAAAATCAGCGTCCGGACAGACATCCCTGATCACCTGTTCCGCGTTTTCCGGATAGACCACCAAAGGCCGGTGGTCCTGGACCGCGAAGGCAGTCTGCCGCCTTACCCAGTCCCGGGCTCAGGCGAAAACCCGGCTGGGAAGGGTTTCCATCGTTTGACCCAGTGGTTCGCCCAGGGCCTGATCCGTGCCATCATCTCCGCGGGCGGCGGTACGGGAACCCACATCAGCACGCAAATCATGCGGACCCTCCCCATGGGAGGCTGGTCGGAAGCCGACCGTGAAGGCGGGCCCCTTTACGATCCGCAATCTGCGAGGGTCTTTCTTGAAAGGCTGGAGCGGGACTTGGACCCGCGCATCGAGGTCCGGAAGGTGGAGTATCACATAAATGAACAGGACTTCGCCCGGGAGGCCGCGCGCCTCATGGATCAGATGCTCCGGGAGACTTGAACCCGCCTTCCGCGCAACTTCTCCTCCCGGCGCATCACGTCCGGTAGTCCGCATTGATGCTCACGTAGTCGTGGGTGAGATCACAGGTATAGATGCGGTCCTGGAATCCTCCCATGTTCAGATGGATGGTCACGCCGAACTCCTCTCCCGCCATTTTCAAGGCGGCCTCCCGCTCGGCGTCCCGGCCCATTCCCATTCCCCCTGAGACGATCTGCACGTCTTGCACCCAGATATCCACCAGGGATTCGTCCATGTCGATGTCCGCGCGTCCCAGGGCCCCCATGATGCGGCCCCAGTTGGGATCCCCCCCGTAGAACGCGGTCTTGACGAGGGCTGAATTGGCCACCGTGCGGGCCGCCCGCTCCGCCTCCGCCGCGCTCGTCGCCCCCCGTACCTCCAGGCGAACCAGTTTCGTCGCACCCTCACCGTCCCGCACGATCATGCGCGCCAGATCCCCCATGACCCTGACCAGGCCGTGCTCAAAGGCGGCGAGATCTTCCCCTCGGGGCTCCGGATTCTCAGCAGCACCGTTGGCCAGGACGAGGACCATGTCGTTGGTGCTCGTATCTCCGTCCACGGTGATCCGGTTGAAGGTACTCCGTACCGCCGCCGAGAGGGTCTCCTGGAGAGGCTCGGCCCCGATACGAATATCGCTCACCACGAAGCAGAGCATGGTCGCCATGTTGGGCATGATCATGCCCGCGCCCTTTGCCACCCCCACGATACGGTAGGCAACACCGGCTGCCGTGCCTTCGTGCACGCTCAGCTTCGGAAAACGGTCCGTGGTCATGATGGCGGAGGCGGCCTCACGGAGTCCGTCGGGCGACAGGCCTTCGGCCAGGCGGGGGATCCCCGTTTCAAGCGCCCCCATGTCCAGGGGCGCTCCTATGACCCCGGTGGAGGCCACAAGGACCCCTTCCGGTTCCACCCCGAGGGACCTGGCAGCCAACTGCGCCATGGCCCGCGCGTCCCGCATGCCCGCCGGACCCGTGCAGGCATTCGCATTGCCCGAGTTGGCAAGAATCGCCCGGGCCCGTCCCCGCCGCACCCCTTCCCTGCTGAGCGCCACGGGCGCGGCCTGGACGCGATTGGTCGTAAATACACCGGCGGCGGCGGCCTCCCTCTCCGAGAAGATGAGGGCCAGGTCATGGGCGCCGTTCTTCTTGAGGCCGCAGGCGCCCCCCGCGGCCTTGAAACCCCGAACCCGGTAAGGGTGTTTCTCCATATTCATGCGATACCCGCCTCCCCAAGAGTTCCTCTGCCCCGGAACCGATCACAAATGCCTTGGTCTCCTCAGGCCGCGCCGCAACACTTCTTGTACTTCTTTCCGCTGCCACAGGGGCACGGGGCGTTCCTGCCGATCTTCTTCTCCTTGCGCCGTACGGTCTTGGGTTTTTCCCCATCGCCGCCGTGGCTCAGGCGCAGGGCCCGCTTTTTCCGCTTGGGTTCCGGTTCCGGGGTCTCCCTCAGGATCTGGACCCTGAAAAGCATGCTCAAGGTCTCTTCACGGATTCGTTCCATGAGTTCCTCGAAGAGACGGAATCCCTCTTTCTGATATTCCCTGAGAGGATCCATCTGCCCGTATCCGCGCAGGCCGATCCCCTCGCGCATACTCTCCATATCCTGCAGATGTCGAGTCCATTGATCGTCGATGATCTGGAGCATCAGGTAGCGCTGGAGCCGCTCGAAATCCTCTTTGCCGAAGAGCTCCTCCTTGGCGCCGTATTGCCGCAGGGCCTGTTCCCTGATCAGGTCCGTGAGTTCCTCGGCACGAAGCGCATCAAAGGCCTCTTCGCCCAGTTCCTTGGGACCGATCTCGGGTATGAACTGAAAGAGTCTCGCCAGGGACTCCTTGAGACCATCGATATCCCAGTCCTCCGGGTAGCCCTTTGGATCCACCCTTTCGGCCACCAGGGTCTCGATCTTCTCTTCGATCATACTCCGAATCATCTCCCCCATATTCTGCCCGGCGAGGATGTCCCTGCGCAGGGAATAGATGATCTCGCGCTGCTTGTTCATCACATCATCGTATTCCAGCAGGTGCTTGCGGATGTCGAAGTTGTGGGCCTCAACCTTCCTCTGGGCGTTTTCGATCCCCCGCGAGATGAGGCTGTGCTCGATGGGTTCGCCCTCCTCCATGCCCAACCGGTCCATTACGGCCGAAATCTTCTCGGACCCGAAGATCCGAAGCAGGTCGTCTTCCAGGGACAGGTAAAAACGGCTCGAACCCGGGTCCCCCTGGCGTCCCGAACGTCCCCTGAGCTGGTTGTCTATACGGCGGCTTTCGTGCCGTTCCGTTCCCAGCACATGGAGGCCGCCCAATTCCACCACGCCCTCGCCCAGGACGATGTCCGTCCCGCGGCCGGCCATGTTGGTGGAGATGGTCACCGTCTTGGCCTGGCCGGCCCTGGCGATGATTTCGGCCTCCTTTTCATGGTGCTTGGCGTTAAGGACCGAGTGGGGAATACCCGCCCGGTTGAGCATCTTGCTGAGCATCTCCGATTTTTCTATGGAAACGGTGCCCACCAGGACCGGCTGACCGCGCTGGTAGAGCTCTCTGATTTCCTCCACCACGGCCTTGAACTTCTCCCGCTCCGTCTTGTAGATCACGTCGGGGTAGTCCTTGCGAATCATCTTCTTGTTCGTGGGGACAACCACAACATCCAGCTTGTAGATCTTCTGGAACTCCTCGGCCTCCGTGTCCGCCGTTCCGGTCATGCCCGCCAGTTTCTCATACATGCGGAAGAAGTTCTGGAATGTCACCGTCGCCAGAGTCTGGTTTTCCTCTGCGACGCTCACCCCTTCCTTGGCCTCCACGGCCTGGTGCAGGCCATCGCTCCAGCGCCGCCCCGGCATCATTCTGCCGGTGAATTCATCCACGATCACCACCTGATCGTCCTTGATCACGTAGTGCACGTCTTTTTCGAAAAGCCAGTAGGCCTTGATGAGTTGCTGGGTGGCATGAAGCAGCTCCGAGGTCCTCAGATAGCGCTTTTCCAACTCCGCCAGCCGCTCCTCCTTTTCCTCGGCGCCGAGGGAGTCGTCCTCCCGGATCAAATGGCTCTCCTCTTCCAGATCGGGAAGCGCGAATTCCCCAAGCCCCGCATCCGAGAGCAGCTTGATTCCCTTGTCGGTGAGTTCCACCGAGTTGCCGCGCTCGTCTATGGTGCAGTAGAGTATCTGGTCCAGCTCGGGCAGCAGCTTCTGGGCGCTCAGGAGGCTTTCCGTGCGGTCGATCTGCTTCTTGAGGGCCTGGTTCTGGGCCAGGATGTCCAGGAAGACGGGGTTTTTCGGATCGCCCCGTTTGATCTTCACCAGGGTTTCGATGGTCTCTTCTCCCACGCGGCCCTGCTCCACGGCCTGCCGGACATCGCGGAGGAGTGATCGTATGATCGCCCCCTGCTTCTTCTTCAGGTTGATGACCAGGGGTTTGACCTCGACGTAGACCTTGTTCTCGCTGTGCTCCACGGGACCGCTGATGATCAGGGGAGTCCTGGCCTCATCTATGAGGATGCTGTCCACCTCGTCCACGATGGCGTAGTGGAAGTCTCGCTGGACAAAGTCCTCCAGGTCGTACTTCATATTGTCCCGGAGATAATCGAACCCGAATTCGTTGTTGGTCCCGTAGGTGATGTCGCAGCCGTATGCGGCCTTTCGCTCGGCATCATCCATGCCGTGCACCACCACGCCCACGGTCAGGCCGAGGAACCGGTAGATCCCTCCCATCCACTCCGCATCGCGGCGGGCCAGGTAGTCGTTCACTGTGACCAGGTGCGCCCCGCGTCGCGTCAAGGCGTTAAGATACAGGGGAAGCGTTGCGGCCAGAGTTTTTCCCTCGCCGGTCTTCATTTCCGCTATCTTGCCGCGATGCAGCACCACCCCCCCAACGAGTTGCACGTCGAAATGACGCATCCCCAGGACCCGAACCGACGCCTCACGCACCGCGGCGAAGGCCTCGGGCAGGAGGTCGTCCAGCGGCTCTCCCCTGTCCAGGCGCTCCCGGAACTCGGCGGTCTTTGCCTGGAGTTGGGCATCCGTGAGGGCCTGAAAGAAAGGCTCCAGGCTGTTGATTTTTTCCACGAGGGGGGCTATCCGCTTCAGCTCCCGTTCGTTCTTGCTTCCAAATACGCTCTTGAGGAGATTTCCAATCATGTCTCTTCACCGGACACGGGAGGGTACACTCCCATGCGATCGGCCCCCGTCGCCGTGCATCGACCGGGGCGAATGAAAAAATTGGATACAAATAAATTATTTAAATAGTTCGGGCAGCAAAAATCAAGTCCATATCCACCGGCAGGAGCCGGCAGAGCCGTATCGGCGGGTGCAGGCGGGGGCTAATTGAGGATGTATCGTTGAGGATCCACCGCTATACCGTTCACGTGCACCTCGTAGTGCAGATGGGGTCCCGTGGATCTTCCCGTGTTCCCCACCAGGGCGATGGTCTCTCCTCTCTTGACGTACTGGCCTTTTTTCACAAGGGATTTCTGAAGGTGGGCGTAGCGCGTCACGATGCCGTGACCGTGTTTGATGGTCAGGGTCCTCCCGTACCCGTAGAGGCGCTCATTCGCAGCCACGATCCCGTCGGCCGGTGCCACGATGGGCGCGTTTAGCCGCGTGGAGATATCAATACCCCGATGAAACTCCCTCTCACCCGTGAAAGGGGAGATGCGATATCCGAACCGGGAACTGAGCCACCCCCTGGTGGGCCAGATGGACGGCGTGCTGGCGAGCAACGTCTTCTGATTTTCCAGGAACTTGTAAAGTTCCGTTTTGTCTTGCTTGCCCAGAGCGATCCGGCTGTCCAGATCGTCCAGGTTCTTGTGCATGAGCCGTACCAGCCTCTTGCGGGCACCATCGGCCTCCGGGTCAGTAAGAGCCAAATCCGGGCTGTAGCCTCCCACGCCCCGAACCTCGCCTTCATCCTCGCTCGTCTCCAGGTTCACCATTACCTTGAGCTTATGATCCAGCGCCTTGAGTTGGGTCATCTTCCTGGACATCCGATCGATCCGGGCTGCCAGGTGTAAGAACTGCCGTCGTTGTTGCTCGTTTTCCTTTTGCAGGCGCGCGAGGACGGGTTCCTTTGCTTTGAGAGATAGGTAATCCCTGACGAGAAAGCCCGTGAAGGCCATGGAGGCAACCGCAAAAAGCGCGACAAAAACAAGAAAAATCCGCGGGATCCTCAACTGCTTGATGCGATTCGTACCTTCCGGAACCAGGACTATGGTAATTTTTTTCAAGGCCAAGACACGCCCTTTTTCAAACCCGTGGTCACGGAGCCAAGGAAGGGACCCAGATCCGATGAAACTGGAAGCTGAGAACCAGATTGTAAGGAATTTTCAACAGCTTATACTATTTCCCGTACCGCTGGTTGTGGGTTCTCTACCATAGATGGTGGCCTCGTGTCAACCTTCTTGCCGTGAAACCTCTCCCTTCAGGCCCTCCGCGATCCGCCGGGCAAGGGCTCTGTCGATCCCGGGTACACGGGCCAGGTCCTCAGGAGTTGCATCGACCAGTGCATCCACATTCTTGAAAAAGGACAGGAGGGCCTTTTTCCGCCTGGGACCGACTCCGGGAATCCCGTCCAGGACCGAGGCCCGCACGCGGCCGCTCCGGAGCTTTCGGTGGTGGGTTATCGCGCGGCGGTGCGCCTCGTCCCGGATCCGCATGAGCAGCAGGAGCACCGGGTGACCCGAGCGGAGGGAGAGGGGATTTTTCCTGCCCGGGACATAGATCTTGTCCTCCTGCTCCCCGCGCGCCTCGTCCGCCTTGGCCAGGGAGACTACGGCAGGGGCCGCCTTGCCGAGCTTTCGGTCCAGCACACGTTTGACCGCATGAAGGTGGCCCTTTCCTCCGTCCACCACGAACAGGTCCGGAAGCCCACCCCTCTTCAGCCGCCTCTCCATCAGCTCCGCCATCATCCCGTAGTCGTCGATGCCCTCCACGGCGCGGATCCGGTAACTACGGTAGCCGGCCTTGCGGGGAAGACCCTCGGTGAAAGAAACGACACTGCCCACCGCCTGGCTTCCCTGTAAATTGCTGATGTCCAGGCCTTCCATTTCCCTCGGCCGGGCCTGGAGACCAAGTACCGCCCGCGCCGCCTCCATGAGATCTTCCCCCAGCAATCCCTGATGCCTTTTCAGGGCGTCCTCCGCGTTGGAGCGAGCCATCTCCAGCAGTTTCCGCTTCTCCCCCCGCAACGGGCGGTGCAATGTCACCCGCCTTCCCGCCCTTTGCGAAAGCCAGGCCGACAGTGCATCCTGTTCCTGGACGGTCTCGGGGATCAGGACCTCGGAGGGGATGAACTCCTCCCGGGCATAGTACTGCTTCAGAAAGGCTTCGAGGACCTCCACGGTCTCTCCCTGAGGGTTACGGAACCGGTATTCTCGGCTCCCCACGAGGCAGCCGTTTCGAACAAAGAGGACTACCACCAGGACGACTCTATCCCCCCCCGCCAGGCCCACCACGTCCTGATCCTTCATCCGGGGAGAGACCACCCGCTGGCCCGCCACGGTCCGCTCCAGGGCACGGATCTGGTCCCTGAGCCGCGCGGCCCGCTCAAAGTCGAGCTGTCCCGAGGCGCGCGCCATTTCCTGTCTCAAGGACCCGATCAATTCTCCGCTCCTCCCCTCCAGGAACAGTCGCACCTGCCGCAGCACCGCGCGATAGCGTTCCGGGGGGACGTTCTCAGTACAGGGTCCCAGGCATTGCCCCATCTGGTGGTTCAGGCAGGGACGCTTGCGGGCGGGAAGACCCCTGGTTTTGCATTTTCGAATCTGAAAGACCCGCTCGATCACCTTGAGGGTCCTGCGCACGGATCCCGCCGATGAGAAGGGCCCGAAATAAAGGGCACCGTCCTTCTTCATTCTTCTTGCGATACTCAGCTTCGGATAGGGCTCCCGCATGTCAAGCCGCAGGCAGGGATATTGTTTGTCGTCCCGCAGGATGATGTTGTAGCGGGGCAGATGCTTCTTGATGAGATTGCTTTCGAGGATGAAGGCCTCGTGCTCGTTTTCAGTGATCAGGTAATCGAGCCCCGAGGCGTTCTTGAGCATTCGGGCGGTCTTTCGCGAGGGATCCCCCGTGCCCCTGAAATAGGAGATGACTCGTTTCCTGAGATCCTTTGCCTTGCCTACGTAGAGGACACGGCCCCCCTCGTCCTTGAACATGTAGACACCCGGCCGAGCCGGAAGGATCCGCCGGAGTCTTTCCGCATCCAGGGCGATTTGGGAGCTGGACGATGGTTTCATTCAGCGCACGGGTCCCTCGGGAAGGGTCTTGGTCATGATCACCAGATCGTGGGCGATGCCCTGCCGGTCCAGCACATAATTTTCCAGGACGGCCACCTGCCGGAAATCGAGTCTGCCCACCGCGCCGATCAGGGAGACATCCCTGTCTCTGACCAGTTGCATGGTCAGCCGCTTGAGACCGAGGTCCATTCCAAGGTTATGGAGGTCCAGGAGCATCCAGGTTCCGAGCCTGCGTTCCCGGTAGCCCGGATCCACGCAGATTCGTACTTTCCCGATATGGCTCTTCGCGCCGTAGACCTTCAACATCAGCACCGCATTGGCGATGATCCGCCCTTGCAAAAGTGCCACAACGGAAAGCACGCGATCGGGATCCTGCTCCGCCACCCACCCGTGGATCAGTTCCAGGTCTCTTACGTCATGATTCAGGAACCAGCGGTCGTCTTCGGTCAGGCGCATGAAAAAGTCGTGCAGGGACCGGGCGTCCCCCCCTGTCACGGGCCTGATAGTGACCCCTGTGCCGTCGTTCAGGATTATTTCCTTGGGGTAACCCCCAAGGGCCTTTCGGATATCCCTGCGATGTCGCATCCGACCTCCGAACACCCCCCACTCTCCGGGGGGTAATGGACTTGCATATGGGGAGGGTAAATGATAGGTATGGGGCAGTCAAGGGCCTCGCCCGGGGCACGGCGTTGTAGGGAGAACGGTGTGCGTCGAAAGGCTTTGACCTAAATCGAGCGATTTTCGAGTTTGCCGCACAAGCAAGGCGTCCGGAAGTGAAGGCGTGCATCCCGTGGCTGAGCCGTTGAAAGAGGTCAACTTTACCCCTACAGCAGCATATTCAAGCATAATTGCGATTCTTGCCAAATTGAAAACGATCAATTTGGGTTTGATTTTCTACGGGTTGCTTCCGGCGTGTCTGATTGCGGCGTTTTCGGGCGGATGTTCGAGCAGGGGCCCTTTCAAGGCCCCGCCCCTCTCTATGGGGAGGGTGGAGCGGGGCGGAAGAATCATCCATTTGAGCTCCGGCAGGGAACTGACCTTCGACCAGTTGATAAAGGAGGTCGGGGCAAAGCGTCTCGTCTTCGTCGGCGAGATCCATGACGACCCCGAGCACCACCTGGTCCAGGTACAGATCCTCCAGGCCCTGATGGCGCGTCGGGGGTTCGACGCAGTGGCCATGGAGTTTTTCCAGCGGATCCACCAGGTGGTGGTGGACCGCTACATGGAGGGCGAACTCGACGAGAAGGCCTTTCTGCAGGCCGTGGACTGGGAAAAGAGTTGGTCCTACGATTATAGTCTCTACCGGCCCCTGGTTCTTCAGACCAGGAATCAGGGAGCCAGGCTCCTGGCGGTGAACGCGCCAGGCTCCGTGGTGAGGAAGGTGGCAAGGAGGGGCCTTGAAGCCCTCAGCGCCTCCGAACGGGCCCTGATCGCCCGGGACATCGACCTCGGCAACCAAAGGCACCGCCGGTTCGTGCGCCGGGTGTTTGAATCTCACACCCACCGGGACCTCAAGGAGTTTGAGTTCTTCTACCAGGCCCAGTGCGTGTGGGAGGAGACCATGGCCTCCAACATCGCCGAGTCCTTGAGACATGGGGGCCCGAAAACAGTGGTATTGTGCGGGAACGGGCACATCATCCACGGCTTCGGGATTCCGGACCGGGTGGCCAGACGCCTGCCAACGGACATGGCCACCATCCTGCTCTACCCGGCCGCGGGACGTGGGGAGCTGGAGAAGCAAAGCGCGGATTATGTCTGGCTCACGGGGGGACACCGACTGGGACACCCTGTGCGCCCTCGCAGGAAGGTCCCAGGGCCGGAGCAGGCGGAATAAGGAGAGTAGAGAAGTGACCGGGCGTCCCCCCCCCGGGGAGGGGACACACTTGGCCGGCGGACCTCATATGGCGCATCATCACGAACCGGAGTTTCGTTTCTGCCCCGTCTGCGGTCAGAAACTGGTCTCCTCCACTGTTAAGAAGAACGAACCTCCCAGGCTCGTATGCACGGCCTGCGAGTTCGTCTTTTATATGGACCCCAAAGTGGTGGCCTGCGCCCTGGTTGAGCGGGACGGGTGCGTGGCGCTGTTGAGGCGGGCCATCGATCCCCAGAAAGGCAAATGGGTCATGCCCGGAGGTTACGTGGACCGGGGCGAGGTGGTCTCTTCCGCGGCCTTGCGGGAGACGCTGGAAGAGTGCGGGATTCGCATCGAGATCTCACGGCTTCTCGGAGTCTATTCCTACCCGGGAAAAACGGCCGTGGTGGTGGTCTACATAGCACGACACCTTTCCGGAACCCTACGCGCTGCGGACGAAACCCTGGAGGCCCGCTGGTTCGGCGAGCGGGAAATCCCGTGGGATCGACTGGCCTTCCCCAGCACCGTTGACGCCCTGCGCGATTACTGGGACCGAAAGCGTGTGAACTGAGCCCGGGCGTTTCGTATTATTGGTGAGGTGTTTTTGTCTGATATGAGGATGATACCTGAAAAGCTTGCCGATCTATCGGAATCGGACCGCAGGGCCATCATGGGTCGCTCCATGGAGGATATCTCCTCGCTGTACGAGTATGTGAGGAGTCTCGTCATGGACGTGAGGGAGCGTGGAGACCAGGCCCTGGTGGAATCCAACCGTGAATACCGCGAGTACACCACGGCCGCGGACCTGGTGGTGAGCCCCGATGAGATCGGGGCGGCCTACGAAAAGGTCGAAGACGGCGTGGTGGAGGCCCTCAAGGTGGCCGCGGGCCACATCAAGTCATTTCATGAGGCGCAACTCGGACGCCAAATGTGGTCCGTGGAAGTGAGCAAGGGGGTCCTTGCAGGGCGAATCACCAGGCCCCTGGACCGCGTTGGTTGTTACGTCCCCGGCGGTCGGGCCGCCTACCCCAGCACAATTCTCATGACCGTGATCCCAGCGCGCGTGGCCGGGGTAGCGGAGGTGGTGGCCACGACCCCGCCCGGTCCGGGCATGGAGGTCAACCCCTATACTCTGGTTGCCTCGGACATCGCCGGGTGCGATCGAATCTTCAAGGCCGGAGGTCCCTGGGGAATCGCAGGCCTCGCCTACGGAACCCAAACCATGCCCCGGGTGGACAAAATCGTGGGCCCCGGCAACAAGTATGTCACAGCGGCCAAGATGGTGGTCTTCGGGCAGGTGGACATCGACTCGCCCGCCGGGCCCAGTGAGGCCCTGATCCTTGCGGATCATACCGCGAATGCGGAATGGATCGCGGCCGACTTCCTGGCCCAACTGGAGCACGACCCCGACTCGGCCGCCCTGCTGGTCAGCACTTCGGCCTCCTTGGCCGAAGAGGTCTGCCGCGCCGTGGAGGCGCAATACGATGCACTGCCCAGGAAGGAGATCTTCGAAGAATCCCTCAAGAGGCACTCCAGGATCCTCATAGCCGCGGACCAGGAGGAGGCGGTGGAATTTGCCAACGCCTATGCGCCCGAGCACCTCCAGATCATCATGGAGGATCCATTTATCGTCCTGAACAGCATCCGGCACGCAGGCTCCATCTTTCTGGGGCCTTATGCGCCGATTCCCGTTGGGGACTATGCCAGCGGGACCAACCATGTACTGCCCACCGGGCAGTGTGCCAGGATGTTTTCCGGGCTTTCCACGGACGATTTCCTGAAAAGACCCACCTTCCAGTACCTGAGCAAGGAGGGTCTCGAGGGCCTGCGGGACACGGTGGTGACCCTGGCCGAGGCGGAGGGTCTTCCCATGCACGCCCGCGCCGTGGAGGTCCGCTTCAAGAAAGAGCAGCAGTGATGCGCTCATGACGCCCCGGGGATTCCGGCCTGCGAAAATCAGGGGGGCGCTTTGGGTTGAAACCACACTTAGTCCAAGAAGGAGGTTCATTGCGATGGCGGAAATCAAAGGCTACGACATGCCCGATGAGCTCTACTACAACAAGGACCACTGCTGGGCTCGGGTCGACGGCTCCAGGGTCACGGTGGGGATGAGCGATTTTTTTCAGAAAGAGGCCGGGGACATTGTATTCATCGACCTGCCGGAGGAAGAAGATGAGGTGGAACAGGGAGAGGTCTGCGGCAAGATTCAGTCCCGGAAGTGGATAGGCAAGATAGTGGCGCCGGTGTCGGGTGAAATCGTGGAAGTCAACGAGGAGCTGGAGGAAGACACGAGCCTCATCAATACCGATCCATACGGCGAAGGCTGGATCCTGGTAATTGACGCCAGTGATCTGGAAGAGGAACTCGAGAACCTGATCCACGGCGAGGCGGTGGTCGACTTCATAGAGGCCGAGATCAAACGGGCCGAAGAGGAAAAGGCCAAGGCCTGACAGGGTATCGAAAACCGTCCGGCAAAGCGAATATGGGCGCTGAAAAGCGTGGGTTTGCATATGGTAATCGAGCATTTTATCCACAATTCCAACACAGTACCGACAAGAGCGGTGGTCTTTCAACAAGCGGCTGAGATACCCGGGGCCGAGCCCCCCGGCGGCCGTAAGTCCCGGCAATGAGCACCTACTGGCGTCTTTTCAGAAATACGGAACGATCCGTCTCCACGGCCGAGGGGCTTTCAGTGGACGACACACTGCCCTGGTCCGTCGCCCAGGGAGACTCGCCTCCCATACTCCACCTCTATACGTTTGTGCCCTCGGTGATCGTGGGCAAGTACCAGGACATCGAGGCGGCGCTCAAGCTGGACCGATGCCGGGCACGGGGCGTCGAGTTCAACAGGCGCAGCACGGGAGGGGGGACCGTGATCATGGGACCGGAGGTGGTGGCCCTGGGCTTCGGGTTCCGGGCGGACACGCCGGGATTCGAACCCGGCATCTCGGGCATCTTCAGAACTGTGAGCGGCGTCCTGATCCGGGCGCTGGAAACCCTGGGCATCCGAGCCGTGTTTCAACCGAAGAACGACCTCGAGGTGGGAGGAAAAAAGATCGCGGGGCTCTCGGCCGCCAACGAAACGGGCGCATGCCTCCTTTTTCACACGAGTCTCCTGGTGGACTTTGATGTCCCTCTCATGCTGGACATCATGAACACGCCCCTGATCAAGGTGCGTGACAAGGGTTACAGTTGTTTCAGCCGGCGGATGACCACGGTGCGGCAGGAACTGGGACGGTCCATTGGCGTGACCACGGTCATGGACGCGGTCCAGGAGGCCTTTGAGGAGCGGTTCGGTATCCGTTTCCGCGAAGATCATCCCAGCGCCCGGGAACGGGATTCCATCGAGCGGTTCATCAAAGAACGATACACCCGGGAAGACTGGATCTTTTCGCACAAGCATCCCCGCTCCAGAATGGGCGTGGGCCGCCTAAAGACGCGGGGGGGGCTTTTGGAGATTTATCTATCCCTCGCCGGGGCATCAATCGAGAACGTTGTGATCACCGGGGATTTCTTTTCCACGCCGGAGAACGTACACCGCCTGGAAAACGCCCTGAAATGGACCTCCGCCCGGGAAGAACGGATCCGGGAAAACCTGGCCTCCGTGTGGGAAGAAGACATGATTCACGGCCTGGACGTGCCCACCCTCACGCGCGCGATCCTTCTGGCCAAGGAAAACCAGATGCGGTTGTGACACGGCCATTCCTCCGCGGCCCGGCTGTCGAGGCAAGGGGGAAGCCCGTCATGCCGCCGGGCTGCTGGCGAGAATGATGAAAAGGGAATCAGCAGCAATAATGAGCCCGGATTACGCCAAAGTGAGCCTGGCCTCGGCCATGTCCCTGGGGCTTTCCCGGGGCCGGATGTACCGGGGCGCGGTGAACCGCTGCGTCAACCTCCTGGTGCACTACGAAGAAGGCTGCGCCGCCAATTGCGCCTACTGCGGCCTTGCCCGGAAACGGCCGGGGCGATATCTGGAAAAGAGTTTTATTCACGTGGACTGGCCTCTTTTTTCCATGGACCGGATCATCGAGGCGATCCGGGCACGCCCCCCCTATGTGACCCGGGCCTGCATCTCCATGATCACGAACGGCCGGTGCCCGGGCCACACGCTGGAGATGACCAGGAGACTGAGGTCCGAAGCGGACATCCCCGTTTCAATCCTCGTGAGCCCCACTGTCCTGCGTGACGGAGACCTCTCTGCAATGAAGAACGCCGGAGCGGACAAGATCGGGGTGGCGCTCGACCTTGCCACGGAGGGGCTTTTCGAAAAGTATCGCGGCAAGGGGGTATCGGGACCCCACCGCTGGTCGCGCTACTGGGAAATCCTGAAGCAGGGCCTGGAGGTGTTTGGTCCTTTCAATGTGGGAGCCCACCTCATGGTGGGCATGGGAGAGACGGAGGAGGAAATGGTCAGACTCATGGACCGCCTCTTCCATATGGGAGCGGTGTCTCACCTGTTCTCCTTTTTTGCTGAAACGGGGTCAGCCCTTGCGGAAAGGCCCCAGCCGCCCTGGCCCGTCTACTTGCGGATTCAACTTGCCCGGTATGTGATCGAGGAGAGACTAAGCAGTCACGAGGAAATGAGCTTTGATGAGGAAGGACGTATCCTCGACTTCGGCTTGGCCTCGGATCTGCTGGAGAGCGTGATCCGTCTGGGCGAACCGTTCATGACCACGGGATGCCTTGGGCCTGACGGCAAGGTGGCCTGCAACCGACCCTTCGGCAATTGCCTCCCGGACGTACGGCAGTGGAATTACCCTTACCGGCCCAATGACGAGGAGACGGCCCTGATCCTGGAGGGTCTTTTACCGGGCCGGGAGAAGTACCTGAGACAGGGCGGTGCGGGTTGAGATTTGGTTTGACTTTCTCCTTGTCGACTGGTATAAGAATTGTTTTTTGATTCGGGCCGTTAGCTCAGTTAGGTAGAGCAGCGGACTTTTAATCCGTTGGTCGTGAGTTCGATTCTCGCACGGCCCACCAAATAAAGCAGGGCTCCCGCGGCGACACCCCGTCGGCCGGCCATGAAAAGTGCGGTGGGCCGGGGTGTGCATCGCGTCTCCATCGTGCAGCCGGGATCTACGGACATCCCTGCGCTCCGGCCGGGACAACTCCGGGATCTATTGCAAGCGATGGCATACCTGAAACTGAAAATTTCATAGGACCCTCTCGGGGGTGAATGCCCCGGCGGTGACCAAACAACGCGGCAAACAGAGATTTTTCGCGTCCCCATCGTCTAGCCAGGTCCAGGACACCGGCCTTTCACGCCGGCAACACCGGTTCAAATCCGGTTGGGGACGCCATAACTTACCTAATATCTGCACCGTCCCGTGTGTCCCTCCGTGTGTCCTTTTGTCCGAAGTCCATCGAGATCCGGTCCACGGCGGACCGGGCGTCCTGCGAAATATTGTACACGTACCGCTCCGTGGTGGTGAGGCTCGCATGACCCATTGGTCGGGGACCGGGGGCTTATCACGGAGGCCGGGATCCGGGAGGAGATTCGTCCTGTCAAGGGTCTGAGGAGATTCGTCCTGTCAAGGGTCTTGAGTGGATAACAGCGCTTCGCTCTTCCCGGATTCGTAAACTCGTGGATAGTGGTTCGCTTCAGCTTTCGTTGTTTCAAGTCCATCGATCTGAAGGTTCGTCCTATTCATCATCGCCTGGAGCGTCGAGTTCGTGCTCATGTATTCTTATGCATGCCGGCCTACTATGTGCAATGGCACATGCGTCAAGCTCCGGCACCCATCCTTTTTGACGATGATGATCCTCAAGGAGCGCAGGCGAGCCGGAGCTCTGTGGTTGCCCCTGCGCAAAGATAAAGATCAGGTTCCGCAAAGGCCCCTGTCTGCCGCCAGGCAGGAAGGCCCGCCGGAAACGGACCAAGGACAATCTCCCGGTACACAGTTTCAGGACCTTGCTAAAGGACCTGGCCGCCATTTGCAAAAACCGCGTGCAACCCCGGCTCCCCGGCGCTCCGGCCTTTGACAAAACCACTGTGCCGACACCAACGCAGCAAAAAGTGCTAAAGCTCCTCCGTGTGAGATTGTGATGTGCCCGGTAGAGACAAATTGATTTTCAAATATAAACCATAATATCAATAGGTTGCGATTTTCTTCGTCAGGAACTTCGGTCTAGACAGATAACTGCAGTAAGAACAGAAACTTATGCCATTTTACATCCAAGGTCCGGGTATCCCTATTAGTGAATTCCAAATTTAAAGGTGCAGAATCCTTGAGCGCCCCTTATGCAACAACGGGGTTGACATATGATGGCCCGGGACATAGTCTCGCAAAATGTATATAATATTGTTTCCAAATGGCCCCTGCCGGTTATCCGGAGGCAGGATGTTTATGGAAACCCTTAAGGCATGGAGGCAAAAAATGATGGTGAAAAAAATGTGGCACTTTTCCACGGCAGCCCTTTTTATTTTTCTCTGCGGTCTCATCATTTCTTTTACCGCCCCGGCCCTTAGTGCAGACCTCTCCGACCTTCCCCAGGTCAACTGGCGGCTCCAATCTGCCTACCCCCCTCCTGAAGAGCTTTTTCCTGGGGTTCCGGGGGCCTATGGACAGGCCGTCAAGCTCGCCGAGATGGTCAAGAAGGCAAGCAACGGGCGCTTCAACATCCAGGTCTTTCCCTCAGGGGCCCTGTTCAAGACCCGAGAGCTCTTTAACGCTGTGGGCACCGGAGCCATTGAAATGGCCTGGGCCGCTCCCCTCTATTGGGGAGGAAAGTTCCCGGAGGCGGCGGTTCAATTCGGTCTTCCCGGGTACATGGTCAGCTATCAGCAGGCCAAAAAAATGGTGTGGGAAACCAACTGGCTGGAGATTCTTAGAAGAAACTATGCCAAACACGGGGTTTACCTCCTGGCGGACACAGAGGTGGCCCAATACAACATGATTCTCACCTTTCCCTGTCATCGACCGGCCGATCTGGAGGGGAAGAAGGTCAGGGCTACAGGCATGATGGCCAAGGCCCTCAAGCTCTGGGGAGGGGTACCGGTGAAAACCGAGCCCTCCGAGATCTACATCGCCCTTCAGAGGGGGACCATCGAGGGGACCCTTTACCCCGCCTATGCAGGCATTACCTACAAACTCTTCGAGGTGGCCAAGTACGCCACCTGGCCCGGTCTTTCCGCTCCCCTGCAAATATCCATGATCGTGAACCAGGAAGCCTACAGGAAACTTCCCCAGGCTTACAAAGACCTCCTCAATGAGCAGGCCAGGAAATGGTCCGAGTGGTGTTACGACGTGAGGGGTCCGGCCGTGGATAAATATGTGCGCGAGCATGGCCCCAAGGATTTCGGGGCCAAGATGATAGATTTTTCACCTGAGGCCATTGAGGAATTCCTCGAGCTCAGTCAACCCGTCTGGGAGTCCTACAAAAAGAGGAGCGCGGATTGCGCCAAGCTGGAAGAACTGCTCAAAAAGGCCAAGACTTTTTAGAAAATGCGGCGAATGCAAGGGGAGGTTGACAGGGCCTCCTCATTACTTGAGGGGTGGAAAATGGGCGTGCTAGGCAAGATCCTCCATGTGATTGACATCGTCAATGAGTGGATGGGCAGGATATTCGGTTTTCTCATCCTCCTTTTGATGGGCGCTGTCCTCTATGATACGTTCATGAGGTATGTCTTCAACAATCCCACCCTTTGGGGAATGGATCTGAACAAGATCCTCTTGCTGGCCATTGTCTGCCTGGGAGGAGGTTACTGTCTCCTCCACGGCGGGCACGTAAAGGTGGATATTTTATATCTGGCCTTTCCTCGCAGGGTCAAGGCCCTGGTGGATGTCTTCACCTACCTCTTTGTCCTCGCCTTTTGCTTTGTGGTGGTCAAATACGGCGGTGCCGTGTTCTGGGAATCCTTTCTCATCCAGGAGACCAGCAGCGACAGTGCATGGGAGTACCTCATGTGGCCGGTCCTCATGTTGATTCCCATTGCGGGAATCCTGTTGGGGTGTCAGGCCCTGGCCAAGTGGATCCGCGATTTGGTGGTGGCTGTAACCGGACGAAATTCCCTCGAGAGTAAGGTCGTCAAGGGGGAGGGGGGACTGAGGAGTTAATCGAGGAGGTTCGCGTGGAACTCTGGCTGCTCACGGTTTGCTTTTTTGCCACACTCATTATTTTGCTGCTCCTCGGCCTTCCGATCGCCTTCAGTCTGGGCGGCGTGGCGATCCTTTACAGCTATCTGCTCTGGGGGCCCAAGAGCCTGCTGGTGATTCCCTCTGCGGTCCATGCGGACGGGAGTAATTTCATCCTTGCCGCGGTGCCCCTCTTTGTCCTCATGGGCAATATGCTGGAGGTCTCGGGTCTTGCCGATGATCTCTATGAAATGATGTATCGGTGGTTCCAGCGTATTCCCGGGGGCCTGGCATCGGGCACCGTGCTCATCTGTACGGTTTTTGCGGCCATGGCCGGGATCAGTGGGGTGGCTACGGTGACCATGGGACTCATCGCCATTCCCTCCATGTTGAAACGGGGCTACCATAAGGACCTCGCCATCGGCACGGTCTCCGCGGGTGGGGCACTGGGTATTCTCATCCCCCCCAGCGTGATCGCCATCCTTTACGGCTCCATCACCGGGGCCTCTGTGGGCAAGCTCTTTATCGGGGGGATGCTGCCGGGCCTTATACTGGCCTGTATATTTATCTTCTACATCACCCTGCGATGTATCATTCAGCCCCATCTGGCCCCGCCGCCGAGTGAGGCGGAACGCTTCAGTTGGAGGGAAAAACTCATCTCCTTAAAGGGCCTTGTCCTGCCCATCCTGCTCATCTCAGCGGTGCTGGGGGTGATCTACACGGGTGTGTGTACGCCCACGGAGGCCTCGGCCATAGGGGCCGCGGGCAGCCTTTTGTGCTGCGCCATAAGGGGACGTCTCACCTGGGCCAACCTCAGGACGGCCACCCTGCGGACCTTTAACGTCACATGCATGTGCATCTGGATTGTAATCGGGGCCAAGTGCTTCACCTCCATCTATATCGGATGCGGGGCATCACAGTTCATGATGAACCTGGTCCACGGATTGGATATCTCCCCCCTTGCCTTTGTGGCCATCATGGAGTTCATCTATATCATCCTGGGCATGTTGATGGACCCGGCGGGCATGGTGATGATCACGGCACCGGTCTTTGTCCCCGTTATTATCAGCCTGGGATTCGATCCGGTCTGGTTCGGGGTCTTGTTTATCATCAATGCGGAGATGGCCTATATCACACCCCCCTTTGGTTTCAACCTCTTTTACATGAAGGCCATTGTCCCGGAGGGCGTGAGGATGGCGGATGTGTACCGGTCGGTCATCCCCTTTGTCTTCTGCCAGCTCTTCTGCCTGATCCTGGTGATGTTTTACCCCCAGCTTGCCTTGTGGCTGCCCGGGACCATGAAGTGGTGATGGGGTAAAAAGTCCCTTGCGTTGAGCCCTTGAAGAGATGAGGACGGCCCTCCTTAGAGATCCAGTTCGCGGGCGATGATCAGCCGCTGGATCTCAGAGGTCCCTTCAGTGATGGTAAAGAGACGGCCGTCCCACCGGAATCGCTGGATGGGATATTCCATCATGTACCCGTAGCCCCCGTGGATCGGCATGGCGCTGGATAAGATCCCCTGCAAGGTCTCGGCGGTGAAGAGCTTGACCATGGCCGCCTCCTTGTGGATCTTTTTCCCCTGGTCATAGAGCCAGGCCACCCGATAGGTATAGGTCCGCATGATTTCCACGTTCATGGCCATTTCCGCGAGCTTGAACCGGGTATTCTGGAAACTGGGGTATCCACTTGACTGGCGTTACCACAACATATAGTATTTCGGCTCATGGAAGATTATCATGAGGAATCTCTCCGAGTTGGAAACCCGGTTCGGCAGCGAAGGGGCCTGCCGGGAAAAGGGGACGCGGGAAAAGGGACGTTCTTCATATTTCAAGTTTCATGCGGGAAACGATAGGACTTCTCCTCTGCAATCCTTGCCCCCCGCTCCACGGACTGGGAAACCGCTGAGACGGACAGCTTAAGCCTC
>JAFDIS010000096.1 GCA_019307945.1 Deltaproteobacteria bacterium | reverse complement strand
TTACAGAAAAGGGCCTTTGAACTGCTGGGACTGTTCCCAGTAAAGTGAAATCCATTTAATGCCGATTCCCTTTGAAGTCAATAGGATACAGTTTTGCTGCTGAGGGAACTTCGGTCTAACAATACGGCGGTCAGTTCCCTCCGGTCTCGCACACGGCGCACCAATCCCTGCGTCACCACCTCCTCGCCCACCCAGCGGAAGTTGTCCCAGTAGGGCCCGATAGAGGGAAAGACACCCTGGGCCAGGGCCTCCAGAAAATTCTGCCCGCCGCAGGGCTTGAGGCTTCCTCCCACGAAGGCGGCACGGGCCGCCCCGTAGGCTGCCGAAAGCTCGCCAAAGGTGTCCCAGAGGATGACGGTGCCCGGGGCCACGGTCTCCTTCACGGAAGAGCGAAGAACCCAGGCAAACCTCCCGCCCGAAAGCTCTTCTCCGACATCCTGCCGTTGACCAGGACCACCGGGACGCCCGCCCCCCTGCACGCACACAAGAGGCCGGGCCAGAGTTCCGTTTCCAGGAGGACCATGACCCGCGGGCGCCATGCCTTGACAGCCCGTTTCATGAGGGAAGGGGCGTCAAAGGGAAAATAGGTCACCCGGGCCTCCCGGCCCGTCCCCGCCGACCCTTCGGCCAGGCCCTTTTCCAGGATAGAGACCCCCTGGCTCGTGCCCGAGGTGAAGAGAAGACTTCGGGGCCCCTGCCTCGAAAACCCGGCCGCAAGGGACAGGGCAAGGTAGGCCTCTCCCACGGATGCGGCCTGCCTTCCCGCAGACGCGGGGAGAGCCGCAACGCCGGGGCCACGATCTTCCAGGCTGCTCCGTAGGCGCCCAGTAG
Organism: Deltaproteobacteria bacterium; assembly: GCA_019307945.1. Lineage (GTDB taxonomy): Bacteria > Desulfobacterota > DSM-4660 > Desulfatiglandales > Desulfatiglandaceae > B17-G16. The sequence continues at coordinate 14,173 of JAFDIS010000096.1, read as the reverse complement.
CAGGTTCGAGGATCTGTTGAAGGTCATGCAAGGCCTCTTCCAGCCGGGGGGATCTTCGGGAACGGATTCTAACAGATTCGGGGCGTCATGCAACCTGCATTGCGGCCCGGTAGATCCGGTTATAGGTCCCGCAACGACACAAGTTCCCGTCCATGGCCTGGCGGATCTCCTCGTCCGAGGGTTTCGGTTTCGCCGCGATGAGGGCGGCCGCCTGCATGATCTGGCCCGGTTCGCAATACCCACGCTGCGGGACCTGCTCCCGGATCCAGGCTGCTTGACCGGGTGGGTCGCCGGAAGCCCCTCGATGGTCCTAATGCTTTTCCCTTCCACGTCGCCCAGCGTCAGCTGGCAGGATCTTTCGGCTTCGCCGTCCACGTGAACGCTGCAGGCACCACACAGCCCTGCGCCGCACCCGAATTTTGTCCCCGTAAGCCCCAACTCTTCCCTGAGCACCCACAGGAGGGTGGCCTCGCGGTCCGCCCTGACCTCGTGGTTCTCCTCATTGATGCGCAACCTGGAAATTCATACCTTGTGCACCGCACCCGCCCTTACACGTGGTTTCGGAGTTTCAGTTCCACCGGGTGGGGTGAAAGATAGACCTGCTCGCGGAGATAGGGCTGCTCGTACTTTCTCACGTAGTGCTTGAGGAGGGTGAGGGGGACCACGAGGGGCAAAAGCCCCTGGTGGTAGTCACCGATGACCTCCAGGAGTTCCTGCTTTTCATCTTGCGTGAGCTGTTTCTTGAAATAGCCCATCATGTGCTGGAGCACGTTGGTGTGCTTTTTGACGGTGGCCTGGAGGCGCAGTGCGTCCATGAGGAGGGTTTCGTACCGGGCGTAGACCTCTCCGATCTCTTTCCCCTTTGCGTCGGCCACCAGCCTGCCCATTTCGCGGTAATGCCGGGTGCTGTGCGCAAGGACGAGGAGCTTGTGTGTCGTGTGAAAGGCCACGAGGCGCCCGATGCTTTTTCGGCCGGCCTTGGTCTCCCCCCACCGCTTCAGGGTGAAGATGCGTTCGATGAAGTTTTCCCAAAGCCGCGGGTCATGGAGCCTTCCGTCCTCTTCCACCGGGACGAGCGGAAAATGCGCCATGAAGGCCTGGGCAAAAAGGCCCACGCCCTTTTTCACGGGCATTCCCCCTTCCGTGTAGACCTTGACGCGCACCATTCCGCTGCTGGGGGACCTGCTCTTGAAGATAAACCCGCACAGGTCTTCCTTCTCGAGTTCCCGCACCCGCCTGCGAGCCCACCTCACGACGAGATCCGTGAGATCTTGCCGGGTCTTGATGGTGACGAGGCGGGGAGATGAAGGATCCCCCACGAGCCTCATGGGTTCGCGGGGGGGATGCCGAGGCCCGCCTCGGTTTCGGGGCACACGGGCACGAACTCCATGTAACGGCCCAGGGTCTGGGTGACGTAGCGGTCGTGGGCGTGTCCCCCGTCGTAACGGACCGCTTCTCCCAAGAGGCACGTGCTCACCCCGACGCGAATCTTTTCCATGGGTTGTCTCCACGAAAGATCGTGATTCCACCCTCCCTCCAGGGAAACCTTCGCCACAGGCGTTCCTGCCATGAGGGAGGGGCGGGCAATTCCGGTTTGTCGGCCCTGTGGCAAGTATGCTAGCATGACGCGTCGGTCGGGAGAAACCTTTTTCCCGGGGGGTGAAATGGGCACAGCAATGAAAGAGAGGGTGAAGGCGTTCATCCGGGGCCAGCGGACGTGCGTACTGGCAACCGCTGCGGATGCGGCGGTGTGAAGAACCAAGATCCGCAGGGCGAAACCGGCTCCCGTTCAGCCCAGATCCTGTAGTGGAACCATGAAATTCACCGGCGTGAAAAAAGAGCGTTGTGATGTCCTCGTAATCGGAGGAGGAGGAGCAGGATTGAGGGCGGCCCTGGCGGCCCGGGAGGCCGGGGCAGACACGATCCTGGCCTCCAAGGCGCGGGTAGGCTACGGCAACAACACCTACATCTCCAAGGCCACCATCGCCTCCACGGGCTTCGGTCCGGCCGAAGACGGCCCTGCCGTTCATGAACAGGACACCCTGGAGGGAGGAAGGTTCCTCAACGACCCGGCCCTGGTGAGGAAGATGACGCAAGGGATCCCGGGAGAAATGCGGTACCTGGTTTCCAGCGGCGTTGCATTCCAAGAAAAGGGTGAAGGCCTCAAGGTGATGTTCACCCCCGGCCACGCCCACCCCAGGCACGTGTTCGTGCCCCGCAGGGTGGGGGGCGACCTGATGCTCCCCTTGCTGGAAAGGGCCCGAAAGGCGGGGGTACGCCTTTGTGACCGGGTCTTCGTGAGCCGTGTTTCGATTTCCCGGGACGGGGTCCAAGGCGCCATGGGCTTTGACGAACAGGGCTTTTTCTGGACCTTTCAAGCCGCTTCGGTGGTGCTCGCCACGGGGGGCTACGCCCAGGTCTATCGCAACAACAACAACGCGCCGAGGCTCACGGGAGACGGGCACGCACTGGCCCTTGAGGCGGGCGTGAGCCTCCGGGACATGGAGTTCGTCCAGTTCTACCCCACGGCCCTGGGAAGGCACGGTAAGAGGCTCTTGCTTTACGAGGCCATCGTATTCCGGGGAGGTGCCGTGCTCAGGAACGCCCACGAAGAAGACATCCTGGAAAGGCACGGCTTGAAAGACCCCAAGGCGGCCACCCGTGACCGCCTCGCGCAGGCCGTCACCCGGGAGATCCTGGAAGGCCGGGACGTGGAAGGAGGGCTCATCATGGATCTGGGTGACCTGGCAGAGGATATGCCCCCCTCCATTCGGCCGCTCCTTCCGGGGACCTGGACCCGGGATCAGAAAAGACTCATCGTTTCCCCCACCACCCACTTCTGCATGGGAGGCGTGATCACCGGGCCAGACGCCGCCACGTCCCTGCCCGGCCTCTTCGCGGCCGGGGAAGTCTCGGGTGGCCTTCACGGCGCAAACCGCCTGGGCGGAAACGCCCTGGCCGAGGTCTTTGTCATGGGGGCGGAGGCAGGCAGGAATGCCGCTCGGCATGCCAAGGACGCGGGTGAACCGGCCCTGCGTGAGGAGGAGATTGCCGCCGAAAAAAAACGGCTCGAGGGGTTGGGAACAGAGGGCGGGCCCGACACGGCGTCCTTGACCCTGGATCTCAAGAACCTCATGTGGCGGCATGCCGGCATTTTGCGCGACGAGGCGGGCCTGGCAAATGCATTGGACATACTGGAAGACATGGCCCAGGCATCGCGTCAGGCTTCCGTTCAGGGCCCCAGGGACCTGAGGGCGCTGCTGGAATTGCAAAACATGGTCCAGGTTTCGCGCATGGTCTGCCGTAGCGCCCTGCTACGCACCGAGAGCCGCGGGGCCCACTTTCGCTCCGACTACCCGGCCGAGGACGATATAAACTGGCGCACGTATATCGTCGTGTCCCTAAAATCCGGAAAGGTGGACTTTTCCGTGGCCCCGGGATGAGCACGGCAAAAGAACCGTCCCCCTGCATACATTGCTGTCCACCTTTTCATGATCTCATCGCTTGCCAGGGCCAACGAACTCATTGAACAACAGCAAATCCAAAAGGAAGGGGTGATGGAAGTGGTTTGTTGGGTCCATGCAAGGCGCAAGTTTGATGAATCCGCCTCATCTCGTCCTGAAGAGGCCACGGAGATCCTGGCGCGCATCGGACGGTTGTACCGCCTGGAAAAGGAGTGGCGTGATCTGGGGCCTGAGGACCGATGCAGGCTCCGAAAGACCCGGGCACGGCCGATCCTGGAGGGGATCTTCTCGAGGCTCAAGGAGCTCAAAAGCGCCACGGTGCCTTCTGAGCCCTTGCGGGGGGCGGTCAACTATGCCCTCAATCAACGCGAGGCCCTTTGCAGGTATCTTCAAGACGGAAGGCTCAAGCCCGACAATCCCGCCTGCGGCGGGACGACCGAGAACGCGATCCGTCCCCTTGCCCTGGGCCGCAAGAACCGGCTGTTTGCGGGCAGTGAGCGCGGGGCAAGGGCAGCGGCGCTTTTCTACAGCCCGGGTTCAATCCTGCAAGGCCTGTGATGTCAACCCCTGGAAGTACTTCGATGACATGCTCAGACGGATCATGTCTCACCCGGTCCACCGCCTCAGGGAGCTTCTTCCCGATCAGTGGGAACCTCTCACAACGCAGGCTTGAGCCAGGCTTGCCCTTTCGTCTTTCATCCGGCAAAGGTCCCTGTTTCTCTTCTCATGTCAAAGAACACAGGGGTACTTTTTCGTCCCCTGCCGCTCATCATAGCACGCTACAGACACAAGACCAGATGGCTTCCTCTGACGCTTACATTGTAGGAGCCGTGAGTTTTTCTCAAAACATTTACGACGGCCACACGCTGCCTGAAGCACTCAAGCAAACCGAGGAGCTGGTGGGCCGACGGGCAAAGGTGGCGATCTGCGATCGCGGATATCGGGGCAAATGCGTGATTGAGGGTACCCGGATCGAGATTCCCCGAAAACCCCGCAAGCGGGCCAGCGCCTATGAGAAGCGAAAGGCCAGAAAACCGTTCCGCAGACGGGCCGGAATCGAACCGGTGATCGGGCACCTCAAATCAGACTTTCGACTCCTTCGCAACTACCTCAAAGGCAGTGTGGGCGACAGTATCAACCTGATGCTGGCAGCGGCCGCATACAACTTCAAGAAGCTGATGAGGCAGATTCTTGACTTTTTGTTTTTATTTTTCCGGACAATGGAAGTCCAGGTGGGGGGTTCAATCCCGATACGAACCGCGCCATAGGACCCTTTTCCCCTGTTTTTCAGGGTCGACTACTTCATTTTCATAGGTTTTCGCCAGCCGGTGATGGCCTTCAGCCTCTTGTTGGGCACATCCGCCTTGAACAGCTTGATCATTTCCGGGGGTGCATGACTCTTGTCCGTATAGCTGAGGGGCGGAAAAATCCCTCCTGAGTCAAAGTCCCTGAAGGTCTCAAAGGCCGCTTTCAGGGAATCGGGATTCAGGTCCCTTCCGGCGCGCTTGAAGGCCTCACCGAAAAGCAGGGACGCCCCGATGCCGTGGAGATAAAGGGAAGTGAGGCCGATACTCTTCTCATCCCTGCCGTACTTTTTTGCGATTTTCTTGGCCAGTTTGACGCCTGGTGAATCGTCGGACCAACCTCCCACGAAATTGGCGCCGATGTAGTTCTCCGCCGCCTTGCCGCAGGCCTTTACGATCATGTCGTCGGTGGCCCAGTTGAAACCGAATATGGCCTTTGGTTTGTAATTGTATTTTTCCGTTGTCTTCACAAAGCTGATGATCGGGGGCAGGACATCGCATGTGATGACATATTCCACATTGTTTTGTTTAAGGGTCAGGACCTGTGAACTGGCATCCACCGCTCCTGTGGGCAGGACCAGTTCGTTCACCAGGTCCACTCCGTAGGCCTTGGCCCTTTCGCGGATGGCGTTCAACCCGATCTTGCCGTACTCTTTTTTGGTGTAGACCACGCCGATACGCGGATTTTTCTCTTTCAGGTCATTGAATATATAGTCCACGATGCACTCGAACTGGGTCTCGTAAAGAGCTCCCATGGCAAAGATGTAAGGGTGGTAGGGATCAAAGAACTCCTTCATCAGGGCGTTCGGGACGTTGGAGAGCTTGTAATCATTGATGGTCTTCATATTGGCGATGGTCTGCTGGGAACCTCCCGTGGTGATAACCGTTAAGACCTTGTCGCGGTGAATCAATTTCTGGAGCGCGGCCACGGACTTGGGCGGCTGAAACTCGTCGTCTTCCCATATGACGTCTATCTTCCTTCCGTGAACACCTCCCTGCTCGTTGAGGTATTTCATGTAATCCACCATGCCGTGTCCGTCCGGAAGACCGAGGGCGGCAACAGGGCCGGTCTTGACCAGGATCAGACCCAGTTTGATGGTGTCATCCGTCACTCCCCGCGCGGCCATGGCGGGCGAGGAGAAAAAACAGGTTAGCGCACAAACTAGCACAACTCCCAACACTCTTTTGACGTTCATGGAGCCCTCCTTTTCATCTAAAGGTTGAACATGGATACATGTCTTCGATAAATGGAGTAACGCCTTGAATATATAAAACTTATCTCAAAAAAAGAGAAGCGGTTTTTGAGGGCCGCTTCCTAGCCCGGCTCAAGGCCCACGCATCCGGCTTAAGGAATAAGACCCAAACCTTGTGTCTTGTGCCCTGCACCTTGTGCCTCCTTAGCAAACCCTACCAGTGTAATTCAGTGTAATTTTTCGGCAATGATAAAAATCCACCCTATCGATATTAAATTCAGTATGTGTATGGCCAGTTCTTGAAGCAGGTCTTGATTCTTAACCAGATGCCCGAGAGGCCTTTTGGCTCGAAGATGAGAAAGAGCATTATTAGAAGACCAAAGGCGGCGATGTTCCATGCATCGTCATATTTGTCCTCCAGGGCCGGGAACACCAGGGTCATTGTCTGCGCAAGGGCCTTGATGAACTCCGGCACCACGGTCACGAAGACGGCGCCGAACACGGACCCCAGCACCGAACCCAAGCCGCCTATGATGATCATCGCCAGGTACTGCACCGAAAGGAGAAAGGTGAAATGATCGGGATGGATGTAATGCATGACATAGGCATAGAGCCCCCCGGCCACTCCTGCATAAAAGGACCCAATGGCGAAGGCCAGCACTTTGTACCGGGTCAGGTTGACCCCCATCACCTCGGCGGCTATGTCCCGATCGCGAATGGCGATGAACGCCCTCCCCACGCGGGTCCTGACAAGATTGGTGGCCGCGATGACGGCGAGTGCCGTTACGGCCACCAGAAAATAGTAGAGCTTCTCGTTGGAATCCAGGGCATACCCGAACACATCGAGGGTGGGGACGCTGATACCCCTGACTCCGAGGGTCAGGTCCTCCCATGTCACGGTGACATATTCCACCACCACCCCGAAGGACATGGTGGCCATTGCCAGGTAAAGGCCTTTGAGTCGAAGACATGGAATGCCCACCAGAAGACCCGCACATGCTGCGGCGACCCCTGAGGCGGGCAGGCAGACCCAGAATTTCATGTTCAGGGTGCTGGCGAAGATGGCCGTGGTGTAGGCCCCTATGGCCAAAAAGGCCGCATGGCCCAGGGATATCTGCCCGGTGAATCCGGTCAGGATATTCAGGCCCAGGGCGGCAATGGTAGCGATACAGGAGATATCTATGATATAGACCAGATACGGATCGGTCACAAAGGGCACGGCCACCAAGGCGATGATAAAAAGCATCATCCAGAACTTGATCCAGATGGTCTGGAACAGCTTTATGTCCTCGTAATAGCTTTCCCTGAATGTCTTGCTTCGAATCGCCACCCTGTCAGACCCTCTCGATTTCCTTTTTGCCGAAAAGCCCGTAGGGCCTCACCATCAATATGAGAAACAGGACCACAAAGGGGGTCACATCCTTTACCCCTCCCCCTATGATTTGGTCCAGGTATCCCCCTGCCAGGTTTTCTATGATGCCTATGGCGAGACCTCCTATGATGGCGCCGGGTATGCTCTCAAGGCCGCCTAAAATGATCGCCGGAAAGGCGCTCACTGCCACGAAGGACAGGCCCAGGTTGATGACCATGACATTGGCCAGGAAAATGCCCGCAACCGCCGCGCTCACAAAGGACACGGCCCAGATCATGGCAAACACCCGCTTGACGCTGATTCCCATCAGCTGTGCAACGTTCTGGTCGTCGGCGGTTCCCCTCATGGCAAGACCCATTCGCGAGTATTTGAAGAAGAGGAAGAAGGCGATGATAAGTGCGAGCGTGGAGATCATGATCCATATCTGTGTCTGGGACAGGATGATGCCTCCCATTTTCACCGTCTCCTTTGGAAAGGGAGAAGGAAAGACCAGGTTGTTGTGACCGAACAGAATCCCGGTCATGCTTCTCAGGAAGATGCTCAGGCCTATGGTGACCATGACTACGGCGAACACCGGTTCCCCCAGCATGGGCCTGAGCACAAGCCTTTCGGTCAATATCCCCATGAGACCCGCGGCGGCGCATGTGATGAGAACCGCCACCAGGAAAGGCAGGTGCAGCGTGGTCACCAGAAAGTAGCAGATGAAGGCGGAGATCATGATGACCTCGCCCTGGGCGAAGTTGAGGATGTCCGTTGCCTTTAAAATGAGAACGAATCCCAGGGCCACCAGGGCGTAAAGGCACCCCACGGCGACACCGCTTACGAGAAGCTGAAAAAAGAATAAAAGCCCTCCGTCCATTCCTGTTCTCCCGCTTTCACGACAGTGCCCGACACCCTGAAAGCACCCCGACCTCACACGGGGGCCGATGGAGCCCCGTCTAATACAGGCTCTCGATGAGGTCCCCGAACTTTTTTTCGATCATGGCCCGCTTGACCTTCATTGTGGCCGTCACCTCCTGATCGTCCGGGTCCAGTTCCTTGTCCAGGATGGCGAATTTTTTGATGGTCTCCACCCTGGCAAAGTGCCGGTTCGCCTCTTCCACCTCCCCCTGGATCAGCTTGTAGACCTCCGGATGGGTGGCCAGGCTCTTGTAATTGGTATAGGCGATCTTGTTTCTCTGCGCCCAGTTCTCCACATTCTGGAGTTCTATCTGTATGAGGCAGGTCAGGTATTTCCTTCGGTCGCCGATGACGATGGCCTCATTGATGAAGGGGCTGAACTTGAGTTTGTTCTCGATCTCCGAAGGGGCGATGTTCTTGCCTCCGGCCGTGATAATGAGGTCCTTTTTCCGGTCCGTTATCTTGAGGTTCCCCTCCTCGTCCACCTCGCCTACGTCGCCCGTATGGAGCCATCCGTCCCGAATGGCCTCCTTCGTGGCATCAGGATTTCCGTAATAGCCCGCAAAGACCGAATCCCCCCTCTGAAGGATTTCGCCGTCTTCGGCAATCGTGACTTCCACCCCCGGAATGGCTTTTCCCACGACGCCGCCGACCTGAATTTCCCCGTCCCTAGGCATGAAGGAGATGCCGCTCATCTCGGTCATGCCGTAACATTCACGTATGGGAAGTCCGATGGCATGGAAAAATTTCATGATGTCCACGGAAAGGGGTGCGGCCCCGCTCACCAGTATACGCGCCTCCAGAAGCCCCAGCTGGTTCCTGAGAGACCGGAACAGGAGCAGGTAGGCGATGCCGTTGAGGACCTTCCACAGGAAGGGGACCGGCTCGAAACGGAGCTTGTATTCCGCTACCCGCCGGCCTATGGGCATCATGGCGTTGAAGATCCATCGCTTGAAGAAAACCGCATCCTGCATTCGGATGTGAATATTGGAGTGGATCTTCTCCCAGATCCGGGGGACGTTCAGAAACGCGGAAGGGGAGATCTCCTTCATGTCTTCCTGAAGTGTGGCCACGCTTTCGGCGAAGTTGACGGTGCAGCCCGCCCACATGGGAAAGATCAGGGAAAACATGCGCTCGGCGATGTGGCACAGAGGGAGCGCCGACACAAAAGAGTCGCCTTCCCGGAATTCCAGCACCTGGGAGAGTCCCTGGATCATGGTCATCATGTTCTTCTGGGTGATCATGGCGCCCTTGGGCCGGCCCGTGGTGCCCGAAGTATAGACGATGATGCCCACGTCTTCCGGGCGGGTGCCCTGCACCATCTCCTCGAACAGGCCGGGCTCTTTGGAGTGCAGTTCCTCGCCCAGTTTTTCCACGGCCTCGAAGCTGATGATCATGGGATCCTTATAGCGGCGCATCCCCTTCATGTCGATGACGATGATTTTCTTGAGGAGGGGAAGTTCCTCCTTGACCTCCATCACCTTGTCCGCCTGCTCCTGGTCCTTGACAACCACGAAAACGGTTTCAGAATTCTCCAGGATGTACTTCACCTGGGAGGCCACATCCGTGGGATAGATCCCCACGGTCACAGCGGAAGACCCCTGAGCGGCCAGATCTGCGTAAAGCCACTCGCGGCAATTGTCCCCAAGGACGGATACCTTGTCCCCCGGTTTCAGCCCAAGGGTTCTCAGGCCGAGCGCGAAGAAGCAGACATGATCCCAGTATTGCCGCCACGTGACGCACTGCCATATGCCCAGATCCTTTTCCCTGAGGGCCACTTGCCTGTCCCCATAGCGGTTCCGGTTCCTCAGAAAAAGTTTTGGAAGGGTGTCCTCTTTCATCGGGGCCTCTTCAAGGTCTATTCCTCCTGTCCCAGATAGGCTTCTATGACCTTGGGATCGGATTGAACCTGCTCCGGCGTACCTTCGGCAATTTTGGACCCGAAGTCCAGCACGGTGATCCGGTCTGCGATATCCATGACCACGCCCATGTCGTGCTCCACCATGATGATGGTGATGCCGAGTTCCTCTTTGATGTCCAGGACAAATCGGGCTATATCCTCGGTTTCCTCGACGTTCATGCCCGCCACGGGCTCGTCCAGGAGGAGAATCCTGGGATTCATGGCCAGGGCCCGGCCCAGCTCGACTCTCTTCTGGATACCGTAGGGCAGGGTGCCCACCGAGCTCTTGCGCACCTTTTCGATTTCCAGAAAATCTATGATTTCTTCCACCTTCAGGCGGTTGCTGACCTCTTCCCCCAATGCCCTGCCATAGAAGAGGGCCCCTGTGATGGGACCTGAGCGCATGTGGATGTGGCGGCCGAGAAGGAGGTTGTCGATGACGCTCATGTTTGCGAAGAGTTCTATGTTCTGGAACGTCCTGGCCACGCCCAGCCGCGCCACCTGGTCGGGCTTCAGGCCAACGATGCTCTTTCCCTCCAGAAAGATCTCGCCTTTGGTGGGGTGATAGACTCCGCTCAGGCAGTTGAAAAGGGATGTCTTGCCCGCCCCGTTGGGCCCTATGACGGCATGAAGGCTTCCTTGATCCACTGTAATGTTCACGTCGTCGAGGGCCACGATCCCGCCGAAATGAAGGGACAGATTTTTGACTTCCAGGAGTTCCATTGTCTGCCTATGCCTCAGGACAGCCACCGTTTTCGCCGCTTGTAGTGTTTGACATTCGCATAGCTCTTCTTCTTGTCCTCGTCGGTCACACCGAGATAGAATTCCTTGACGTCTTCATTCTCCATGAGCAGTTCCCTGGGGCCGTCGAGCATGATCTTTCCGTTTTCCATGATGTACCCGTAGCGCGCAAAATTGAGGGCGATGCGGGCGTTCTGCTCCACAAGGAGAATGCCGGTATTCTGCTCGCTGTTGATACGCTTGAGCATTCCGAAGATCTCTCTGACGAGCAGGGGTGCGAGCCCGAGAGAGGGTTCATCCAGCATCATCAGCCTCGGTTTTGAAATGAGGGCCCTGCCTATGACCAGCATCTGCTGTTCCCCGCCGGAGAGGAAGATGGCAAGCTGTCCCTTTCTGTCCGCCAGCACGGGGAAATAGTCGAAGATCATGTCCAGGTCCTTCCTGACCTGTGCCCGGTCGCGTCGTACATGGCCGCCGATCATGATGTTCTCAACCACATTCAAGTCCTCGAACACGCGTCTTCCTTCCGGCACCATGGTGATTCCCAACCGGACGATCCTGTCCGGGTCCATGCGGTGAATGGGCTCGTCCATGAACTCGATCTCACCGTCCTCGAGATCTCCGTTCTCGGAGTCCAGGATTCCGGATATGGCCTTGAGGGTCGTGGTCTTGCCCGCCCCGTTCGCCCCCAGGAGAGCAACCACCCCCCCTTCGGGGACCTCCAGGGAAATACCCTTGAGGACCAGAATCACGTCGTTGTAAACCACCTCTATATTATTGACCTTTAGCATAGCGGCCCTTCTTCAGTTTAGACTGAACCCTCCGCCTCAGGTTGAGGACCCGGATAGGGTCTACCGATCCGGGGGAAATTAGGCTAAAAAGCACGAAAATCGAATTTCGAAATGCGAAGCAAATTCTAAAATAAAAATATTAAAAGGACAAAAAAACCTTAAAAGTTTTGGGATGATCTACAATTTATTAAATTTAATGTTCCTAAAATGGCGCTGTTTATAAAATTTTTAAATTTTATCATTCGAAATTTTTTCGTATTTCGTGTTTCGTGCTTCGGATTTAGGCGCCGAGTATTTTTTTGTCCCTTTTTATCGGGCTTCCTGATTCCCCTCTGCGGGAGAAGTCTCACTAAATTTCTATCTTTCAACCAGGATGGCCGTTCCCACTCCACCGCCTGCGCAAAGGGAGGAGATTCCCAGATTCAGGCCCTGGCGCTCCATCTCATAGACAAGCGTTACAAGTATGCGGCAGCCGGTGCACCCCACAGGATGCCCCGGGGAAATGCCGCTTCCGTTTATATTGGTGATGGCCCGGTCAAGGCCCAGGTCCTTTTCCACGGACAGGTAGTAGGAGGCGAAGGCCTCATTGATCTCAAAGAGCTGAATGTCCCCAAGGGCGAACCCCGTATCTTTCAGGATTCTTTGAATGGCCGAGACAGGCGCGATCCCCACGAGATGCGGATCCACGGCGACTGTGCAGTAGGACCGGATGGTGCACAGGGGCTGAATTCCCATATCCTCGGCCCGTTGCGCCGTCATCAGGATGACGGCCGCTGCCCCGTCGTTGGTGCCCGAGGCGTTTCCCGCGGTGTCCGAGCCCCCTTCCTTGAAGGCCGGTATGAGACGGCCCAGGTTCTCCATGCTCATGTCCTCCCGGGGCTGCTCGTCGGTCTTTACAAGGACGGTCTTCTTTTTCCCAGCCGCCACTTCCACGGGCACGATTTCCCTCTTGAACCGTCCCTCCTTTATAGCGGCCACGGCCCTCTGATGGCTGCCCAGGGCCAGTTGTCCTGCTCCTCGCGGCTGAAATTGTATTTTTCAGCCAGCCTTTCGGCGGCCAGCCCCATGCCTCCGCCCACCGGATACTCCTGCATGGATTTCCAGACCAGATCCGTGGCCTGTGCGTGCCTGAGCCTCTGTCCCCACCGTGCCGTTTCCATAATATAGGGGGCGTTGCTCATGGACTCCACGCCGCCTGCAAGGACCACCTCCGCCTGACCCTGGCGAATGGCGTTCACGCCGGTGATGACCGCCTGGGAAACGGATGCACAGGCACAGTTCATGGTCAATCCCGGTATTTCGTAGGGCAGTCCCATGAGCAGGGAGGCGACGCGACCGATATTCTGCTCTATGGGGGCAAAACAATTGCCCAGGATCACCTGGTTCACCTGCTCCTTTTCCATCCCGGCCCGGGAAAGGGACTCCCTCATGACCGTTATGGCGAGGTCAATGGGTTTGGCGGATCGAAGAGAGCCTCCGAAATCTCCTATAGGGGTCCTGCAAGCGCTCGCTATGACGACATCTTTCATAAACAGCCACCGTGGTATCTGTCAGGCCCCCAGACCCTTCATGAATATGGTTCGAAAAGTCTTCACATACTGCCTACCATCCACAAGGTCCCGGTTGAGGACCCATTGGTGAAGCACGCCGTCATGGATGGCCATAAAGGTCAGTGCGGCAAGGTCCGGATCAAGGTCCCTCTTGAAAAGACCCTGAAGCCGGCCGTGCCTTATGAGATCACTTATGAAATTCTGGTACCTGCGATAGGCCTGCTTGAGGAGCGGCTGAAAATCCACGTCCGCATTGAGTTCGGTGGTGAGAAAGGTGAGAAACACGCAGAGGTCGAGGTCCTTCAATGCGAATCTGGAACTGAAGCTTATGGCGCAGTTGAGCTTCCCCACGGCATCACCTTCGTATTCCGTGACGGTGCTGATCATCTGGTCTATGAAGAGCGTCTTGAATTCCTCGATGATCCTTATGAGCAGTTCGCCCTTGCTGGAGAAATGGGAGTAGAGGGCCCCTTTGGTGAGCCCGACCTTTTGCGTGATTTCGTTGATGGAAGTACCATGATAGCCCTTGCGCACGAAAAGCTCAAGGGCTGCCTGGATGATGCGTTTCTCGGTTTTTTCGCCTCTTTTCACAGCGGGGTCCGGCGAGTAAAATACTGAATAATCAGTATATTTTACAGTCGGAGTTCCTTTGTGTCAAGTTGAAATGTGAAGAATGTGTATTTTCTCTGTTTTATCGGCCATTAAACAGCAGATATTCAGGCATGGATGATCGGCTGAGCAGGGCCCGGGGCGGGCCTTTCCGACCGAACGGGAATGGAACTAAAATGCTGAACGATCAGTATTTATTGGGGAAAGGTGAGGCCTCGGAGACCGGAGGAGTAAGACTAGATAATATGAAACGGGCTGCTCCCAGGTGTGGTATACACCTGGAGTAATAAAGAAACCTTTTAATTAAGGAGGAGCAGCCCATGGAAAAAAAGATAGCGTATGTTGGTAT